>JANYJA010000104.1 GCA_025358575.1 Terriglobia bacterium
TTCTCTTTTTGCGGCAGGACGCGGAATTGGAGATGCGGTGTGCCCGCGACCGCAATGGCGGCGAACTTCACGAATCCGACTTGCAAGTTCCGCGCAGGCTGCTGGAGCGGGCGCTGCAACAGCGCCGCGATATGCTCTCGATGACATTCGATGCGGTTGATGGCGATGACGATGGCCCGGCCAATAGCATTGTGGGGCTGGAGTTGCGGAGCGTGGTTTGCATTCCGCTGGTGCGCTTGCGAGCGGTGAATGCGAACGAGACGAGTGTCCTCTCCACGGCGAACGATACGCTGGGCGTGCTTTACATCGACTCGCGCCGGATCGCGTCGGATCTGGCGGCTGGCAATCGCGAGCTGCTGCAAACGCTGGCTCTGGAAGCATCCACCATTCTTGAAAACGCTCGATTACTGGAAGAGGAACGCTCGAAGCAGCGGTTGGAAGAGGAGCTGAATCTGGCGCGGAATATTCAGCAGAGTCTGCTTCCGAAGTCGCTGCCGCAATCGGGATGGTTTCGTGCGGCGGGGAGCAGCATTCCTTCGTATCAGGTGGGGGGCGATTATTTCGACGTGCTGCCGGTGGGGCGTTCCACGTGGGCGGCGGTGGTGGCTGATGTTTCCGGTAAAGGCGTGAGCTCGGCGCTGCTAGCGGCGCTGCTGCAAGGCGCGTTTTTGACGGTGTCCGAAGGATCGGGCGCGATGGGGGACACGATGGACCGCATCAATCGCTTTCTAACGGAACGCACTGAAGACGGTAAGTATGCGACGATTTTCTACGCCATGCTGGATCGCGCGGGACATTTGAGGTACGTCAATGCCGGACATTGCGCGCCTCTGTTGGTGCCGCTGGACGGGCCTTTGAGCTATTTAGAGACCACGGCGATGCCGGTGGGATTGATCGACGAGACTGTTTTTGAAGTGGAAGAAAAGCGGCTATCCGCGGGCGACAAGATCGTTATTTTCAGCGACGGTGTAACGGAAGCCGAGCGGCCGCCGGATGCTTTCTTCGGAAGGCGGCGGCTGCGCGAGGTGATTTTGGCGAATCTTGCTGGGTCATGCGCGGAGATGCACGACGCGATTCAAAGCGCGGTTCGCGGGTTTACGGAGAACGCGCCGCAGTCCGATGATGTGACACTGGTGGTGCTGGAGTATCGAGGGGAGGCGTAATGCCAGACGTTGTTTACCGTTCCGAAGTTCGCATTGAGAGAGTGAAAGGGCCGGTGCGGAAAGCGTATCTTCCGGCTGAAACTGAGCCCGTCATATTTGGAGTACACGGCGCGGTCGCGGAGCACTACAAGGTTCCGCCGAATGTACTGGAATCCCATGCCACCACTTTGGATTACATTGTGGCGGCTGCCGCGGGTTGACTAACCGGAACCTTCGGGGGCGCGCTGGAGGCGCGCAAAATCGATGCATCGGGCGGGAAGCTTTGGTCCGATGCGGTGGGCGAAATCGAACTGGAAGGCAACGTAATGGTGATCCGGCGCATTCACGTGCGGTTGCGTCTGAAGGCGGATGAGACGCAGCGCGAAACGGTGGAGCGGCTGCACGGTTTCTATGCGGATAAGTGTCCGGTGTACCGAAGTTTAAAGGCGGCAATCGCGATTACCACAGAGGTGATTATGGAGCCGTTGGAGGAGGGGGATTGAACAGGTGTTTAAAAATATGTATTTTCCTGGTTCCGCTGGCACTCGTGGGCGCAGGCCAGACATCATCGCGACCTCGCGTACTTCGCAGTGTGTCCCCCGAGAAGAGCCGCGATTCCGCGCTTGAAGTGGCGCTGCGTCGCGAGTTGGGCAGCGACGCTTTTTCATATGCCTACAATTTCGTTAACCTTAATGGCGCAAACGCGCGCGAGGTCCTGGTATACCTGCCAGGATCCGATTACTGCGGGTCAGGCGGTTGCACCTCACTGGTTTTGGAAAAGCACGACTTGGAGTATCGGCTGTTATCCAGACTCAGCCTAACTAGGGCACCCATCATTGTGAGTTCGCATCGGACGAATGGCTGGAACGATTTGATTGTATTTGTCTCTGGCGGCGGAATACACGGAGGCTACTATTCCGTGCTGGCATTCGATGGGCAAAAGTACCCGGAGAATCCAACGACTACCCCGGCAAAGCGGCTGCGACGAGGCGTCACTGGCATCGCATATTTATCTGGTGCGGACAAAGCCGAACGTGATATTGTTATTTCTCCAAGATAACAACATGCCGACCTGGACAGAACACGATCTGAGCAGACAACTGAACCACGCGACCGCAAACGGTTGGATTCCGTTTTTCGAAGACGCCGCTGCCGCGAACCAATTCGACACAGAGTTCCTGCTTGCCATCGCGAGCCGCGAGACCAATCTACTCAACATCAAGGGGGATTTCCAGGGCGGTGTTTTTCATGGCTTCGGGATTATGCAAGTGGATGTCCGCACCGACCCTGATTTCTGTGCCAATTGGACCTCAGATCAGGTGGAAGAATCGATTCAGCGTGGAACTGCAATCCTGGCGGGGAAACGCGACTCTTTGGCGGCCAAGCAAATTTCAGACTTGAAAGCTATCGCCGCGGCGTATAACACCGGCGCATCGAATGTGATTCACTCGATCGCGGCTGGAGGGGACCCGGACCGAACGACAACTGGCCATGATTATGGTTCCGATGTGGTGGCCCGAAGGGCCGTCTTTGTCAGTCTCCGCGCCCAGGTGTAGCTGAGAGTTTTTGGAAAATAGCGGACGCTTTAGCGGCTTCCGCCGCTTTCCCTTGTTTATCAAAGACTTTGCCGCGCAAATAGAAAATCCGGGGGAATGCGAGGGCTTGCAATCCCGAACCTACGGTCATCGCGGGAAGCGGGAACACGCTAACCAGCGGGGCCGCTTCCAGCTCCCTTCCCGTCTCGACGAGCGCCCAGGCGTAGAGCACCGGAGGCTCGGCTTGGGTCGCGGGCGACTCATCGACGATCGTTTTCCAAATGGGGGCGGCGGCCGCGAAGCCCTTCGTTAGCAGAAGGCGGAACGCATCGGCATGCGGATCGTTCTCGGTTTCACCGGTGACGATTTTGCGAATAAGTCCGGGAGTATTCTGCGAATGCCGCAATGCGGCGTCGCGATCTCCCGCGATCAGATCCCACATCGCCGCCTCAGCCAACGCCTGCGCGCGCCATTGCGGAGGAATTAGCGTTCTTTCGGCAAATTGCGCGATCTGCTGCCGCGCGGTTTGTACGTCGCCGACTGAGTAAGTCCACTCGGCCCGCAATAGATCGATTAGATTGGCTGGGGAGCGCCGCGGCAAGGCGAACCGGTCAAACAATTTCGTCGCTCCATCCACGTCACCGGTCATGCGGCGAGCCTGTGCGGCTTTGTAGAGATCGGCACCTTCCTGAAACGCGGCATCTTTCGCGAACGCTTGCAGATAGTAGTTTTCAGCCTGATCGAAACGTCCGAATCGATAATGAGCATCGCCGATGCAATCGAGCGGATTGGCTTGCCCTGGGAGCAGCCGCTGATATTCGGAGAATGATTTGATCGCACCCGAGTCGTCGCCGTTGAACAACTGCGCATAACCGAGCGAATTCCACAGCCCGGATTCACGGGGCTGCAATTCGAGCGCTCTTTGATAATGCGAAATCGCATCGGGGAAATGTTTGCCGGCCATTTCGGAATCGGCGAGCGCGCGGGTGTTGTTGGCATCGTTCGGAGTCAGCCGCGCGATGTGGGCGAGCGCATCGCGGAGGTTGCGCAGATCCGGGCTCTTCAAGGCAGCCTCATCCAGATCGAGATACGCGCGATTCAATTCGTCGATGCCGGCGCCGCGCACCTTCGCTTCGGCCAGGACGCGCTCTTCGGACGCGCGATCCTGACGCGCGGCAGCGGCGCGAACGGCACCAACCCAAGCCGCTCCGAAATTTGGATCTGCCGCGGTGGCGCGCTCATATGCGGCACCCGATTCGGCAGGGGGTAGTTCCAGTGCCTGCGCGAATGCAGCCAGCGCTTGCTCATTACGAGTCGAGTATGCCCGCGTTTGGCCCCCGAACTTCTTCGCGATCCGATCCAGCAGCGGAGTGATTCCACCGGAGATGGGGCCGCTGGCGGACTCCATCGCGATCATCTTGCCCGTGGCTGCATTTTGTTCCGAAGCGCTCACGCGTAGTTGCCCACCGCTCTGCCCGATGTAGCCGGTGATGGTGGCGTGCGCACCGGCCAGCAGCGCGGCATCAAGCTCAGCCGAGATGCCGGGAGCGGCTAACGGCCTGGGGCCAAAAGCGTTACCGACGCGATGTAACCCTTGTGAGGAGACGATCGAATATCGCGACGATCCCGAAAGCTCAGCGCCTAAAACTTCGCTGGCGGCGCGCGCCATCCATTCCAAGCTCGGATTGCCAGTGAGATTTTCAAAGCGGAGAACGGCGAGCCGACGCGGAACTTCCGCCTGCTTTGAACTACACGCCGCGAGGATGAGAAATCCGGCGAAAGTAAGGAGGGCTCGGCAACTCACGCGGTGCAGACCGCCGCCGGTCTAAAGTACACGCGGGTCCAGAGTCAGCAGTTGCTGGAACTCCGCGGTGGTTCGAAGCAAAGTAAATTCGGAGTCTTGCATGAGCTTTTTCTTTTCAGTGAATCCCTCTTCAAGCGCTTTTCGCAGGTAGAGCAACGCGCGATCGTTCACGCCTGCCTTGGCGTACGTCTTGGCGAGGTAATAGTGAAATTTGGCGCGCTCGTTGACGTTGCGCTCCTGCAGCAGAATTCCGTAAGCCGACCGGTGCTCAAAAACTTCGGGATCGAGTGACAATGCGGTTTCATAGGCGTCGGCGGCCTCTTTGTAATTCTTGCGCGCGAAGTACGCGGTGCCCAGGTTGCTGTAAATGGATGCCGACTTGGGGGCAAGCACCAGCGCCTTCTTATATTGCTTGATGGCGCGGCGGTAACTTTTCTGCGCGTAAAAGACCGTTCCCAGATTGTTGACCGCTTCGGAATAATCTGGCCGCAGTTTCAAGGCGTGTTCGTAGTTTTTCTTGGCGTCGACAATATCGAGCAACTGATGATAGGCGATGCCAACCTTATTCCAGGTGACGGCCGAGTCGGGGCCTTCCTTATATAAGTCGATGGCCTCACGAAACATTTTGCGAGCCATCAAAATGTCGCCGCGGCGCTCAGGAGTCAGTTGTGGAACGGGACTGGTATCAGGTGGTATTTCAGCGCCGCTTACCAACGCCCCCAGTGCCAGTCCGATCGCAAATATTGACGAAAAATGAATGGAAACCATTTTGGCCTCCCCTCTTGTTTACCTATTTAACCACTTCTAGAGAGAGATGCAACTATCCCTTTCCGACCAAGCGGTGCCAGAAGCCCTTCTTCTTCGGCGGACCCGGCACCTGGCTCGGCGGCGTTATCGGCATATCGATCTGTTGTGCTTGCGGTGGCGCGTAATTGGTGGTCGGGGCGGCTCCGGGATCGCCAGTTTGAGGCGATGGCCGGCGGCGCGGGGGAACCTGCGACGGATCGGCAGGCTGGCCGGTACCGGGCACATCCCATCCAGTGACGTTGGTGGAATCGGAAGTACCGGTACCCCCGTGCAACGGGCAGGTGCCGACGGGCTCAGTGCCGGCAATGAAAACCTCTTGTCGCGTGGCCGGACAGAACGGCGTCGCTGGCATGCCCGATTCGGGATCGATTTGTATGGTCACGATGCCATCCGGGGCGGCGAAGGGCTTCACGTTGCGATACTCACGAAGCTGCAATGCGCGCTTCATGAATTCGGTCCAAATAGGGAGGGCTGAGTGAGCGCCTTCGAGATTGAGCTCACGGTTGTCGTCGAAGCCGACCCATACAATGCACAGCAGCTCGGAAGTGAATCCGGCAAACCAGCCATCGTGGGAGGTCCCGGTTTTGCCAGCCGCCGGGACTTTGAAACCGCGTCCGCGGACACCAGCCGCAGTGCCGCTGCGCATCACTTCTTCGAGCATGCTCACCATTAAATAATTCACGCGGGGATCGAGAACCTGGTGTGTCTCGGGCTGGCTATCGTACATTACCGTGCCCTTCTGTTCTTTAACCTGGGCCAGGAAATCCGGCTTTACATAGCTGCCATGGTTGGCGTAGACGGTGTACGCCCCGGCCATCTCGATGGGAGTGGCTTCATAGGCTCCGAGCGCTATAGCGGGAGTGGCGCGCACGTTTTCGTTAATGCCGGCCTTTCGCGCGAGATTGACGACAGTGTTGTAGCCCACCATCTCGGCGACCTTTACGGTGGCGATGTTCATCGATTTGGCCAGCGCATTGCGGAGGGTGGTGACGCCGTGATACTCATGCTTAAAATTGCCGGGTTCGTAAGGCTTGTTGTCGAACCAGAAAGTGGTGGGTTCGTCGACCACGGTGGAAGCCGGAGTGAGCGTGCGCGAACCGCCATTGATGGCGGTATTCATTGCGGCGGCATAAACGAATGGCTTGAAGATGGAGCCGGGCTGCCGTTGGGACACAATATGGTTGAGCTGGCTGGCACCGTAATTACGTCCGCCGACAACGGCTCTAATCGCTCCGGTGTGCGGATCGAGGGCAATCAAGGCGACCTGTGGCTCGACAAAATCGGCGGCGCCCTTGCGCTTCTTCTGCTTGCGCAACAGATCGTCGACCTGCTGCATGCCTGCCTTGACGGCGTCGTTAGCGGCACGCTGCAGATTCAGATCGAGAGTGGTGTAAATGCGGTACGACTGCGCCTGGAAATCGGTATCTTGAAACCGGGTCTGCAATTCGTCGTTCACCATATCGACGAAATAGGGAGCGTCGCTCGATTCAGCGCCGTTGGGCGCGATCTTGATGGGCTTCTCACTTTCGACGGCATAGTCGCGATCGCCGATGTAATCGTTCTGCCGCATCAACGACAGCACCAGATTGCGGCGCTGCGTGGCGCGGTCCGGATGGCGGATGGGGTTGTAATAGCTGGCACCCTTGAGCATGCCAGCCAAAAGCGCATCCTCCCCGATGGTAAGCGCGTGCAGATCCTTGCCAAAATACGCCTGGGCTGCTTCGCCAAAGCCGCGGATGGTGAAGCTGCCGCGACGCCCGAGATCCATCTCATTGCAGTAGAATTCGAAAATCTGCTGTTTGGAAAGTTTTTGTTCGAGCTGCAGCGTGATCATCAACTCAGAAGCTTTGCGCTTCCAGGTTCGCTCTGGCGCAAGCCACATATTTTTCGCGAGCTGCATGCTGAGCGTGGAGGCACCCTGCTCTTTATGACCGCCTTTTAAGTCGATATAGGCGGCGCGAACAATGCCCACCGGGTCGAAACCGGCATGCTGGAAAAAGCGCTTGTCCTCGGCGGAAAGAATAGCTTGGACGAGCATCGGCGGGATATCGGCAAACTGCACCAGACGCCGCTTTTCGCGATTGCGGTCGTACATGTTGGTGATAAGCTGCGGTTCGAGTTGAAGCTGGGGGCGGTCGGTATTGTCCCGAAGAGAAACAATCCGCGAGATCCTTCCTCCGGCAAACTTAAGCACGCCTTCTTCCTGATCGGCATAGCTCTCGGGGCCGGGGAAGATTTCGATGGAATCCGCGCGCAGGTTGTAATATCCGACGCGATTGCCGCGCGATTCGGTATAGCCGCTGCGGCGCAATTGGGCCACAATTTCGGCTGGATTGGCGGGGTCGCCGACCGCCGCAATCATGGGGGAGGAATAGACCCGTGACGTGGTGGCAAAGGGGCCGCCCTTCAATTTCTGATCGATCAACCGTGAATATTTCACCCAGAAAAACGAAACGGTAAAAACAGCAATGACGGCCACTAGCGCAAGTGAAACAAGCAGGATTTTGCCGCTGGGCCGGAGGAAAAAACGAACTAAGCGCGCTTCGCGGGGCACGCGAACTTTTACGTTCCTCTTGGTGGCTTCCACTTTTCTCATTCTCTCACGCGCAATAAACTTGATACAGTAACATCCGATGTGGAGAACTGGAGTCTTTGCAATCTTCTGTCTTATGACCGCGCATGCTGCCGTGAAAATTGAGAAAGTGGCCTGGCAAGGCTGGCCGAATTGTTACCGAATCACCAATGGCGAAGTGGAGTTGATCGTCACAAGCGACGTGGGGCCGCGCATTATGCGGTACGGCTTCGTGGGCGGCCAGAATGTTTTCAAGGAATATGAGGAAACCCTAGGCAAGTCGGGCGAACCGGAATGGGTGCTGCGGGGCGGGCATCGCATCTGGGCCGCGCCTGAACAGCAGCCGCGCACCTATGCGCCGGATAACGGGCCGGTTCATATCGAGATCAATGGCGACACACTCGAAGCCACCGAGCCCATTGAGCCGACCACTGGCTTGCAGAAGCAGATCGTCGTCAAGCTGGCGGCAAGCGGGTCGCACGTGGAAGTGCTGCACCGGTTGAAAAATACTCTGGCGTGGAGCATTGAAGTGGCGCCGTGGTCGCTAACGATGATGGCGCAAAACGGGGTTGGCATCACCGGGTTTCCACCGCGCGGCAAACATCCGGATGTGCTCCCTCCGACTAATCCGCTGGTGATGTGGGCGTTCACCGATCTGACGGATTCGCGCCTCATCTTAGGCAAGAAATATCTGGCGCTGCGACAAGATCCAAAGAACGCCACGCCAAATAAAATTGGCCACTTCAATGAGCACACGTGGGCGGCTTATTCGCTGGGCAGCGACTTATTCATCAAGCGCAGCCGCGGCGAAATCGGCAAGACCTATCCCGACATGGGCTGCTCGTTTGAAATGTTCACGCGAAACGACATGCTGGAACTGGAGACTCTGGGTCCGATTACTCACGTGGATCCGGGGAGATCTTTGGAGCATGTGGAACTGTGGACGCTGAACAAGAACGTTCACCTCAGTGCGTTCACGGACGACGAGCTGGATCGGGTGCTTCTACCGCTGCTTTCTTTTTAGTTGTAAGCACTTGGACTGGGTACTGGTTATAACGGAGCGCGGCGATGGGTGAGTTATAATCAAGACTTCACCATGCGGGTTACAGTCATTGGAACAGGCTACGTCGGTACGGTAACAGGTGTTTGCCTGGCCTACTTGGGTCATCGAGTCACGTGCGTCGATACCGACGAAAGCAAAGTGGCCCGGCTGCGCGCGGGCGACATTCCGATTTATGAACCGTACCTAGACCGGCTGCTGCCGCTTGCCCAGGCAAATGGAGGCGTCGATTTCACTACTGAGCTGGCGTCCGCCGTTGCAGAGAGCGACGTCATATTCATCGCGGTGGGAACGCCGCCGCTGCCCTCAGGCGAAGCGAACTTGATTTATCTGGAAGCCGCCGCCCGGAGCGTGGGTGCGAGTATGGACGGCACGCGCTATCGCGTCGTGGTCAACAAGTCGACGGTGCCGGTGGGGTGCGGAAATCTAGTGGAGGCTCTGGTTAGCGAAGGCATTCGCGAACGGCATCCAGAGAATCATGTGAAAGTCGGATTCGGTGTGGCCAGCAACCCGGAGTTTTTGCGGGAAGGCTCGGCAATTTACGATTCGCTTTTCCCGGATCGCATTGTGCTCGGTGCGCAGGATTCGCAAACCATTCGCGTACTACGCGAGCTTTACCGTCCTCTGGTGGAACAGAAATTCACCCCGCCTGACTTTTCACCGCGCCCCGCGTGGATGAAAACAGTTCCGGTGGTCACGACCAGCCTAACCAGCGCGGAGATGATTAAGTATGCCGCAAATGCATTCCTCGCGATGAAGATCGGATTCTCGAACGAAATCGCGAATATTTGCGAAAAAGTGGGAGCGGATGCGCCGGAGGTGATGACTGGAATCGGCCTCGATTCGCGCATAGGTCTCAGCTTTTTGAATTCCGGGATCGGCTGGGGCGGAAGCTGCTTCGGAAAAGACGTTCAGTCGCTGCTGCACATTGCGGGTGAATACGGATATCAAGCCCGGCTGCTCGAAGCTTCGCTGGCGGTGAACCGGCTACAGCGCCAGTTGGTCATTCAAAAACTGCAAGACAAGTTATACATCCTGAAGGGGCGCACGATCGCTCTGTTAGGGCTGGCGTTCAAGCCGAACACCGACGATCTTCGCGACGCCCCGAGTTTGCAAATCGCCGAACGGCTGCTGCAAATGGGCGCCCGTGTCCGGGCGCACGATCCGATCGCCATGCATGCATGCCGGCAACAACACCCGAATTTGAACATCTCCTATTGTGACGATCCGATGGTAATGTTCGAGAAGGCCGATGCCGTGGTGCTGGTCACGGAGTGGCCCGAATACCGAAATCTGGATCTAGGGGAAATTGTTCGGCGAATGGCACGCCCCGTAATGGTGGATGGCCGGAACCTCTTCGACCCGGAGACCGCACGTAAGGCTGGCTTCGACTATACGGGGATAGGGCGCGCCTCGCGGAACCCGGAGCGGCGCGAAACCAAATCCGAGCCAGCCGATAAGGCCGACGAACGCGTAGCTGTCAGCAAGATTTAAATCGCTTTACCAGCGGTCGTGATGATTGCGTTCCTCAATAGCGGTGCCGAATGCGCGCCCGCCAAGAGTGATACCGTTCACAACTCTGCCAGACACATTCACGCGCGTGCCTTTACGCGGCACCCCGCGGGTGGAGAGCACCAATATCCGGCCAGTTCCATCATCTACCTGATATCCGCCTACAAACACGGCACCGAAGGAATTTGTGACAGCGCCTTCCACGTGCACAGTGCGGTTGCGATATCGGAGAGGGTCTTGGGTGATGCGCCCGATCCGTGTAGTAACACACCCTGACAAGAATAACGCCGCCATCGCAATCGCCAGAACCAGCTTTTTATTCATCTCACTTCTCCATACGCGCCAAGTGGCAACCGCGGTTGCCGAGTTAAATGCTTTTTAATACAGCTATTTTTTTAGGAATTTTTGACGCAATGTGCCCAGCCGCTTTTTCATTCGCTCGGTGAACTGTTCCGGCTCTTTTTCGGAAGCGCGCGCGGCATCGGTATCAACCACTTCAGGGGCGGCCGCGTCTTCTTCGGTGCAGGGCTTCTGGCCTCCCGCTCTGACCAGGTTTTCGACCATCCGGAACGACTGGCGCAGGGGCTTACCGTCTTCCGTCGCGAGGCATAAGGAAAATCCCGACAGCGGGTCGCCTTTCTCGAGCAGCACCGGGTAGAAGCCTTGCACTTTGCGCTGAATGTACGCGGTTTCGTAGCGATGGTGCCGCAAGCTCCACACAAAAACACGAAAGCTCTCGAAATCGTAGGGCATCGTCAGCCCGCTGACGGTGGTCCAGAGCCAGATGTCCTTCTCCCCATCGCCATCACGAATTTTTCCCAGCGAGAAATAAGAAGTGATGCGACGGCCCTCTGCATACTGCGCGACCTCATCGGGAATGGCCAGGAAGATACGACCTGTAAGAACCCAGCCGGTCTGTCCCGATTTCAGGCGGATCAGCGTCCAATCGTCCATCGGGACGGGCTCTTTGGACTGAGCTGCTTTTCTAGAATCGGGTTCGGGCGTCTCCGGCGGACGCCGCGATTGCGAAATCTCAAGCCAGTCGGGGGGCAGTTTTGGCGGAGCGGGCTTGGGCGGGGGAGGTGTGCGGAAACTTTTAGACTGCGGTTTGGGCTCGGGTCGCCTGCGCGGAATCTTGGGAACCGGCTGCAACAGCGGCTTGTGAGGTGCCGTGGAAGCACGGGGCGCAACCTTGTGGCCCAGAACATCCACGCGGTCGCCTTCATTCACTTGCAGGAAGCTTGGCGAGCTGCGGTCGGGCTCGGTGTGGACATTCAAGGTGCCGTACGTGAATGCCTGGCCTTGCGACGGGAGGCGGCGCGATTCCTTCGATCTCCGCTGAATATCCTGTACCTCGGAGTGGCCCATGAGCATGCGCTCGTCTGTCCACCCCTCCACGCCCCTCGCGGTCCGCACTTTGATGAAGCGGCGGCGCTGCTGGATGATGTCGAGGGCGTCGCCATGGTGCACGATTGCCACGGTCTGGGAGCGCGGATTGATTTCCTGCCGCAGGTTCAACACGGCCGGCCCCACAAAAGCTTGTCCGAGAACCGGCGCACGCGGTTGCGAGTCTCCGCAACCACTCAACAGAAGAGTCGCAGTAGCCAGCAAGGATAAAAGCGGGAAAGCGAAATTACGCATCGATGAGCCGGGAACTCCGCTCACCAGTCTACTGCGAAGGCGGTTTCAGTCCGCCGACGCCGACGGCAGATCCCTCGCGCCCAACACTTCACTTACTTTTTGAGTAAGTGCCTCGCTCGTAAATGGTTTCGGAATCAGGGCGAAACCGCGCTCCACCACGTAATGCTGCACCACTTGCGAGTTGTCATACCCGGACATGAACAGAATGCGTAAATCAGGCTGAAGCTCGGCTAGTTGATCGGCGAGCATCGGCCCGCTCATTCCCGGCGCGACAACATCGGTCAGGAGCAAGTGGATTTCAGGATGCTTTTGGAAAATTTTAAGCGCTTCATCGCCGCTCTCAGCCAGAAGAACTTGGTAACCCATGCGCGCCAGCATGGCTTTCACGAGCTTACGCACCTCGGGTTCGTCATCCACCACTAGAATGGTCCAAGGCTTTGAAATTGTTCCGGGCGTGCCCACCTTGCCCGAAGTTTACGCTGCCCGCCAACAAATGTAAACGAGTTTTAATGATGGGTTGGTGCAAAAAAATACGCGGGGACTGGCGGAGTTCAGGGCATCTGCCGCAAATCAAGTTTAAATGGTGCGAGTTCTTCCTTAACGACCTTCTCTTCTCCCACGGCGACCACCGTCATTTTCCAGGCGGAAAAGTATTTTCGTGCCGCGGATTGCACGTCCTTATCAGAAACCGCTTCGAGTTTTAGGGTCTGAGTCCAAAATTCCTCAGGAGCGAGCCCGTCGACCCAGAGGTTCGCGAGGGACCGGCTGATAGCTGAGCGGGACTGCGATTGAATTGCAAGCGAACCAACTAAATACCGTTTAGCTCGCTCCAATTCGGCCTCTTGCGGGGCGGTGGACGCCATGCGGTTCAGCTCATAGTTGATCTCGTTGAAAGCGGCTCCGGTGACCGCGTTCCGAACGTCGGCACGAGTTCCGATGACCGCGGCTCGACGCTTCGGAACAATGCGGGCGTCCGGCGAGTAACTGTATCCCTTGTCTTCGCGAATGTTGGATACCAGGCGGGAACCGAACATTCCACCGTAGATGGCATTTGCGACGCGCGTGGCTGCATAGTCCGACTGGCTGCGGGTGGGCCCGAGCGCGCCTAGGTACAAAGCGGTCTGAACGGAATCGGCGCGCGGTACAAGGACACCGATGCCGCGGGCAGCCACATCGGGCACGGGCGCGGCGGAAATGGGAGCGAATTCAGGAACCTTCCAGGAACCGAATGCCGACACAATCGCCGCCGCTATTTGCTTTTCATCGAAACCTCCGGCGATGACCAGGACGGACTGGTCGGGACGAAAACAATTTAAATACTGCTTGCGCAGATCGGCGGCGGAGGTCTCGGCGATCGAGGCTTGGGTCGGCGTAGTAACGGAATAAGGGTGCGCCCCGAATAGAGCGCGGTAAAGCGCGCGGGTCGCCAGAAACTGCGGGTCCGCTTCGTTGGCTTCAAGCCCGGAAGCTGCATTGCGCTTGGCGATCGCCACTTCTCCATCGGCAAAGGCGGCATTCCGCATGAGGTCGGAAAGCAGGTTTACGGCGGTGCCCCCGCTTGAGCTCAACACACCGGTGTTGATGATGATTGCGTCCGAGGTAGCTTCAGCGCTGAGGTCGCCGCCCGCTGCTTGAAGTTCTTCGGCGAACTGTTTGGCGCTGCGAGTCTTGGTTCCCTGGCTGAGAGTGGCGGCAAGGAGATCCGCCATTCCGGGACGGTCACCAGGGTCCGCCGCATAGCCTCCGCGAACTGCTACAGTCAAGGCAACTTTCGGAAATCCTGGAGAAGGAATCAGCCAGACAGTGAGGCCATTGGGGAGTTTATACTGTACTACCGCTGGAGCGGCCGCAGCTTTTGTTGGGCCATACGGCGGGAGGTCCTTGGGGAGCGGCGTGGATTTTTCCGCGGCGAAAGTGGGCCCAGAGGCGATAATCGCGAGGGCCGATGCG
This sequence comes from Terriglobia bacterium, assembly GCA_025358575.1. Taxonomy (GTDB): domain Bacteria; phylum Acidobacteriota; class Terriglobia; order Bryobacterales; family Bryobacteraceae; genus JANYJA01. Next base: position 14,024 of record JANYJA010000104.1, read on the forward strand.
AGGGCGAAATCTCTCGAAAATTTACTCATCTAGATTCCCCTTTCACAGCGGGCGTCGCTGGAGCAGGCACGCGGTAGATGATGGTCCGATTCGTTTTCACCAGATATTTAGCCGCAAAGGCGCGAACCTGGTCCGCTGTTACGCTGGCGATTTCGTCCGGCACGGTGCTTATGCGATCCGCCTTGCCGTCGAACAATACCGCATGGGAAAGCGCGGACGCCAGCGTGATGGGGATTTCCAGTTGGCCATACCAATCGGAACGCATCTTAGCTCGGATTCTCGTCAGCTCGGCTTCGGCGGGTCCGTGCATAACGAGATTGGCGATGACGGCATCGTAGGCGGTTAACAAATCCTGCTCGGCCGCACCCGCGGGCGCGACGAGGAATGACGTTAACAACGTCGGGCCGTTGAACTCAAACGGATTCCCGAGCGGCCAGTTGACGCCGCCGTCGACGGAAATGGCTTTCTGCTTTTCTTTTACAAGATATTGATACAGGCGAGACGCTTGGCCGTTGTGAAGTAGCTCGCCCGTCACCGCAGCTACGACGGCATCGTGAGAGTTGCGCGGAGGCATCCGATATCCCAGGGCCATAGCGGGAACTTTGGCCAGTTTGTCGGACTGGACCAGCCGCCTTTCCGAAGTCTGCGGGGGCTCTTCCAGATTAGGCTTGGGCGGAGTGGCACGCGCGGGGATGGCAGCGAAATACTTTTCCACCTTCGTAAACACTTCGTCGGCGTTCACGTCGCCAACGATGGCGAGAACCGCGTTGTTCGGCGAATAATACTGTTCGTAGAATTTCTGGACGTCTTCAATTCGGGCGACATCTAAATTATCAAAATCGCCATAAAAGTTGTGAGCGTTGGGATACGTGTCGAACGCTTTACCCGGAAGATCGATACCGAAAAAAAAGCCGAAGGGCTGATTGAGGACGTTCACGCGTACTTCCTCCTCGACGACCTTGCGCTGGTTTTCCAGATTTGCGGGCGAGAAATCGAGAGTCTTCATCCGATCGGCTTCAACCCAAAGAATGGGATCAAGGGCAGAGACCGGGGCAGTCTCGATATATTCGGTGAAGTCGTAGCGAGTGTCGCCATTGTTGTTGCCGCCGCCGCCCTCAATGACTTTATCGAGCGTGCCCTTCGGCGCGTTCGGCGTGCCTTCAAACATCATGTGTTCGAAGAGATGCGCGAATCCGGTTCGTCCTTGCGGTTCCAGCCGGAAACCAATTCCATAAGAAACGCAGATACCGAATGTTGGGGCGGAATGATCTTCGGAGATCACAACTCTCAGCCCATTTTTAAGTTGGCGCGTCTTGACGGGCACGTTCCAGGTTTGAGCGCGCGCGGAGGTGAGGCCGAAGGGGAGCAACGAGACGCCCAGCAAAGCTGCGAGAACTCGGGTAGGTGGGTATGGTAAATGCATAGAAATCCTCTAAGCCGCCCGCCTGGCGGCCTCTAAAATGACTGCCAGAAGGCTAAGCTGCATAAAAAAACCCGGCCCTCAGCGAGCCGGGTCGAATCACAAGCAACGCGAAAAACTATTTGGCGCCCGCGGGAGCCGCGGCTTTCTTCTCGGCTTTCAATTTCTTGGTCTCCATCGACTTCTGCACCCAGTTATCGGCGATCTCGGACTGCTTCTTATATTCGTCGGGGGTGTCAACCAAGTCGGCGCGGTAGCGGATCAACAGGTTCATGTACGCCATGGCGTCGTCGTACTCGGGATCGATCTGAAGCGCTTTCTGCATATCGCTAATGCCTTGGTCGAGCATGGGCATGTATTTCACTTTCAGCGCGTCGCGCCTCTTTGCATCCTTGATTGGGCCCGGATCTTCCGGTTTCATGTTCGACGAATTGCGGGCTTCGCGGTCGGGACCAATCCAGCGGGTCCACGCTATCACGCCTAGGGTGTAATACGCTTCTTTGCTGTCGGCCTTAAGCGCGATCAGCTTCTTATTCCATTCCTCGGCTTCATCGAACTTCTTTTGCTGGAAATAGATGGAGGCTATCGACGCCGTGGCCACTTCGTCCTTAGGAGTTGCTTCCAGCACCTTCTTGAACTGATCGAGCGCCGCGTTCACCATCTTGTCGTTGTCTGGAGATTCAGCTCCCGGAATCCATTGGTTCATGTACGCCGTAGCCAGGTAAAGCCGCGCGGTTGAAAACCCCGGGTCCAAATCCACCGCGATCTTGAAGAAATCGACCGCCTGTGAATATTGCGCGCTCTTGAATGCTTGCACGCCCTTATTCAGGTTGTCGCGGGCTCTGAGCTTTTGACAGCCCGTCGAGAGCACGACGAGCGCCGCAATGGCACCGGCCCCGGCCAGCAATCGGGCGCTATTCCTGCGGTAAACCATCACTTGCCTTCCTCCACCTTGGGCGTCATGAGGCCGACTTTGTCGATATTCGCTCCGTGCGCGATATCAATCGCGGTCGCGATGGTCTGAAACTCAAGATTCGGATCGCCCTTGATGAAAACCACGCGCTCGGCGCGGGTTTTGAAGATCTCGATGAGGCGGTCGCCTACCTTATCGGGTTCGATATCTTCCTGATTGATTTTCCAGTGCTTCTGCGCGTCAATCTGAATCACTACCGTGCGGTCGTTATCCGGGGGCGGCGGCGAATTGGGCGGTGGGGGTTGGGGCGCGAGCGCTTCCAGGCCCTTAGGCGCGACCGGCGAGATCGCCATAAAGATGATCAGTAACACCAGAAGAATATCAATCATGGGCGTCATGTTGATATTGGATTGCGGTCCGCCGCTGCCGCCGACTGCCATTGCCATAAGAAATGCTCCTTGTAGAAATTTTCCGAACTCTGACTGCCGACTTCTAAAAAGCTGGGGTTAAAGTCCCGCGCCGGGTTTCTTGGCGCCTGGGCGTTCGATAGTTTGCTCGGTTAGAAGGCCCAAACTATCCACTCCGCCAGCGCGAAGATTATCCACGACTTCTTCAACTTTTTCATACTTGGCGCGCGCATCGGCCCGAATGTAGACAGTCTTGTTGGTCTTATTGGTCAACAAGTCCTTCACTTTTTGAGGCAACTGATCCGCCACCACCTGGGTTACGCCGGGGCTGAGGTATACCTTGCCGTCACGAGTGATCGCGACGACTACCGCATCTTCCTTATCCGCGTCGCTCATCACGACCGGATTGCGGGTTTTAGCCTTATCCACCGTGATGCCCTTATTAAGCAGTGGCGTGATCACCATGAAAATAATCAGAACCACTAGCATCACGTCGACCATTGGGGTGACGTTAATGTCGGAAACGGGCGGCGGCGCCTTTTTTAATTCCATATCAGTTCTCCCTGGTTCGCAACTGGATTTGTGCGGCCCCCCGTGCCGGAAGGGCCGTCACAAACTTTGCAATTCAACTCACTAGATCGACGTTGCCCGGCTACTTGCGCATTCCCGCTCTAGCCTGCGAGCGTTTTAGGAAGTAGTCGATCAATTCAGAGCTGGAGTTTCCCATCTCGACGTCGAACCCGTCGATCTTGCCGGTGAAATAGTTATACATCCAGACGGCGGGAACTGCAACGAAAAGACCGATAGCGGTGGTCACAAGCGCTTCCGAAATGCCACCGGCGATCGCGCCGATACCGGGGGTTTTCTCCGATGCCATTGTGCGGAACGCATTGATGATGCCGACTACGGTGCCGAACAGCCCGACAAACGGCGCCGTGGATCCGATGGTTGCCAAGCTGGACACGCCGCGTTTCAGTTCGGCGTGAACAATGGCTTCAGAGCGCTCGAGCGCGCGCTTGGAAGCGTCGATCTCTTCGCCTGAAATCTCGTTGCTGTTCTGATGCGCGTTAAATTCCTGTAAGCCCGCGACAACCACTTTGGCCAAATGGCTCTTCTTATAACGATCGGCGATCTTGATCGCTTCTTCAAGTTTGCCCTCGCGCAGCGCGCCGGCAACTGCCGGAGCGAATGCCCGTGACTGTTTCTTAGCGGCAGAGTATGCCATCAATCGATCGATCATGACTCCGATCGACCATGCGGACATGATGAACATCACCACAACTACCGCCTTCGCGAGTGCTCCCATGTTGTTCCAGAGACCGCGGGCGTCCCACTGCGGGCCCGCCTCCTGCAACAGAAAAAGCGCCCAGACCTGCAATTGTAAAAGCATCGTTTTTTGTCTCCTGCGAGTTGAATTGTGTCGAACTTAAAAGTAATCGTTTTTGCGAAATTGAAAATCTACTGGTTCAAGGTGAAGTTCACGTCAATGGTGGTGATAACGTCCACCGGCTCGCCATTCAAAAGGGTCGGCCGATATACCCAATTCCGCACAGCTTCCTGAGCGGCTTGCACCAGCAGCGGGTGACCGCCGACTAGCGTCAAATTCTGGATGGTGCCGTCCTTGCCGATGACGGCATTAAAGCGTACAGTCCCCTGAATGCGCGCCTGCTTGGCAAGCGGGGGATAGATGGGCTTGGGCTGGCGGAGGATGTTAGCCGCTTGCACGTTCCCGCCGACGCGGATGGACTTCGGCGTCACGGGCTTCTCTTTCACAGGCGGAGGCGGGGGAGGGGCAGCGGAAGGGAGACCGCCGATAATTCCGCCGAGGACGCCGCCCGCGGTTCCGCCGGGAACGCCGCCGGGGACACCACCAACCACACCGCCCGTGGACGGCGGCGGCATGTCTTCTTCCTTAATCATCTTGATTTCTTTGGGGATCGTCTTGGGAGCGGTGAGGCGGCCCATATCGAATTGCTTGGGGATAATCTTTACCACCTTCACGGCCTGCGCGGGAGGAGGCGGCGGAGGGGGCGGCGGAGGAGGCGGGGCCGTCAGAAACGTGGAAAGCTGCGTTTTCGGCAGCGCATCGAAATAGATCAGCGGTATGACGATCAAGATTCCAATAGCCAGGAGCTGAACCACAAACGAAATGAAAATCGTGTAGGCTTTCTTGGTTGAGCCAACCCCGTCGACAAATGTCTGTTCAAACATGATGCCCTCTTCCCCCCAATTTTCCCGGACCATTCGACCGGTCAATGCAACTACTTCGAAATCACCTTGCGCACCGATTTTCCCGCGCCGCCTACCGGAGCCGCGAGCGTTGGAGCCATTTTGCCGCGGTTATCGATAAAGTTATGCCAAAACAACACGATCGGGCTCGCCACGAACACCGACGAATACGTCCCAATCATAATACCTACAACTAAGGCAAAGGAAAAGCTATGGAGCACCGGTCCGCCAAATAAAAACAGCGCGATCACCGTTATAAATGTCAGCCCGCTAGTCATCACCGTCCGGCCCAAAGTTTGGTTGACGCTACGGTTAATGGTTTCTTCCAAAGTCTCGCGCCGGCTGATCTTAAGATTTTCACGGATTCGATCAAAGATCACAATCGTATCATTCATGGAGTATCCGACGAGGGTCAAAAGCGCCGCGATCACAGTCAGAGAGATTTCTTTATTGAATAAAGAGAAAATCCCGACAGTGATGATGGTGTCATGAAAAACGGCAATCACGGCGGCTACTCCGTAGATCCATTCGAAGCGCACTGCGATATAGGCCAGCATTCCAGCCAGCGCGTACAAAGTAGCGAGAATTGCTTTTTGACGCAAGTCCGCGCCCACCTTCGGACCGACCACCTCAGTGCCTCGAAGTGCAAAAGGAGCCAGATAGCTTTCCTGCTTCAATGTATTGACAACCGCGGAAGTGACCCCCGGGACGCCGGAAAGCTGGTCGAAACTGGAAATCAAACCGGACCGCGGCGGTGTGTTGCGGAAACCCAGCATCTCGCCCGCCAGTGTCTGCAGTTGCGCATCCGAGAGGGCCACGCCATTCTTCAGGAGCGGATCGCGCAAACGGTCGGTAAGCGTGCCCTCACTGGTATTGTTGAAATCGAGCTTGCCGCTGGCGGGCTGCCCAAAAGTGTTCTGGAGGGTGTCAAGAACAATCCGGCGATTCTCATTCAGCGCCTTGTCGTCAGCCCCTTCAGTTCCAATCGAAACTTCATTGGCGCCGCCCACAAAGTTCTGAACTGTCGCCTCGCCCTTAATACGTTTCCCAATCGCCGACCGAATCTGATCTTCCGGCGGCGGGCCTTGGAACTTCACGGTCATGAGTGTTCCGCCCTTGAAATCGATTCCATAGCGGGGTCCACCCTTCAGGGCCAGACTCGCCAAGCCAGCCACGCTCAGGACCAGCGACGCAATAATAAAGGGCCATTTCTTGCCCAAAAAATCATAATTTGTGTTTCTGAATAATTCCATCGATTACTGCCTGCCCCGCTGCGACTCTATCCGCAGATGTTCAAATCGCCGGCTGCATGGTGCTGTCCATTGTATAGACACCGGCTTCAATCCCATAGTTCCCAAGGTACAAAAGCTATCATATGCAGCCGTCAAATACTCAACTCCTTCAATTGCGTCTTGCCGGAAAGCTCGTATTCAAAGATGGTCTTGGAAACAAAAACGGCCGTGAAGACGTTGGCGATCAGGCCGATCACCAGTGTCACGGCAAAGCCTTTAACCGGTCCGGTTCCAAACAAAAACAGGAATAGGCACGAAACAATGGTGGTCACGTGCGTATCTACAATGGTCCACCAGGCTTTACCGAAACCCGCGTCAACCGCGGAGATGATGGCCTTTCCCGCGTGCAGCTCTTCGCGGATACGCTCGAAAATCAGCACATTGCTGTCGACCGCCATACCAATAGTCAAAATGACGCCCGCGATTCCCGGCAGCGTGAGAACTGCATTGAAATAAGAGAGCGCAGCCACTAGGATGATTGTGTTCAGAATTAGGGCTAGTACCGCGTTGATGCCGCTTTTGCGATAGTAAACCAACATCACAATGATCACCGCGGCGAGTCCCGCCAGTCCGGCGATGATGCCTTCACGGATTGAATCGGCGCCTAAGGACGGCCCCACGGTCCGCTCTTCCAGATATTGAATTCCCGCGGGAAGCGATCCGGAACGCATGACCAGCGATAAATCGGAAGCCTCCTGCTCACCGGCCAGACCGGTGATGCGGCCCGAGTCGCCGATCTTGGCGTTGATAGTCGCCACGCTGCGAATCTGATTGTCGAGCACCACCGCTAAACGATTGCCGATATTCGCCCCGGTAAAATTCTCAAAACGGCGAGCGCCATCCTGCGACAGCGTAAACGAAGCTTCCCATTTGCCTAATTCACCCTGTGCGGGACGCGCATTACGCAGATCTTCGCCGGTGATGACGGGCGATTTCGAAACCAGGTAGACATTCGCGCCAGCTTCGCCGCGAGCGTAAGGCAGAAGCCGGGTATTGAGCGGCAGCACGCCGCCCTTCTGCGCAAGCGCCTGATCCACGGAGCCGAAAGGCCCTTCCTTCACTTCGACCACTTCAAGCTGCGCGGCCTGTCCGATGATGTCTTTCACGCGCGCGGGATCGTCCACGCCGGGCAACTGAACCAGAATTTCGTATTCGGAATCGGACCGACCATGCTGCTGCACCACCGGCTCAGTGAGGCCAAGCGCGTTCACGCGCGTGCTGATCGTTTCAATAGATTGCTGCACGGTGCGGCGTTTCAGATCCACCAGTTCACTGGGCTTCATGTTCAAGCGATAGTCCGTGCCATTGACCGGCGTGAGGGTCCACACCGGGAAGCGCTCAGTCATTAAGCTGCGGAACTGGCCGGTTTTCTGGGCATTAATGCCGTGAATGTTGATCTGAATCGAATTAGTCTGCTCGATACTCGCCGGGTCGGTACGGTCGATTCCCGAGTAGTCGATGGAAGCCTTGCCAAGTTCGGTCTTAATACCCTCGATAGCATGGTCGGCGGTAACTTTCGCGGCGTCCTGCACCTGCACCTGCAAGATCAAATGGCTCCCGCCGCGGAGATCGAGCCCTAAGCGAATGTTGTGCCGAAGGTTGCTTTCAAGCTCGGCCTTGGATTTGGGCAATCCGATTATGCCGAACAGGCACACCAGAATCGTCACAACGATGACGGCAGTCTTAACTTTTAGATGGCGTTGCATGAATCCTCTTGCTATGTATTTTGGCTTATTGCTTGGCGGCGTCTGCCGTCACCATGCCCTGCACGGCGGCGCGCGTGAATTGCAATTTCAGGTTATCGGGCTTGACGCGGATGATCAGAGTGTCGCTGTCAATCGCCGTAATGGTTCCGACGATACCGCCGTTGGTTACGACGACATCACCGGACTTGAGCTCGTTAAGCATTTTTTGCTGCTGTTTTTTCTGCTTTTGCATAGGCAGAAAAATGAGGACATAAAAAATGGCCCCGATTAACACGAAGGGCGCCATGCCCAGCAGCGAATTTGGCGACATTAGGGATTGTAGAAGAACTGTGAGAAGCAACTCTGTGAACACCTTACGCTAACAACTCGAACCGCATCACTCGGGCTCCGATGGCGCGCTGCGCACGCGCTTTAGATATTCCGGGAATGCGTCCAATTGGATAGCGTGCCTTATCTCACCCATTATGTCAAGGTAGCGGCGAATGTTGTGCCGTGTCGCCAGGGATGCGTACAGAATCTCACCCGCCTGAAATAAATGGCGCAAATAGGAACGCGAATGGTTTCTGCAGGTATAGCAGGCGCAGTTTTCGTCAATGGGGCGGGGGTCTTCTTTAAAGCGGGCGTGCTTGATGATCAGCTTCCCTTGAGACGTGAATAGGCACCCATTGCGGGCATTTCGGGAAGGCAGCACGCAATCCATCATGTCGATGCCGCGGGCTATGTACTCGGCGAGTTCTTCAGGCATGCCGACGCCCATGGCATAGCGCGGACGGTCTTTGGGAAGGTGCGGTTCAGAAGCCTCCACCATTTCGAGGCTGAGCGGGCGCGGCTCGCCGACGGATAGGCCGCCGACCGCAAATCCATCGGAATCGAGCTCAACCAAGCGCTCCGCGCACTCGCGGCGGAGGTCTCCGAAGACAGACCCCTGCACGATCGGGAACAGCGCGTGTTGGGTATTGAGCGACTGCATTTGCAAAAAGTGGTGCGCACTGGCACGCTGCGCCCATCGGACGGTGCGGAGCATGGAATCCCTGGCGTACTGGTGTGAGACGGGGTACGGGGGACACTCGTCAAGCGCCATCAGAATGTCGCTTCCGAAGGCGAGTTGGACATCAACGGTAGATTCGGGCGTGAACTGGTGCGCGTCGCCGTTGAGGTGCGACTGGAAGCGAACGCCGTCTTCAGTAATTTTGCGAAGTTCGCTAAGGCTGAAGACTTGGAAGCCGCCGGAATCGGTGAGCATGGCGCCGGGCCAGCTCATGAAGCGATGCAGGCCGCCTAGCTTGCGGATGGTTTGGTGTCCGGGCCGCAGATAGAGGTGATAGGTGTTGCCGAGGAGGATGCGGACCCCGAGGTCGTCGAAGAGATCGCGCTGGGAGAGCCCCTTGACGGTAGCCTGGGTGCCAACCGGCATGAAGACGGGCGTGTCGATATCGCCGTGGGGCGTGTGCAAAATCCCGACCCGAGCGTGCGTGGTGGAACACTCGTGGGTAATTTCGAACTGAATATTGCGCAAGCTCAATCTGCCTGTTTATCGAATGTCGGGTTTACTCACAGCCAAGGCCTGCATCCACTGCTCAAACTGCGCCTGGATGGCTGGGATCGAGACCTGCGGGTTCTGCAGCATCCGCACCGCGTTGCTGGGCACGGCACTCATAAAATATTTGTGCCGCAAACTAGGAATGTCGATCATTTCATCGAGCTGATCGGCATCGGCGGCATCGGCTTTGCGCATTTCCTCGAAGCGTTGGAGGAGGACCACGGGTAAAATTTTCCCCTCGGCAGCCTCGCGCAGCAGAGCAAGAGCTTTTTGAAGATCTAGATACGAGCGATGGCGGCCGGCGAGCATCATCTGCACGCCATCCTCATCCCCTTCCGAGAAGCCATCGGCATAAATCACAGCAAGGACGCCGGCGGTCAGCGGCTCGGAATGCGGCGGCAGAGAGTTGCCTTCGGTGACGGAATCTGGCAGGAGGGGATATCCGCCGCCTGGGTTTGCCAGCGTATCGCCGCCAAAGGCGGTCGGCTTCTGCTTGCCGTCAATCCGGAAAGTGGCCTGCGCGATGTAAGCGGTGGCATCCGCCTTGTGCTTATTGTGCAGAAAAGCGGTGAAGGTTCCTTCCCCGGTTTTCTTGTATTCCACCTTCAGATCGCGCGCGACCTGCTGCGCGCCGAGCGGCATCGCGAGACCGGCGGCGATTGGCAGCAACACGGAAACACTCGTAAATATGCCGGGTCGGGTCAAAACTCAGGCTAACCTATAGCGATGAACAGGAGGATTCAGCGCTGGCACTACTGATCGGAATTCACCCAGTTATGGAGGCGTTGCGCGCAAATCATCCGCTGGACCGGATCGTTATAGCCAAAGGCGCGGGAGGGGCTCGTATCCAAGAGATCGTCGATCTGGCGAGGCAGAAATCGACGCCCGTGCGTTTCGAAGATCGCGGGGCGCTGCAGCGTTTGGCTGGAACTTCATCGCATCAGGGTGTGATTGCCTTAGGCGCGCAAAAGAAGTACTCGGAACTGGATGATGTGGTGGGCTCGGGACAGCTGCTCGTAATTCTGGATGGCGTGGAAGATCCGCATAATTTGGGAGCGGTGATTCGCACGGCGCACGCGGCAGGGGCGAATGCCGTTGTGATTCCGGAGCGGCGCGCCGCCGGATTGACCGAGACGGTAGCTAAGGCGGCGGCGGGCGCGCTGGAATACCTGCCGATCACCCGCGTGACGAATATCAACCGCACTCTGGAAGATCTAAAGAATCGCGGTTACTGGATCTACGGCATTGACGAGCGCGGCACTGTAACGCACGATGAGGTGGATTGGACCACTCCCTCGGCGGTCGTTTTCGGCGCGGAAGGCAAGGGGCTGCATGAGCAAGTGCGGAAGCATTGCGATTTTCTGGTGCGTATTCCGATGGCAGGACAGATCGCGTCGCTGAATGTGTCGGTGGCCGCGGGAGTAATACTGTTCGCGTGGAAGTCGGCGGTGGGCCGAAAGAAACTATGACTTCGGTTTGCCCGCAATACGGTAGAAGCCAGTCTCGGTCTTAAACGCTTCGAGCGAGTTATAAACGATGGGGCAGTAGCAAGCCCGGTCGATGAATTGCCACATGCGGCTGGCGATGGAACCATCGCCGCGCACGACATGCGGGAAACGTCCGCAGGTGTCGGGGCGGTGGTCATAGACCGAACAGGTGGTGCCATCGAGGAAGACGCAGCCGTCTTTGTCAGAGCGCTTTAGGATGGTGCCTTCTTCTTCGCTGTTTTCGGTGTATTCGGTGGTGAATTTGGATTCGGAAATTCGGAAGTAGCGAGCTAGGCGTTCGATATCGCGCGAGGAGACAGTCGCGGTTGCGACGCGGCAACAGTTCCCGCAAACGGTGCAATCGATCTGATCTTCAATGGCCTCCGCCGTGCGGCGCAGGGTCCGGTCGGAGTGGTCGCGCGATTTCAGAAAGCGGCGAAACTGCTCGTTTTCCTTGCGCTTTTTTTCACCGAGAACGCGAATTTGTACTAAGTCCTGCAACATCTGGTTTAAGGGTATCAGGGCGGTTGCTCATGGAACCGGACGTATTTCAATGGCAGCGGTAAAATCAACCATGCGCCGACGCTCCTTCTCGCTTCTTCCGTTTCTTCTTCTTGTTACTTCCCTGCCCGCGCGGCAACCGGTTCGCGCCAAACACGGCATGGTGGTGACGCGTGAATCGAATGCAACGGATGCCGGGGAAACGGTTCTGGAATCAGGCGGCAATGCCGTCGATGCCGCGGTCGCCGTCGGGCTGGCGCTCGCCGTCACTCATCCTTCGGCTGGCAATCTTGGCGGCGGCGGCTTCATGCTAATCCGCTTCGCGAATGGACGCAGCACCTTCATCGATTTTCGCGAGCGCGCCCCGGCCACGGCATCGCGCAACATGTACATCGGTCCCGATGGCAAAGCGACTCAGGATAGCGTAACTGGATATCGCGCCTCCGGAGTTCCCGGGACCGTTAAAGGTCTCGAATATGCGCATCGGAAGTATGGCCGCAAACCCTGGAAAGATCTGGTGAACCCCGCCGTCTCGCTAGCAGCAAAGGGCTTTCCAGTTTCGTGGGCCTTAGCGGAGTCTTTGAAATCCAAAGGCACGTCAGATCGCTTAAATCAATTCAGCGAGTCGAAGCGCATTTTCCTGAAGGGGGGCACCTACTACTCGACAGGTGATACGCTGGTCCAGCCCGAGCTGGCGCGCACGCTCGAGCGCATCCGCGATCAAGGCGCACGCGATTTTTATGAAGGCGAGACAGCCCATTTATTGGCTGCGGATATGAAGGATCACCACGGCACGCTGACGCTTGCCGACCTGCATGACTACAAGGTGATCGAGCGCCAGCCGCTCACGGGAAACTATCGCGGATACACCATTATCACGGCGCCTCCGCCCAGTTCGGGCGGCGTCGGAATCCTGCAAATGATGGGCGTGCTGGAAGGGACGGACTACGCGAAGGGCGGGGCGGGTGCCGCGTCGACGCTGCACATGATTGCGGAAACGATGCGGCGCTACTTCGCGGACCGCAGCGAATACATGGGCGATCCGGACTATTACAAAGTCCCGGTGTCGGCGCTGCTCAACGCACGTTACATCTCAAGCCTGCGCGAATCCATCGACCCCGCGCGCGCGACGCCGAGCTCGCAAATCCACCCCGGCAAGCTTACGGCTTACGAAAGCAGTGAGACAACGCACTATTCAATCGTGGATTCGGAGGGGACCGCAGTGGCCGTCACATATACTCTGAACGGCGGATTCGGCAGCGCGGTCACCCCGGCGAAACTGGGTTTCTTGTTGAATAATGAGATGGACGATTTCGCCCCAAAGCCCGGAGAAGCGAATATGTATGGGCTGATTCAAGGCGAGGCGAACGCGATCGCTCCGCTTAAGACGCCGCTGTCTTCGATGGTCCCGACCATAGTTGTGAAAGACGGAAAATTGCGGCTGGTGGTGGGGTCGCCGGGCGGCCCGACAATCATCAATACGGTAATGCAGGTGATCTTGAACGTGATCGATTTCGATATGAACGCGCAAGAAGCCGTGGATCAGCCGCGCATCCATCATCAATGGCTTCCCGATGCGTTGGTGATGGAGCGCGGCTTCTCGCCGGACACAGTTGCCTTGTTGAAGGCCAAAGGTCATCGGATCCGCTCGGTGCCCATGCTAGGCGAGGTCGCTGCTATTCTGTTTGACGGCACGTGGCTGCAAGGCGCGGCCGATGGCCGCACCGCTGGAACAGCTACTGGAACAGCTAAAGGATATTAACCGCTACATGAATCGTGTTCTCTCGACGCACTTGATTGTCAATCATCGCCTGACGGTGAACTGGCTGGAGAAAGCGCTGCGTTCGGGCATTCCCGCAGTGGAAATTTTCTGTGCGCGCCAGCATTTGGACTATCGGGACAAAGCGCAGATCACCGAGCTCGGCCACTGGTTTCGCGACTCCGATTTGAAGCTGCATTCGCTGCACGCGCCAATGTACAACGACGATATTTGGGGCAAATCCGGTCCGCAAGCGGCGGTTACCATCACCAGCCTCTCGAAAGCCGACCGCATTCGAAACGTGGACGAGATCAAGCGCGCTCTTGAAGTAGCCGAGACAATTCCGTTTAAGTACCTAGCGCAGCACATTGGAAACTCCAACGATGAATACAGCGACTACGCCGCGGAAGCCGCGTTCTGCTCGCTCGAGGAGCTCAGCGTATTCGCCCGGCAGCGCGGAGTGGAAGTTTTGATCGAGAACATTCCAAATGGCCTCTCCACCGCCGAGCGCCTCAACCACTTTTTGAACTTCACGCACCTCGACCTCAAGTATGTCTTCGACATCGGGCACGCCCACATGGGCGCCGGCGTAGAGCATGAGTTCGAGTTGATGAAAGAACGTATCCGCTCATTGCACGTGCATGACAATAACGGAACGGACGATAAGCATCTATTCCCCACGGTTAGCGAGGGCGGCACGGTGGATTGGCGGAAGACGATGGAACTGCTGCGCTCCCGTCCAGATCAGTACCCGCTTCTACTAGAGCTAAAGGAAGTTCCCGAGATGGAATTTCCTCTTGATCATGTGAGCCGAGTCTTCGATAATCTCGAACGGGCTTAGGTTCCATCCGCTCGTAATTATTAGCACCGATGCTGCAAAAGTTGTCGAGGAGTGGCAACTCCTTTGCAATAGCCATCCGGGTCGAAAAATGATCCGAGGAGATTCAAATGGCAGGTAAAAATACGGCGGTATTTGGAATTTTTTCCGATAGGAATCGGGCGGAACAAGGCGTTGATCACTTGATCGCAGCTGGGTTTTCGAGCACGGATGTTTCGGTGCTGCTACCCGACAATCAGGGTTCGAAGGAGTTTGCCCATGAGAAAAATACAAAAGCACCGGAAGGAACAACCACTGGCGTGACTGCGGGCGGCGCTATTGGCGGCACCCTAGGTCTCCTTGCTGGAATTGGCGCGCTGGCAATTCCGGGAGTGGGACCCTTCATTGCAGCGGGCCCGATTATGGGAGCGCTCGCCGGCTTAGGCGTCGGCGGAACTGTCGGCGGCCTGATCGGAGCATTGGTCGGCATGGGTATCCCGGAATACGAGGCGAAGCGCTACGAGGGACGCGTCAAAAACGGCGGCGTCCTGCTTTCGGTCCATTGTGGCGGTTCGGACGAAGTGAAAAGAGCGGAGGAAATTCTCAAATCCTCAGGTGCCGAAGATATTTCGTCAGCGGGCGAAAAAGCCGTGAGCACACATGGGGTCGACACGGACGATGTGCATGGCTCCGAAGAAGTTAAGCGTGCCGGGTGGAGTCAATAATTATGAATTTTCTAGCCTGGATCATTCTCGGGTTGATTGCCGGTTTCATTGGCAGCAAGATCGTAAATAAGAGCGGAGAAGGCGTGCTACTCGACATCGTTCTTGGAATTGTGGGCGCGTTCCTGGGCGGATTCCTTTTCAATCAGTTTGGCGCTCCTGGAGTCAGTGGCCTCAACCTCTACAGCCTACTGGTAGCTGTCGTGGGCTCGGTCTTGTTCCTGATTATTTATCACGCGATTTTCCGCCGCCGCGTGTAGAGTTCATCATAAGGGCCCCGGTTTGTTCAAGCCGGGGTTTCCCTGCTGAAGCGCTTCCCGTGGGGACGGCGCAAGCCGGACACCGACCGGTCCGGGGACATTCCGGAAATAAAGTATGCCCCCTGGGTCGGCGCGCACTTCCGTCATCTCCTCATCGTCAATCTCCACGTGATAAAGGCGGCGAGGGTCGAGACCCACGATAAAAACGTCAAACCCCTCTACCGCAGGAGTGGAGGAGCGAAGCGGTTCCTTATCGGTAGGATGCTCTGAGACACGGTTGGGAATCTTGAATTTGTGGACTTCGCGACCAAAGAAAACCAGGGCCTCGTCCAAATCCAGCGGCTCCCGAGTTAGAGACGGATTCAGAACGGAGATTTTGCCTTCCGAAAAATGCTGGAGCTGGCCATCGAAAAATCCCAGCCATTCGGCATTGTCTTCCCAGCTGGAACGCACGAATAACCTCCCGAAGATGTCATCGTGAAACACTAGCGGCACGTGATAGTAGCTGAGCCCCGGCTGATACGGATTCGCCCACAGCAGCTCGTATGTGATGCCGAACGTTCCACGCAGCAGGAACTGATCGTTCATGAGCCACCCCTGCAGCACCTGACTCTCGGGAGCGTTAGCGTCGTAGGCCACCATCGCGAGTTCAGCGGCCCGCGACAGCGCCGCGCGCGTGAGATCCGGCTCTTTCATATCTTTTACCGCCGGAATCCGGTACTGATTTTCGGCGGCTGGCCAAGGGGGCGGGTAATGAGAAAGCAGATGATAAATCGGAAGCGATTTGAAATAGGCGGGATAGGATTCGCGCAAGTCTACGTTAAGATTATCCCGAACCGCGTGAAAGATCTCCAGCAGCGCGAATGTATCGTCGCGCGAAATCGGGTGGCCCTGGCGCATTACGGGGACCATCTGACGCGGCCAAATATCTTCCATGAAGGCTGTTATGACTGACGACGATACGGCCGGCAGATGCCCGGCCAGCGCGATCGCCGCAAGCAAACGGGAGCGCTCCGCCGGAATGGAATGGTCGTTACGCAACGCTGCCATCTGCCGCTCCAGTTTCGCGGCCAGAGTTCGATTGTCAGATTCTGAGAGAACGTCTTGGCACCAGTCGTAGATCAGCGCGAGTTGATGCAGGTCGGTGGACGGCCCAAGCGCAAAGGCCATGGCGCGTTTGGCCGCATCCGGACTCTCGGTTACCCGGTAGTAAAGCGCCGAGGCAAACCCCTGCTCGGGCATGGGAGCTTTACCCGCCATTAGGAGGTCAAATTGATCCCATCGCAAGGACTTCCGTTCCCGTTCGCGCTTCAATAGCCGGAGGCGGTTAGGCCGCAGGAAAAGCCGCGGATGATCGGTGTAGATGGTAAGGGTTTCAGGCTGCTGAGGCCAAGCAACAAAAGGAATGAGAAGGATCGCCGCCAGCACCGGCGGCCACGCGGCCGCAACCCGAAACGTCATGCAACACGATTGTGTCATAGCGACACAGGGATTGCATCGCGCCACCACAGTGCGAGCCGGCCACTCAACTAAAAGCTATTTATTTTCAGTGGCTTACCTAGATCGACCCGTGGGCAGACGGTTGCTCTTGTCATGTGTGAATCGTACGAAGTACTTGATTACCTGCCCTCTGCTGCAACAACAGGCGAGAACGGGAATAGCGAGAGAAGGTAGGCGTCGCGCTTTTCGGGAGTGTGGCGCTAAACGGAAAAATTCTCGTTGCCCCGCGTTTGTAGGTTGCAGTCAGGGGGGTTTTTTTAATTTGCGAATTTATACTTCTCTCACGAGATCTTCAGTTGCGGTGAGTCCTGCGGACTTCCGTAGCGGGCAACGTTAGACGCGGACCCCGCAACGGGTTTTCGAAAGGCCCGACGCCGAGATCTCTGCCCTTCGGGGCGGGCCGCACTAGCAGGGACTGACGAACGTCTTCAGGCCCGGCTGGTGCGGTTTTCTTTTAAACTCTGCGTGCTATTGGATCGATCCGAGCCAGCGAATGGGGAATTTCGCGCCCAGCGCGTTCATCAGACGCTCATCCGCGGTGAGCAGTGGCATTCCCGAGGAGACGGCCAACGCGACGTACACCGAATCATATACGGGCCGGTCGAAGGTGGCGGCGATCGCTAAGGCCTGGGAAACCAGCGGCAGCGTCGGCGCTGTAGGAATTTGGCGGTTTTCCAGCGCGAACAGGCTCTCCTGGGCACGGGAGCGAGTAATTCGTTTGGTGCGCGCCGCCTTCCAGAGAATGTTCGCCATTTCCAGCCAGAACAGGTCCGGGACCAGGAACCTGACACCGCCTTCAGCATAGTTCGCCAGAAGCCGGAAAGCTTCCTCTACCAGTGTTTCGTCATCCCCTGGCAAGAACCATTTTGCCGCCACGCTCGCATCGAGAATGCAAGCCGTCACCGGCTGCGGTCCGCGCGTTGCATCTCTTCCGTAGACTCAAAGGAGCCGCTAGACACCGCCGCTCCGCCTCTCATTTTTACCGCTTGCCGAAGAAATTCTCTGCGCTTTGCAAGTTCGCTTTGAGTAGGCACATTGTCCTTCAAAAGCGAAAGCACCTCCGCCGCAATAGAGCTGTGCGCCTCGCGGGCTCGCGAACGAAGAGACTCGTAAAGCTCGTCAGGAATATTCTCAACATATAGTGTAGGCATGGCTGCCTCCTAGGGTTAGTCTAGCATCGTAAATCATGATTCTGTTGGAAGTTTGGCTTCCTGCCAAGCTCGCCATCCGCCATCCAGCGAGATAGCGTCCGTGTATCCCATTTGCCGCAGAGCGTCGGCAGCCAGGGCAGAACGAAAACCGCCGCCGCAATAAAGGACCAGAGGCATGTGCTTATCGGGCACCTTGGTTTCAATATCGCGCTCGATCACGCCCTTCGATATATGCACGGCGCCTTGAGCGTGTCCGGCGGCGAACTCAAGATCCTCACGAACATCCACCAAGAGTGGCTTCCTCTCGCTGTTGAGCATCTTCTGGTATCCCGCAATGTCGGTTTCACGAATCCGCGCCTTGGCTTCGTTTACAATTTTCAAAAATCCCGGTGCGTGCTGCATGATTTGTGCTCTCCTATTCCACTCGCCGCACGCTTGCACCCGCGCGCGAAAGCTTGGACTCAATTTTTTCGTAACCTCGATCGATGTGATACACACGGTCGATCACCGTTTCGCCTTTCGCAACTAATGCCGCAAGCACCAGGGAAGCACTGGCGCGCAGATCCGACGCGATAACCCCCGCACCGGTGAGATCGCTCTTTCCGGCGATGATGGCCTGCCGCCCATCCAGCCGGATTTTCGCGCCCATTCGCGCCAGCTCTTGCGCATGCATAAAGCGGTTCTCGAAAATGGTCTCGGTGATGATGGAGATCCCTTCGGCCTGAGTCATCAAAGCCATGTACTGAGCCTGAAGATCGGTTGCGAACCCGGGATATTCCTCGGTCGTCATATCCACGGCGCGCAACTTTCCGCTGGACCGGATATGCACAGTGGAAGCGTCCGGCTCGGTTATCTCAACGCCCGCCTGCTGCATTTTCGCAATCAAAGCGCGCACATGCTCAGGCACGCAATGGGTCACCTTTACGTCTCCGCCCGTGATAGCTGCCGCAATCAAAAATGTTCCGGCTTCAATGCGGTCGGCGATGATGGTGTGGCCGCCCTTTGGCGTGCCATGCAATTTGGCAACGCCTTGAATTCGAATGGTCGAAGTGCCGGCCCCATCGATTTTGGCGCCCATCTTGATCAGCAATTCGGCTAAATCGACTACTTCGGGCTCACGTGCCGCGTTCTCGAGCACGGTTTCTCCGCGCGCCAGCGTCGCCGCCATTAGCAGGTCTTCCGTGCCGGTTACCGTAATCCGCGCGAACTTAATGAGCGCTCCTCTTAATCCGTCGGCCGCTTGGGCTTCGATGTATCCATGCTCCTGATTGATCTTCGCCCCGAGTTGTTCCAAGCCGTTCAAGTGGAAGTCTATGGGCCGGGCTCCGATCGCGCACCCTCCCGGCATAGAGACTCGCGCCCGCCCTGCTCGGGCCACCAAAGGCCCCAAAACAAGGCTGGAGGCGCGCATGGTTTTTACCAGTTCGTATGGCGCTTCCGGCGAAACGATCCGCGGCGTATCGAGACACACCGTGTCTCCCTTCACTTCGATCTTCGAGCCGATATCGACCAGCAAGCGCTGCATGGTCTTGATGTCACGCACGCGCGGTATGCGGTGGAGCAACATCGGCTCTTCCGTCAGCAACGCCGCGGCCAACGCCGGCAGCGCCGAATTCTTCGATCCACTGGTCTCGATGGTTCCGTGCAGCGGGATGCCACCTCTGATGACGAACTTATCCATCAATCGCTCCAATCATGATTCTTATATGGCCAGCGAAACGCGACCGCGAACGCGGGCCAGGCGTTGCTCGGCTTCGTCTTTGCCGACGGCCGCGCGTTTCATGACAATCGCCGTGCGAACGCTGTTTCCCGCATCCGCCAGCAGTTTTCCTGCCGCTTCTTCCGTCAATCCGGTGGATTGCGCCACAATTCGGCGAGCCCGGTCTGCCAGCTTCTGATTCTTAGGCTGAACATTGACCATGAGATTCCCAAACACATAACCGAGCCTGATGAAGCTCCCCGTGGTCAGCATATTGAGCACCAGCTTGGTGGCCGTTCCGGCTTTCATGCGCGTGGATCCCGTAATTACTTCGGGTCCCGGCAGCGGCGCAATGGCGATCTCGACCGCGCGCGAAAGTTCGGAATTCGGGGTGCAACTCACCCCGATGGTGGAGGCGCCCAGTCGTTTCGCTTCGGCCACCGCCCCCAGCACATAGGGGGTTCGACCACTTGCGGCGATCCCCACAAGGACATCTTTATGGGTAAATCCGCGGGACACCAGATCGTGCGCGCCAGTGGCGGGATCGTCTTCGGTGCTTTCGGTGGAGCGTGACAAGGCGGCCTCGCCGCCGGCAATGATTCCCTGCACGGTTTCCGGGGCCGCATTGAATGTGGGCGGGCATTCGGCTGCATCCAGAACGCCGAGTCTGCCGCTCGTTCCGGCACCGATATAAAACACCCGTCCGCCGTTCTCAATAGCCGCGACGATCCGGTCCACGGCCCGCGCAATCGCCGAAATCTCGCGTCCCACCGCATCCGCTACCTTCCGGTCTTCGAGGTTAATAATGCGCAGTACCTCTTCGGTCGGCATTGAATCGATTCCCGCCGATTCGGAATTCACCTGTTCAGTAAGCAGGCTGGCCAGCGGACTCACGTCAGAGATTCCACGAACTGCCCCGTGGTTGCGTCGACCACGCCGGAAAATTCGCTTGTGCCTGCACTTTCGCCCCAAAATACGCGCCACACCGCGTCAGGCGAGGTCGAATTCAATTCCAGCAGGTAGGTCACGGGCATGCCCGGATGTTTGGCACTGTAATCCATTGCCTTTTTCTGTGACATCACGGTCTTAAAGATTTCGTCGGTGTCTTTTTTTGCCGCCGCAATGATAAATGGCTTGGCCGAGGAGTTATCGCGCGACCACGATTGCGGATTGTCCGAAAAAATGCCCTTGCGCATCGTAGCGCTGGCTTCGACGACCGAATAGGTGTACGAGCGCATCTGCCCCAGGCTGGGCGACACCAGTGTCACCTGCCACGCCGGGGCATGCCCGGGCGCCGATTTAATATCCGGCAGATTGATGCTTGAAACGCGCAAAATTTGGACGTCGGGAGCCCACGCGCGGGCCGTGCTGAATGCCCGGTAGAGCGCAGTCAACCCGGTGATCGGCTCCTCCTGTTTCACAACTTCCTTGGGAGCCGAATTGCACCCCATTGCGCAAATCAGAAGAAACAGCGTGCTAAACAGTTGAGTTTTTTTCATTTGGACGCACCGGTTACTAAAGGTGACATAATACAGGAAATTGCGCTAGGAGCTTCCGCATGAACCGTTACCCCCTGTCCAATGCCTTTTTTGTAACGTTGGGAATTCTCATTTTTTCGCTGCCTTCACTAGCCCAAAAAGGGGGTGCGACAACCACACCCCGCCCTCCCTCGCCCTCTCCCAATACCAACAACAACAACAACACCCTGCCTACCACGAACAATCGAAACACGGATTTCGGTTCGGGCGAAATGCAGCGACCCATTTTCCTCTCCGGAAAGGTCACGCTGGATGACGGCACGCCTCCTCCCGAAAGCGTGACTATCGAGTTGATCTGTTCGGGTACGCCTCGTCCGCAAGGTTACACTGGCTCCAAAGGCCGGTTTAGTTTCCAGCTCGGGCAACACTCAATGGTCCTGGCGGACGCCAGCATGGAAGGTTCGGGCAGCCAATCGATGTCGTCACAAGGGTTGGGGAACCCGGCCGCCGGGGTTCGAACGTCTAACTCACTGAGTCAAGGAAATGTGGGCCGTCAAAGCCTGATGGGATGCGATCTTCGCGCGGTGTTGCCAGGATTTCGTTCCGATCTGGTCAGCCTCAACGCGCGTCAGTCTTTCGACAACCCAGACGTCGGCATAATCGTATTGCACCGCTTGGGCAATGTGCAAGGCACAACCATTAGCGCGGTCAGCATGCAGGCTCCTAAAGACGCTAGGAAAGCTTTCGAAAAAGGCATTGATGAGCTCAAAAAGCAAAAAGCCTCCGAAGCAGTCTTGCAGTTCGAAAAGGCCGTCGCACTTTACCCCAAATACGCTTCTGCTTGGTTCGAACTGGGCCGACTTCAGGCACGGACCGGCCTGGCGGAAGAGGCGCACAAATCTCTGCTTCAATCAATCGCGGCTGATCCAAAGTACGTAAGCCCGCATCTTGAGATCGCGCTCATTTCGGCCCGTCAAAAAAAATGGGACGACGCGCTGGCATCGTCAAGCGAGGCTTTGCGTTTGAATCCCGTCGAGTTCCCCCTGGCTTACTTCCTTAACGCAGTGGCCAACCTGAACCTTCACCACTTGGATGCGGCCGAGAAGAGCGCTCGTGAAGCGCTGCGGCTGGACACTCAAATGGTGAACCCCAAGACTATGCAGGTGCTCGCCGTGATCCTGCGGGACAAGGGCGATGTCCCAGCGGCCGCCGAACAAATGCGCCACTATATCAAGCTAAATCCGAATGCGCCCGATATTGCGATGGCAAGGGCGGACCTAATGGAAATGGAAAAGAATTCGGTGGCCGCAGCCGGTCCCGCGAATCCTAACTAGTTCGGATACTTCCCAAGTTCGAGTTTTGCAATGCTCTCGACGTGCACCTCATCGGGTCCGTCGGCGAGGCGCAAGGTGCGCGCGTTCGCCCATGCTGCCGCCAAGTCAAGATCGCCCGACACTCCAGCCCCGCCGTGGGCTTGAATCGCTCGGTCGATTACGCGAAGCGCCATGGAGGGCGCCACCACTTTAATCATCGCGATCTCAGCGCGCGCAGCCTTGTTTCCGGCGGTGTCCATCAGGTGAGCGGCTCTGAGGGTCAGAAGCCGTGCCTGCTCAATCTCGATTCTTGACTGAGCGATGGCGGCGCGCACCGTGCCCTGCTCCGACAGTTTTTTCCCGAAGGCAACGCGCCCCAATACGCGGCGGCACATGCCTTCGAGCGCGCGCTCGGCCTGACCGATCAATCGCATGCAGTGGTGCATACGGCCCGGCCCTAAGCGGGCTTGCGCGATTTCGAAACCGCGCCCTTCGCCCAATAGCAGATTCGCCACGGGCACTCGCACATTTTCGAAAACAATTTCGGCGTGCCCGTGCGGAGCGTCGTCATACCCGAACACAGTCAGCATTCGCTTCACGATGATGCCAGGCGTCTCCATGGGAATCAAAATCATGGATTGCTGCCGGTGCGGCGCGGCGTCCGGATTCGTTTTTCCCATGAAGATGGCAATTTTGCAGCGCGGGTCGCCGGCCCCGGATGTCCACCATTTGCGCCCGTCGATCCGGTATTGGTCACCTTCCCGGCGGATGCTGGCTTGGATGTTGGTAGCGTCGGACGATGCCACGTCAGGCTCTGTCATGCAAAAGCACGATCTGATTTCGCCCGCCAGTAATGGTCGCAGCCATTGTTGCCGCTGATGCGGCGCAGCATAACGGGCTAGAACTTCCATGTTGCCGGTATCTGGCGCGGAGCAATTGAACACTTCGGGGGCCATGAGGGAGCGGCCCATAATCTCGCACAGCGGCGCGTATTCCAGATTGGTCAGCCCGGCACCGTGTTCCGATGACGGAAGGAAAAGATTCCACAAGCCCTCCTCCCGCGCCCGCTTCTTCAACGTTTCCACAATGGATGTGGGCAGCCAGCGGTCGCCCTCCGCGATTTCCGCGCGCCAAACGGATTCATTCGGGTAAATCCGCTCGCGCATAAACGTGAGCAGCCGCTCGCGCAGTTCCATTACTTTCGGGCTCTCGTCGAAAAGGCTCACCGGCGTGCTATTTCTTCTTTCAGGTGATCGCCGAATGCGCCTGAAGGCTTTTTCGGTGTGGCCGAAGCGACCCGCTCGCAGAGACGATCGACCGCCGAGAGCAACTCTATCAGGTGTTCATCCGTTTGCAGCATCCTTACGCGGAACGATGCAATAATCTCCGACTGCTCAGCGACGGTTCGCTCGAGCAATTCAATCCTGGCAATATCAAGCGCGTTTCCCGCAGCGTCTTCACGAGCATGTTCCGGGACCCGCGGCCTGTGTTGCGGTCGCTGCACGGCGTTCAATGCAACACCTGTTCCGAGCGCCGCGGCAAAGCCCGTCAGGAAGCCGAACGTTTTTCGCAAGATGCCCTCAGTATAGGTGGGCGAGGGCTAGGCGGCAAATCCAACGTGAGGTAGCATGAAAACAATCTCAGTCCGACGATGTCAACCCAGCCGGACGCACCTAATTCAAATCGGATCGCGCGTTCATGGCATTCGCTATGGCACGTGGTCACTAGCATAGAGCGGGACAAGATTACCCCTTGGATCGCCCTACGCAATACGGTCGGCGTAGCCACGCCTCTAATTGTCGGCGCGGCCGTGGGAGCCGTCACCGCGGGGTTGGCTGTGAGCACCGGCGCGCTGAACGTTTCTTTTTCGGATAACGAAGATCCATATCGGCCGCGCGCGCGGCGTATGCTGACCGCAAGTTTCCTGGTGGGCATCGCGGTGTTTGTCGGTGCTCTCTCCGATCGAAACACGCTCCTCGCGGTTTCCGTCGCCGCCCTCTGGGCTTTTGCCGCGGGGATGATGGTTTCCGTAGGCGCCGCGGCGGCCGACATCGGAACAATCAGCTTGGTGACGCTAGTGGTTTTCGCGGCTCAGCCGATGCAGCCTGAGCGGGCCGCGCTTTCCGGTTTACTCGCTTTTGGCGGAGGCCTGCTGCAAACTGCGTTGGCGCTGGCGTTGTGGCCCGTGCGCCGCTATGAGCCGCAACGGCGTGCGTTAGCGAATCTTTATCGGGAACTCTCACGCGCTGCCGCGGCACGAGTAAGCGCGACCGAGGCTCCGCCCGGAACCAGTCAGAGCATGTTGGCTCAGAGCGCGCTTACAGCTATCAATCATGACTTGACGATTGAGGGCGAGCGTTATCGCATGTTGTTTCACGAGGCCGAGCGCATTCGTCTCAGCCTGCTCACGCTGCACCGATTGTGCAGCCGCATCGCCCGCGAGAGCGGCGCCAATGAACATGGCACTGATTTGAACCGCGCATTCGACATTTCATCCGGGCTGCTGAAGGAGATCGGCGCTTCGCTGACCGCCGAAGCGGCCACCATTGGTGGGGACGAACCACTTCGTGAAATTGGCGCTTTAGCGGAAAAACTGCGTTACGCCGGGTCAAATACGCACGACGTATCGACGATGCTCGCAGATGCGCGCGCTATGGTTGACCGTCTCGCCGGACAGCTCCGTGCCGCGATTGATCTGGCGGCGAATACCACGACGATCGGCAGTGCGCAATTCCGAGAGCGCGAAGCGCAGAGGCCCTGGTCACTGCGGCTTGGGAATGCGATGGCGACTCTGCGCGCAAATCTGACTTTCGAATCGGCCGCCTGCCGCCACGCCGTGCGGCTGGCTGCCTGCGTCGCGGTCGGAAACGCCCTTGGCCGAACGCTGGGACTGCAGCGCCCATACTGGATACCCATGACCATCGCCATCGTTCTGAAGCCGGATTTTACGGCAACCTTCAGCCGCGGCCTTCTGCGACTATTCGGCACCATGGCCGGCCTTACTTTTGCCACTGCTTTGTTTCACGTGCTGCCTCGCGCGCGCGCCACGGAAATTTCAATGATTGCAATTCTTACATTCATGCTGCGCAGTTTCGGCCCGGCAAATTACGGCATCTTCGTCGCCGCCATCAGCGCTCTGGTTGTGGTGCTCGTCGCCGTAACGGGCGTGGCCCCCCAGCAGGTGATCGCGGCTCGCGCCGTAAATACTCTTGTTGGCGGAGCGCTCGCACTGATCGCTTATGCCATATGGCCAACGTGGGAGCGAACCCACGTTTCTGAAGCCCTGGCCCGAATGCTCGATGCCTATCGCGACTATTTCCGCACCGTCTCACAGGGCTATTTGAGTCAAGCCGCATCGTCATCGCTTGACCTTGACCGCGTTCGCCACGCGTCCCGTTTGGCGCGTTCCAACGCCGAGACTTCGGTCGATCGGGTGAGTGCGGAGCCCGGCGGCACTCACCCGTCGCTCGGCACCTTGACCGCGATACTAGCGAGTTCGCACCGGCTGGTTCATGCCGTGATGGCGCTGGAAGCGGGGCTCACCCAAAGCCCGGCGGTTCCGGCTCGCGCCGCTTTTCAGAAGATGGCGCACGATGTTGAATTCACTCTTTATTTCTTAGCCGCCGCACTTCGCGGGCTGCCGCTTTCGTCCGCCGAGCTTCCCGATCTGCGTGAAGACCACCACACGCTGATCCACTCCGGAGGGAAGAACGTGAACCGCTACATCCTTACGAATATGGAAATGGACCGCGTTACCGATAGCCTTAATACTCTACGCGAACAGATTCTGGAATGGAGCCAAAAACCCGTCAGCCCCAAAGCCGTGCTGATAGAATAAGGCCTTCCCTATATGCTTTGGAGCACGCTTTTCATCCCCACCTTGCGCGAGCTTTCCGCCGAGGCGGAAGTCGTCAGCCATCAACTGCTATTGCGTGCCGGATACATTCGGCAACTGGCGGCGGGTGTCTATAGCCACCTCTTTCTTTCGCAACGCACGCTTTTGAAAATTACGGGCATCGTGCGCGAAGAGATGGACCGAATTGGCGGTCAGGAGATGCTGCTGCCGGCATTGAATCCGGCAGAGGTCTGGAAGGAATCGGGCCGTTGGGACTTGATGGGCGACAACATGTTCCGCTTGAAGGATCGTTTTCAGCGCGATCTGTGCCTCGGAATGACACACGAAGAAGTGATGACAAGCATCGCGCGTGGAGAGCTTCGCAGTTACAAACAACTGCCGCAGATCTGGTATCAGATTCAAACCAAGTTTCGCGATGAACTGCGTCCCAAATCAGGCCTGCTGCGGGTGCGGCAGTTCATCATGAAAGATTCGTATTCGTTCGATCTGGCGCCGGAAGGTTTGGACGCGGCATTTGATAAACACTTTCAGGCGTACTGCCGGATTTTCGACCGCTGCGGACTCTCCTATGTGGCGGTGGAAGCCGACTCCGGGGCCATGGGCGGCAGCCAGTCGACCGAGTTCATGGTAGCGTCCGACGCCGGCGAGGACTTCGTGGTGACATGCTCCAAGTGCGGCTACTCCGCAAATTTGGAGAAGGCCATCGCCCAGGCATCTCCGCTTGCGCAGCCGGATCCGCCAGAGGATACATCTCCCGAAAAATTTCACACGCCCGGCCAGAAAACCATTGCCGACTTGGCGGCATTCACGAAGTTGCCCGAAACTTCGCAGATGAAGAGTCTGGTGATGGTGGCGGACAACAAGCCCGTGCTCGCGCTCCTGCGCGGCGACCATCAGTTGAGCGAGACCAAGTTCGCCGCTTCGATGAAAGCGCGAGAAGTGCGGACAGCGCTGGCACACGAAATTGTCCAGTGGTTTGGCGCCGAGCCTGGCTCACTGGGGCCGGTGGGCATGAAGAATATCGCGATCGTCGCGGACACGGCGCTGGAAGGCCGCGTCAATATGATCGCTGGCGCGAACCAAGACGATTATCATCTTCGCGGTGTCACTCCGGGCAGAGACTTCAAGGCGGACTTTTACGACTTGAGGCAGGTCGCGACGGGCGATCGCTGCGCCAACTGCGGCGAAGTCCTCGCGATTCAGAAGACCATTGAAGTCGGACACATTTTCAAGCTGGGCTATAAATATTCCGACTCGATGGGATTGAAAGTCCTGAACGCGGCGGGCGAAGAGGTGAAAGTCATCATGGGCTCTTACGGCATTGGCCTCGAACGCATCCTCAGCGCCGCCATCGAACAGCATCACGACAAGGATGGAATGTCGCTGCCCGCGTCCATTGCTCCGTTCACGGTGGTGGTGACGCCGGTGTACATCGCCGACAACGATCAGCGGCACGCTGCCGAAGAGATTTATCGGAACTGCAAAGATCTTGGACTGGATGCGCTTCTGGACGATCGGGATGAGCGGGCGGGCGTGAAATTCAAAGACGCCGAATTGATCGGGATTCCGTACCGCATCACGATCGGGAAGAAGCTGGCGCAGGGCCAAGTGGAGTTGGTCACGCGACGCGGCAAAATATCGCGAGACGTGAACGTGGGCGATGCCGCACGGGAAGTTGCCAAGGCCGCCGCTCAGGTTTGAAGGGATTTAGCCAAACGACGAATTGGTTGATTTGCGACCGCCAGCAGCATTTCGCGGATGCTCTTACCGTTTACTGGATCGCGCAAGTCCGGCGCAAGGTCGTGGAGCGGTGCAAGAACAAAGCGCCGCTCGGTGTATCGAGGATGCGGGACCACCAACCGCTCCGATCGAATGACAGCGCGTCCGTAAAGCAAAATATCGATATCGAGCGTTCGAGGGCCGTTCGGAATCATGCGGCGGCGTCCGAACTGCTTTTCGATCTCCTCAATGCGGGTGAGCAGTTGCAGGGGAAAGAGCGACGTGTGGGCTTCCACCACCATATTTAAGAACCAAGGCTGCTCGCGCAATCCTTGCGGCTCCGTCTCATAGACTGGCGACACGCCGGTCACCTCCACGTCACCCGAATTCAAAGCTTTCAACGCATTCTGAAGCTGGGCCCTACGGTCGCCAACATTCGAACCCAGACCCAAATATACGGTTTTCAAAACAGCGCCGGCTGCGAACCCTCAGGGCGGCGATTCACTTTGAAATATTCGAACGCGAGAGATGTGCCGACGCGTCCGCGAGGCGTGCGATTTAGAAAACCAAGCTGGATGAGGTATGGCTCGTAAACCTCTTCAATGGTCTCGGCCTCTTCACCTATGGAGGCGCCAATGGTGTTAACACCCACTGGCCCACCCCGATACTTATCCAGCACCGTCAGCATGATCTTCTGGTCGATTTCATCGAGTCCGAAGGGATCGACTTCCAGCAGATTCAGCGCAGTCTCGGCGATAGCTCGCGTAATCTTTCCATCCGCCCGAACCTGGGCGAAATCGCGAACGCGGCGCAGCAGACGATTGGCAATTCGCGGTGTTCCCCGGCTGCGGCGCGCCACTTCAGCCGCGCCTTCCGCATCGATGGTCACGTTCAGAAGCTTAGCCGAGCGGCGCACAATTGTCTCGAGTTCTGGAACATCGTAATGATTGAGCCGCAGCACCAAGCCGAAGCGCCCGCGCAACGGTGCACTGACCAGCCCCTGGCGCGTGGTCGCGCCGATGGCCGTAAATTTCTGGATCGGAATCGAATGCGTGCGCGCCCCGGGTCCAGACCCGATCAAAATATCGAGCGAGAAATCTTCCAGCGCCGAGTACAGCATCTCTTCGATGTCGGGCATCAGGCGGTGAATCTCATCGATAAAGAAAACCTGGCGAGGACGAATGGTGCTAAGAACTCCCGAGAGATCCAGCTTCTTCTGCAGCACGGGCCCCGACGTTTGGTCGAAAGGGACTTCAAGCTCTTCCGCGATGATTGCGGCGAGCGTGGTCTTACCCAGTCCCGGCGGCCCATACAGCAGCACATGATCGAGGGCGTCGCCGCGATGGCGGGCCGCGGCGATGGCGATCGCCAGATTCTCCTTCAGCTTGGTTTGCCCCGTGAAATCCGCGAGACGGCGCGGGCGAAGGCCAGCTTCGAACTGCGCTTCCTCTGGGCTGGACGCAGCGGAAACAATGCGGGCGTCGGGCATGTGCTCAGGTTAACGTACTAGCTCAAGAGCTCTGCGAAATAGCGGCTCAAATTCAGCGGGAACACCAGCCGCCCGGGCTTTGCGGACAGCGGCTTCCGCGGCCGGACGCGCACACCCCAGATTAAGCAAGGCCGAGAGGACGTCCTGGTCGAGCGATGAAAGCGAAGTTGAGGGAGCGCCTACCGGATCGCCAGTTGGAAGTGGCAGTTTGTCGCGCAGTTCCAGCACCATGCGCTCCGCCGTCTTCTTGCCAATGCCGGGCAAGCGCACCAGCCGCTCCACTTCCCCGTTGCGAATGGCGTGCAGCAGATCCGCCGCGGCCAGTCCGGAAAGAATGGTGACCGCTAGCTTCGGGCCGATACCGCTAACGCCGATCAGCTTCTCGAAAAGCGTCTTTTCATCCTGCGTGAAAAATCCGAACAAAGCCAAAATGTCTTCCCGCACGTGGGTGTGGATGCGCAGCCGCACCTCCGCACCCGCTTCCGGCAAGTGCGTGAACGTGGAAACCGGAATCGTTACGTCATAGCCTACTCCCATCACTTCGATAATGGCTTGGTTCGGATGTTTCTCGAGGAGCACGCCGCGCAGGAACGCAATCATGAAATGGCGTAAACATTGTACATGGCGCGGCGCAGATTCTTTGTAAGTGAAGTTCGCAATGGAGCGGCTGAAATCGCCGGGGAGGAGGCCCGGCATCTCGCGCGCGTGCTCCGGGTTGAGGTGGGCCAGCGCTATGAGATCAGCGACAACAGCCGCGCGTGGTTGGCCGAAGTTACCGAAGTCCGCAAAGACTGGGTTCGTTTTTCAATGCTGGAAGAACTCGCGGCAGCCATCGGGCGGACGCCCATAGTTCTGATAGCCGCGCTTATCAAGTTCGACCGGTTCGAGTGGATCGTCGAAAAAGCGACCGAACTCGGAGTCTCCCGAATCGTTCCGGTGGAATCGGAACGCAGCGAGACCGGTTTACTGGCAGCGGCTCAAAAACGCGTGGAGCGGTGGCGGCGCATAGCGCGGGAGAGCAGCCAACAATCCCGGCGCGACCGCTTGCCTGAAATCGATGAACCGCGCAAGCTTCGCGGACTTGAACTGGAGGGTCAAAAATTTCGGCTCGAAGAGCAGGGCGGAAGTCTGTTGCGTGAAGCCGTGCCCGGCTGCGGACAAGTTGCGGTGTTGGTAGGTCCGGAAGGCGGCTGGACGGATGGCGAACGCGAACGGCTGGACGCTTCCGGTTGGTCGCGGGCGTCGCTCGGGCCCATGATCCTGCGCGCCGAGACGGCAGCCATTGCAGCGGTCGCGGTTCTCCGGCAAGCTACACTTGAAATAGACCCCGAGCATGAACCGCCTCGCCCGCCATCTGCCTGATATGGTAATGCTTATCCCCATGGGCTTGGCCCAACTGGGGATTGGCTTGGTGGTGCTTCGAGAGGGCCGAAAGAGGGGCTCGAAGAAGCTGCTGAGCGCCTTGTTTTTGGCGGTTTTGCTGTTTTGGTTCATCATGTTCACCGGCGTCCTGTGCGGCATCCGTTATTTCGCTTTTAAGATGCCCTGGCTGCCCTGGCACCAGATGGGAATCGTTCACCTGGTAACTTTTTCCTGGGGCGTTTGCTCTACCGCCGCTTTCGCCATTTATCTGGCTTACGCGCTGATTGCCCCCCGCCTGCAACCCAGATTTCAGCCCGAGCGCCGGCGCTGGCTTCATGCAGCCGCAGCGGCAGCGGTGGTTTCTCCATTCGCGGCAATGGCCTACGGAACCTTCGTCCAAAGGCTGAATTTCCAGGTCCAGGAAGTCGACATCCCCTTGAAAGACCTCCCCAAGGATCTGCAGGGGTTGCGCATTCTGCAGCTCAGCGACATCCACCTAAGTTCTTTTCTGAGCGAAAAGGATCTGGAGCGCGTGGTGGGCATGTCGAACGAGTTGAATGCGCACATTGCGGTGATGACGGGCGATTTGATTACGGATCCCTCGGATCCCGTAGACGTGTGTATCACGCAACTCGCCCGGGTGAAATGCGACGCTCCGATGCTCGGGTGTCTCGGGAATCATGAGACGTACGCTGGAATTCTTGAGTACACCAAAGCCAAAGCCGCGCGCTATGGAATCACTTTTTTACGCAGTGAAAACCGCGTGCTCCGCTTTGGCGATGCAAGCCTAAACTTCGCGGGCGTGGATTACGAGCCATTCTTCGATAAGCCACGTTATCTGACGGGCGCCGAAAAATTGATGGTTCCTGGGTCGACCAACATTCTGCTTTCGCATAATCCCGATGTCTTTCCAGTTGCCGCGAGAAAAGGATATGACCTGACCTTATCGGGTCACACGCACGGCGGACAGGTGACTATCGAAATACTAAATCAAACCGCGAATCTGGCGCGAGTCTTCACCCGCTATGTTTCCGGATATTATCAAATTGGCGAGAAAACCTGTTACGTGACCCGGGGAATTGGAACGATTGGACTGCCTACGCGACTCGGCGCGCCTCCCGAAATTACGTTGCTCCGATTGCGAAAGGCGTAATCCCTCACTGTGCGCTATCTCGTAGTGAGCGATATTCACAGCAACTGGGAAGCCCTGGAAGCGGTGCTCGCCGCCAGTCAAGGCGCTTACGACGAAGTGCTCTGCTGCGGCGATCTCGTCGGATATGGGGCCGACCCCAACCGCGTTGTGGACTGGGCCCGCCAATCGGTGAACGTGGTCGTGCGCGGCAATCATGACCGAGCTTGCGCTGGCATTGAGGATCTGGAATGGTTCAATCCCGTGGCACGAACCGCGACCGTTTGGACGCAGAACGAGCTTAACGAAGATAATCGCGAATACGTGCGGCTCTTGCCGAAGGGGCCGCTTTTCGTGGAGGGTTTTCAGCTAATGCATGGCTCGCCGCTCGACGAAGATGAATACTTGATGAATCCGGACGAGGCGACTGAGGCATTCGCATACTTGGAAACTTCAATAGCGTTCTTCGGACATACGCACGTTCAGGGCGGGTTCGAGTGGCGCCAACGCAATGTCAGGAACCTTGCCAAGCTCGCCCGCAACTACGATGGCATTTCAACTTTTGACTTGAATCCCAACGCCGCTTATTTGATCAATCCCGGCTCGGTGGGTCAGCCTCGAGACGGCGATGCGCGAGCGTCCTTCGTTCTTTACGATTCCGATGCGCCCTATCTCAATTTTCATCGCGTGGCTTACAACCTGGAAACTGCCCAACGTAAAATCGTCAGCGCCGGTCTGCCGGATTTTCTGGCGCACCGATTGGCCGTAGGGCGCTGATAGACTGGCTAAAGCAATTCCGAGGAATTTAATTATGTCTGAAAATATCACCCGCCGCGACGCGGTCAAGATTGCGGGTGCCGCTGGCGCCTATGTGCTGGGCGCGCCCGGTATTCAGAAGGTGCGAGCTGCCAACGAACAAGTCCAGTATGGTTTCATCGGAACCGGCAGCCGCGGATCGTACTTGCTCAAGCATTTGAAGGGCATCGACACCGGTCACTGCGTCGCCATCTGCGACATCAACCCGACGGCCCTTGATCATGGGGCCGAGGCTATCGGTGGCAATCCAGTAAAGTTTAAAGATTACCGTGAGCTTCTGAGTCACAAGGGAATCGACGCGGTTTATATCGCCACGCCGCTGTTCGTCCATTTTCCGGTTACGCGGGATTCACTCCTTGCCGGTAAACACACCTTCTGCGAGAAGAGCTTGGTTTTCAAGCCGGAAGAGGTCCATGCGTTGCGCGCGTTGGCGAACGACCGCCCGAAGCAGATCCTTCAAGTCGGCTTACAGCGCCGCTACAGCCGTTACTATCAGGCCGTGAAAGACATGGTCGATAAGGGCGTGCTCGGCGAGGTTACGCACATTCAAGCGCAATGGCATCGCAATCCGGGCTGGAAAATGAAGCCGAATCCGGACCTGGCCGCGCAAAAGATGGCGAACTGGCGTCTGTACAAAGAATACTCGGGCGGTATGACGGCCGAACTGGCATCGCATCAACTGGACATCGCGGATTGGCTATTCGGATCGTCGCCGGAGTATGTGGTGGGAGTCGGCGGACACGATTTTATTTTTGACGGACGGGACATCATGGATAACATCCAGATGATTTACAAGTATCCCAAGGGCCGCAAAGTCAGTTGCAGTTACATCAGCACCAATTCGCATCTGCCATACTTCAATTCGACGCGAACGGAATTCGGCGAACTCATCATGGGGACGGCGGGTTCAGTGGAGATTACCATTGGTGACGACACGCACCCGGCCATTGCAACTTGGTTTCGCGAGCCATCCCCGCCCCCCACTGTGACAAAGGCAGGAGAGAAGAAGGAGCATTATGTCGCGGGTGCGACGATGGTCGCGGCTGGCGCGCAGAAGGGTATTCCGATCTTGCTGGAGAACGATCAAGTGACCGGCAGTGAGGGCTTCCTGGATCGCGAGATGAAGTTCGCGCGCCGCTACCTTTACAGCAAAGGCGTGATGATTCCGGAAGAGGGGCGCAACCCTGTAGACATCGAGTTGGAGACGTTCTTTGAAAACGTCCGCAACGGTAAGCGCCCGAAGGCGGATCTGGAAGTGGGCTTAGCAGATTCGACTGCGGTCATCCTGTCAAACATTGCCATGGAGCAGGAGCGCAAGGTCTATTTCAACGAGATCAATTCGATGGGTAAGGGTAAAGCGTAGGGTTAGGATCAACCGTCCTATCCCTTTGTAACTTCTCGATGACTTCACGCGCCGTCGATATCTACTCCGCGCGGACGTAGGATTATTACCTGGTGGTGACCATCGACAAATGGTTCGGTTGGCTCTCGCATAGTGTTCCTCGCATCGCCATCGTCGGACTGACGAGCACAAATCTTTTCCGGAAAGCAGGTCGCGCGAATCCCTAAATTGCTGGCGCGCTTTTGCAATCGACCTCGGCATGATCAGCTGCGACACTTATCCGTAATTATATACTTGACACAAGGTAAGTAATCCACTAAACTTTACTTAGTGGCTCCTTTCTTCTTTGGTTTCTTTCGGTCGAGTTCTTCAACATGCTGCTTCATCCCCTTCACCACTTCGGGATGGAATAGGTGCTTGATCGCCTCGTCCGTGGTCATCTTGCTGGGGTGCTTCTGAGGCTTAGCCATATGGATACCAACCTTATCTCTCTAATGGAACAATTCGGCGCTGACGATGACAAGTGCCGTACCTACCTTGAAATGCTTCGCTGGCCCACAGGCATAACCTGCCCAAACTGCAAGTCGGCAAAGATCTCTCGGATTGCGAGCCGTGACCAATTTGACTGCGATTCATGCCGCTACCAGTTCTCCGTAACGGCCAGAACAATTTTCAACGATACCCATCTGCCGCTCTGGAAATGGTTTCTTGCCGTATACCTGATGTGCGAAGCCAAGAAAGGCGTAAGCGCGAGTCAATTGGGTCGCTCTATTAAGGTTAGCTACAAAACAGCGTGGTATTTGTGCCATCGCATCCGCAAGGCAATGACTGAAACGGAACCAGATAAGCTTTCCGGTACGGTGGAATGCGACGAGTCCTACATTGGCGGCAAGCGCCGTCACGTCGG
>JANYJA010000025.1 GCA_025358575.1 Terriglobia bacterium
CTGCGCCGCGCCATGATTGTGGACCAGCACTTGACGCTGAAATATCCCGAAGGCACGGCCTGCGCCGAAGTCTTGAAAGCTGGCGCTTCTGAGGAATCCCAGCGCGCGGCACAAATGAATGCCGACGAGATTGCCGCGCCGCAAACTGGCGCCCGAACCATCTTCACCGGCTTCGGTATCGGCCTCGTCTATAAAGCTCTCAACGTCGCTTTCAAAGGATGGAAAGACGTTCCTGAAAAAGTCTTCGGCGCGCCCTTCGCGGCCGGTTCTATCTCCGCCGAGATTTCTCCCGAACTGCTGGGAGTCGGCTATATTATCGGTCCCCGCATTGCGTCCATCATGTGCGCCGGTGGTGTGCTCGCTTACCTTGTCTTGATCCCGGCCATTAAATTCTTCGGCGGACTTCTTGGGACGCCGCTTGCGCCCGGTACCATCCCGATTCGCGACATGAGCCCCAATCAGATTCGCGGCGCGTATATCCTCTACATCGGCGCCGGCGCCGTTGCCGCGGGCGGTATCATAAGCCTCTTCCGCTCCCTCCCCACCATCTGGCGCGGCATGAAGGAAGGTCTGCGCGATTTCGGCGCTACCAAAGCCAGCCGCGCATCCCTTCTTCGCACCGATCGGGATCTTTCGATGAAGTTCGTGCTTGGCGGCATTGTCGCCCTGCTTGCCTCCATCATGCTTTTCCGCTCGCTGAATATGAATTTCCTCGGCGCGCTCATGATCGTGTTATTCGGCTTTTTGTTCGTCACCGTTTCTTCGCGCCTCACCGGCGAGATCGGTTCCTCGTCCAACCCGATTTCGGGGATGACCGTGGCCACTCTGCTTCTAACTTGTCTGATTTTCCTCGCCCTCGGATGGACCGGCCCCACCTATTTCGTTACCGCGCTCTCCGTCGGCGGCATCGTTTGCATCGCGGCTTCGAACGGCGGCACAACCTCCCAGGATTTGAAGACTGGATTTCTGGTCGGCTCGACGCCGCGCCTGCAGCAAATCGCGATTCTGGTAGGTGCGCTGGCTTCCGCCCTGGCCCTCGGACCGATTCTCCTCAAGCTCAATGACGCCGCCACCATCTACGTGCCTCGCGTGACTTACATAGAGGTAAAAGACGCTGCGTCCGTACTGCCCCCTTCCGGGCCATTAACGCCATATTCCGACAATATCCGTCCCCCCCACGATGGCAACTACACGGTTAACGGCGACTATCTATTTGACCCGTCAGGCAAGCCCGTCTACAAAATCCAGCGGAACTTCCCGTCCGAACTCCGCGCCACATCCGGCTTCGAAGGAAATGAGAAGTTGCAAGGCCCGCAAGCCGCCTCCGATTTTAATTCCTACCGCATCTGGCACAAATTGGACGATGTCGGCGGTCCCGCCGGCCGCTATTTGGTGGACGCCCAGGGCGCACCCGTTTATCTAGTCGATCCAGGCATCAACGGCACCCATAACGTGCGCCCGGACGGCTCCCCCGTGACTAAGTTCGATGCGCCCAAAGCCACCTTAATGTCTTACATTATCAAGGGAATCTTAAGCCGCAAGCTCCCCTGGGGCTTGGTGCTTCTCGGCGTAATGATCGCGCTCACGCTCGAGATGTGCGGCATCCCGTCGCTTGCCTTTGCTGTCGGCGTCTACCTGCCACTTTCCACTTCGAGCCCGATCCTCTTCGGCGGCTTGGTGCGCTGGCTTGTCGATTTTTCCTTGCGCCGTAAACTGAAGCACAAGAATTTGACCGAAGAACAACTCACCGCCGAAGGCGACCGCAGCCCTGGCGTGCTCATGGCTTCCGGCTACATCGCGGGGGGTGCCATCGCCGGAATCATCATCGCTTTCATGGCCGGCGTGCTCGCGCACGTGGACCGGCGTATCAACGATTGGTCGGTGGCCAACAATCCCTTTTTCAACGGCGCGAATTCAGATTCTCTTTCGCTGATACCGTTCGCGATATTGATTGTGGTGTTGTATTTAACCGGGCGCGAAATCATCCTGGCCAGTCGCCCTGCAGACTAGCAGCTGCGCCGCCGATCGCTTACTCATGGCGCAGCGCCGTCAGATTCCCATCGTGTGTTTTTCCCTCTGTCTTGCGGGTCCGTCCCTTCCACGCGAATTGTTCCAATCGCTCACGCTTCGTGCTCGTGCAGCAAGCATACTGGTAGGTTCATGCCGCGCCACTCAATATTCTTTGCTTTGGGATTTCTGATTTTCACCGGTTGCTCGCCGTCACATGCACTCCTCGATGGCGAGGTTGCCGCCTTCGTGAAGGACTGGGGCGGCAAGGATGCGGACCGCATCGCCGCGCACTTCACGGATGACGGAAACGTCATGGTCCCGAATGTTCCTATGATGACCGGGAAGGACGCTATAGCCAAGGGGATGAAGGGGGCCTTTGCCGATCCGAAGTGGTCGCTCGCATTGCAGCCTGTCCAGGTGGATGTTTCCAAGCAAGGCGATCTCGGCTACACCCGTGGAACCTATGTGCTCACTGCCACCGATCCCGCCGCTGCAAAGACCGCCACGGAGAAGGGCCGGTTTGTCGCCATCTTTCGCAAGCAATCGGACGGAACTTGGAAAGCCGTCCAGGATATTAACAACGCCGAATCCCCGGCGACTACTCAATCTAAATGAGCGTTCTCTCGATGGAAGCCGCTTGACCTCTAAAGTAATCGGCCGCCTGCGCCGAGCCGCGCTGATCGCTCTCTTTGTCGGCGCCCCGGCCGCGGTCGCTTTCACACTCCATGCGGGTCGTCGCAACAATTCCCGGCTCCTCATGGCAATTTTCACTCTCTGGGTGCTATCCCCGTTCGTGTTACTCGTAGTGGCTTGCGTCGTTTCGAAGCGTTGGTCGGTACTCACCCAGGCGACGCTCTACACCGTGATGCCAGCCCTCACGCTGGTCACATTGGCCCTTTATGGATATGTTGCCTTCGGGCCCCCCAGGGCGCAGACCGCCGCCGCATTCGTGGTTGTTCCCCCCGCCTCATGGCTCCTGATTGCCATCGCAGTCCCGCTAGCCGCACTCATATCTCGCAGGCTGTCGCGTAAAGGAGAAGGTACCTCCGACCTTTATCGAAGGTAAAAAGGGTGTTTGGGTAGTGGTGCAGTTTGAATTAGTTTAGGGTTGGCGCCTGAACCACAATAAAGATCTTATCGACACCCGCTGGCTGTCGTCTATAGTCATTCTTTTTCAGCGGGACAATAGGCGATGACATAAAGCCGCATCTTGGATCAAGTAACCCAACAGCGCCGAGCGCAGTAATTAAAGAACTCGCGGCACTCAGTGTCGTCGCAGACGCGTCGGTAGTGGGTCAGTTTGAAGAGATGCTGTAGGGCCTAGCGAAGATCAAGAACGAATGCAATACCAAGTCCAACGGCAACGGTCGCATTGTCAGAAAGGCGACCAATTCTACGTATTATCTGGCCCGTATCCAGCACGCGGATGTGGTCGCATAGGGCCACGCTATCCCTGAACTCAGAGCAACCGATGTCATGAATTAATTCCGCCACTGGAAGAAATATGCGGTACGAATTGGCCTTTCGTACGCGGGTCGAGAGCGGACCCCTACACATGTTGGCTTACCCCTATTCACGGCATCCCTAGAGACTACAACGTAGGGCCGCAGTCCCTCTTGCTCGGACCCAGATTGGATCAATAACGCACCCTGATCGGAGTCTGATGATTTTGGGGGATTATATAAATAAATTCCGCCGAATACGACATCCATCAAGCGGGCTCAAGTATCTCGCCATAAGAGGATTCCAACAATAGAGATTGGTCTTCATCGTCCCACTCACATGCCTCCGTCGCCATCTCGGGCAGTGGCACCAACCGATCTAGAAGCCGCCTCGCCAGCGCGTAGGCGTTGACAACGGAACGAAGACCATCAATTATCATCTCCATAGCGTCAGGGTGGATTGGTTTGTCTAGAGCCATTGACGAAACAAGGCAATGCACATGGAATCGCGTTCTAATGGCGTAGAAAATACAATCATTTACCATTCCAACGACTTCCTGATTGTCCACCTTGGGATGGATATTATCAATCTGAGACATGAAATCACTGATCTTCCGAAGTGACCATACAGTGAACATTGCTTGGTCTCGCACGCTGGCACCAAATGCGACCAACCCACGGTTTCGTAGATCCGCCTCAAGCTCACAGAAGGAATCTCGATTGAGGCGGTCGATAGCTTGCCTCGGCACTAAAATTTGCACCAGCGACGAAAGCGCGAGCACCGCATTCATATATTTCGGGAAAGCATCTGATCGGGCGGCCTCGAACTCCATAGCCGTCCGTTTACCTATTACCGATAGCACCAAATCTTCAAGAACTGCCGAGATATTGCGGAGCAATTCGTCCGCAGAAACGGAAATCTGCTTTGATGCGCGTCCCGAAACCGATCCCGCTACAGCGAGGACCTCGCCTGCCTTTATTAGGCTCATGTCGGGCTGTACAGCTAAGACGTGACCCATTAAGAAATACTCCTTTTAAAAGTACAACAGACCAATAATTGAAACTTCAGGCCGGACGCTTCCATCGAGCCAACGATGCAGCTTTCGCAATCTCTAATCGACGTTCTGGCGTCAAAGCCTTAGCCCTGGCCGCCCCTCCCTTGGAGCCGCCTTTGCTGAACGCTCGCTTGCGTGGGGGTTGTTCCTGTGTGGCCTGCGTAACAATATGGAAAGCATTAGTATTTAGATCCACGCGCCTCCTTCGTTGTGTGTTTTCAACGGAAACATAATTTTTTTTATAAAACCACTTGCTTCTAACCAGTATGTGTGTCAGGTGAAAGTTTACACAAGGTCCCAATAGCACAATTCGAGATTAAAATCATTGACGTGGATCATATTGACCATTATGCTTGACATTCCGTTAAATAACAAGCATAATGGTCAATATGAACCGCCTCGACAGCACGTCCCGCGCCCTAGTTATCCGATGCTTGGCAGAGGGCAATAGTATCAGATCGACCGTGCGGATGACGGGCGTTTCCAAGAATACCATCGCCAAACTGCTGCTTGAGGTTGGAGCGGCGTGCGCTCAGTACCAGGATATGACACTCCGTAATCTATCATGCCGCCGTATCCAGTGTGATGAGATTTGGGCATTCGTGGGTTGCAAACAAAAGAACTTAACGGAAAAGATCTCACGTGAACGGGTTGCTGGTGATGTCTGGACTTGGGTCGCCATTGACGCGGATACAAAACTAATCCCTTGCTGGCTTCTCGGCAAGCGAGATGCTGGCTGCGCTACTGAATTCATCCAGGATCTAGCGGATCGCATGGCAAACCGGATTCAACTCACCACCGATGGACTGAAGCTTTACGTGAACGCGATCATCGACGCCTTTGCTGGTGACATCGACTATGCCATCCTTCACAAGGTCTATGGGGCGGATAGGCCCGACGCGGCCCGCTATAGCCCCGCAACGTGCATTGGGGTCACGTGCGCCCCGATGATCGGCAACCCTGATATGGAGCACGCCAGCACATCGTACGTTGAGCGCCAGAACCTCACCATGCGTATGCACATGCGCCGCTTCACTCGTCTGACGAATGGGTTCTCCAAAAAAATCGAGAATCACGCCTCCGCAGTTGCCCTTCACTTCATGTGGCACAACTTCGGCAAGGTTCACCAGACTCTCAAAATGACGCCCGCAATGAAGGCCGGACTGGCGTCTCAACCCTGGACCGTTGAAGAGATCATCGGCCTTGTGGGAGATTCAAACTGACCCACTACCGACGCGTCAGCTACGTGGAGCGGGCTAACTTGACCATGAGAATGAACATGCGCCGCTTCACCCGCCTGACGAATGCTTTCAGCAAAAAGGTTGGGAATGGCCGCCGCTTCAGTTGCGCTCTACATGACGCATTACAACTTCGGTCGCAAGCACATGACTCTCGGCACTTCGCCCGCAGCGAAAAGCCGGAATCGAAAATGCCCTCGCGGACGGGATTTTCAAGGTATGAGGTCTACCGATCCGTTGTGGTCTCTTGAGGCGCGGAGGCGAAGCCGCCGCGCCCGGTCCATCGTCTCGATGAGCCCGCCAAGCTATCCCTCAGCATGGATCACCGAGAAAGCAATGTGCAATGATCGAATTCAATGCTGGAAACAACTTTCATCTGGTTGCGCAATAGATCAAGGGAGGAATCGGAATTGCGAGGCATAATGGCTAAAGTTTTGACGGTTACTTTGTGGGCGCTCACGGCACCTTTTGGACTGATCGGCGTCGCCAAAGCACAGAACCCGGTCGCAGCCACGTCCGTTCAGATCCCTAAGACCTGGGACGGTCAGGGCGTTGCTGCACTTGAAGTCCCCTTGGCCAATCCCGCCTACTCGCCGGTGCATGTCACGTCCGATTACTACTACCGCATGCCCGCGCGCACGATCTACAAGAGTTATCCGATCTTTGCGCCAGGCAAAGGACCGGCAGGATATCTGGATTGGCTAAAGGAGCAAGAGCCGGAGATCGTCTTCGACGCGGCCAAGCTGAAAACGGAAGCGGACTGGGTCCGAGCGGGAGAAATCGTGTTCGAAGCCCCTATTAGCTACGTGCCAGTGTCCAGCTACCCTCTTGACGATCCGGAATTTTACGTAAAGAGCGGCATCCTGCTGGCGAGTGATGGCACATTGCCAATACCATATGTGATCAGAAAAAAAGGTGTGGTTGAGGTGGGAGAGCTTTCCTGTGCTGATTGCCACTCTCGGATTATGCCTGACGGGACGATCTTAAAGGGAGCGCAGGGCAACCAGCCCCATGGGCGCCTGCAGGCTTTTAAAATACGCCAACGAGCGGCTCAAGCCGATGACGAAGTCAAGCAACTGGCCCGGGTTCGCCGGGGGCAGCACATGATCTTCGGCGCTCCGTGGATACAGACAGATCCGAGTGAGTTGATGTCCCTGAGCGAGATCGCGGCCGCCAGGGGAGCAATTCCACCGGGAGTGGCGCCCGCGAAGGGACGAGTCTCCGGTATGCCGTGCAGGTACCCGACCTGATCGGAGTGAAAGACAGGCGTTATCTGGATCACACCGGCCTGGTGAGACATCGCTCGATCGGAGATCTGATGCGCTACGCTGCCCTCAATCAAGATACTCAACTACTTAGCCGTTATGGTGATTTCATTCCTGGGGGCAGCGATTTCCGGGAACTACCCGACCCCTTGACAAAATCACGCTACAGTGACGAGCAACTTTATGCATCGGCGCTTTATCTCTACTCACTAACGCCACCAACGAATCCGAACCAGTTTGATTCAGTGGCTGCTCGCGGGCAGAAAGTGTTCCAGCGGGAAGGCTGTGCCGGATGTCACACGCCACCCACTATACACGAACAATAAACTGACACCCGCGGAGGGATTCCAAGTGCCGGAAGAGCATCCCGCGAAATACGATATTCTTCCGATCTCAGTGGGCACCGATTCCTCCTCGGCCTTACGCACGCGCCGAGGCACTGGGTACTACAAAGTACCCTCGCTCAGAGGCGTATGGTATCGAGGTCCGTTCGAACACAACGGCTCGGTGGCAACGCTGGAAGACTGGTTTGATTCGCGCCGCTTGCGGGATGATTATGTGCCCACTGGCTACAAACCTTACGGAGTCAAGACGCGAGCAGTGAAAGGGCACGAGTTCGGGTTGGAGCTTTCGACTGAAGATCGTAAAG
The DNA here is from genome assembly GCA_025358575.1 of Terriglobia bacterium. Classification (GTDB taxonomy): domain Bacteria; phylum Acidobacteriota; class Terriglobia; order Bryobacterales; family Bryobacteraceae; genus JANYJA01. The sequence continues at coordinate 7,660 of JANYJA010000025.1, forward strand.
CGTTAATCGCTTTTCTGAAAACGCTTTAAAAGCTTCGCGGGATCAATGATCAACAGGTGGTGCTTCCGATGCAACAATTCCAACTTGTTCTGCTGAATAATTACCTCCCGAATTTCTGACTTTACTTCCCCCATTTCAGTATCGAGCACGCCGAGTCACGCCCCTCCTCCACATTTCGTCCCAACCCCCTCAAACACATACAGCCAACTCCCCAGTTCCCGCGTCAGCCGTCATGTTACAACCTGGGTCAGGGGATACAAAAGATATGGCGACCATCGCTCAGTTAGCGGCTAACATCATGAACGCGAGTAAATCGACTGGACCGAACACGACCAACGGAACGGCCCGCTCCAAACTGAACGCAGTCAAGCACGGGCTTAGCGCTCAGACCGTGCTCCTTCCGAACGAGGACGCCCTGGCTTATAAAGGGCTCTGTCAGAAATACCGGGCGCATTACCGCCCCGCCGACTTTGCCGAAGAAACCGTCGTCCAGCAAATCGCCGACACCGCGTGGCGTCTCGGCCGCTGCTTTGCCCTCAGTGAGAACGTCTATTCCACCGGCCACCTCACCGGCGACGGGAACATGCTCATGGGCGATCCCTTGCTCCACGCCGCCGTCACCGCGCCGCGCGTTCTTAGAAATAACATCCCCTCGCTCGAAGCCGTCTCCCGGGCCACCAGCCGTCTCGACCGCACCCTTAAAAGCGCCATGGAACACTTGGCCGCCATCCAAAAGGACCGTCGCGCCCGCGAACAGCATGATCTCGAAATTGCCGCCGCCACGCGCAAGCACTTCAAGACATTGAACAAACCTTTCATCCCCTTGGAACTTGGGTTCGTTATGACGGTTCAAGCAATCGATACTTATATTGACCGGCAGCGGTCGATTAAAGCGGCACTCACCCGCCAAAAACTACTCCCCGAAGCCGCCTAGGAACTGATTACTCTTAGAAATTCAAATCCTCAGTCAAGAACGACGGTAATTCAAATAAGTTGATTCCGAATATCGCCCCCAGTTGTGCGTTCACATCCGGAATACTCGTGCCACCCGATAGCAAAAACCCAGCCGCCTGTTGCTGAACGATGAGTGAAATGTAAGTCGACTGCGGTGTATCGAAGTTAGTCAGGAACGTATGCGGGTTCTCAGGTAACGTCGGAAATACCTTGCGCGCTAGATCCCATCGAAAGAACCGTGTCTCTTCGCGCATATTCGCCGCGCGCACTAAGTTCGTTCCCGCCGGATTGGGCACCGTCTGGTCGCCTTTCGCGTACTGGAAGAGAACGTTTCGAAGAGAAACTCCGGGAAGAGTCGTTGATGTCAGATGGGTCGCGAATCCGATGGGGTCGCCCGTCATGTCGAGCCATTCCGCGCGCTCAAAGACCTCCTGAATGTCCATTGCCCCCGCCACGTTGTTCACCCGTGCCGGAAGATACCGGAGCACATTGTTGTCGTTAAAATCCGCGCCCGCGTTCAGCAGCGAAGGTGTGCGATTCGCCAAAACCACAACGGCTGCTTGGCGAAAGCTTCGCGAGGTCCGGCTGATGTCCGTGATCGTTCCGCCTCCCGAGTTCAATACGCTCGCCACAATGCTCGGCTCAATCGCCGATAACATAGTGCCGTAGATCGCGCCGAACGATTGGCCTACGTAGTAAATGTTCGCTGCATCCAGATCCGGATGACCGTCTCCGTTTAAGTCGATTCCCATCGATATATTACGGATGAGCTGCATGATGTCGACCACCGTTTGCCGCAAGCAGTCGCGCGTCCCCAGAATCGTCGGGAGAATGCATCCGTCGCTCGATCCGATGCTGCCATCGCCGCGCACCGGAAGTCCGCGTCCGCCGGCGGGAATCAGAACTGTTTTGCCGGTTTTGTCCACGATGCTCACCACGCCCGCCGGCCCAAAGCCGTGTCCGAATGCGTTAATCGCGATCGTCGCCACCCCCGCGTGCGCCAACGTGCCCGCCATCCCCGTGGGCGCGCCGTACGCGCTATCCGTAAGTCCATGCCCGAATACCACCACTGGGTAACCGCGAGCCGGCATCGGCGTCGCTGGCAGAAAAACGTGAAACTGAATCGTGTTCGTTGTGACCGGCTGCGCAATCGGTCCGCCCGTGGGTGTTTGCGGAATGAAAAGCTGCGGCTCCAGGTACTGCGGCGATTGATATGAGCCGAATGCGATCTGCCCCACTCCGTCGAAGGCCGCCAGCGGAAGCGGCACGCTGGACAGTTTCGCGGGATCGGTCGTCGGCTGAACATTGACCGTTATCGAAGCGATATCCGAAATACTGAAAAGGCTTTTGCTGCCAGAGGGCTGCGTGCCGATGGGAGCGCTTTGCAGTTGCGCGCGCGCCCGCTGCATCCAATCGGTCACCGAGAGAGTGGTGAACACCGACGCGCTCACAATGTGCTCGTTCACCAGCGTCGGCCCAATCATGTTAACGGCCTGAGCGAGTTCCGAGCAGTAGACCGTCGCGGCTGACGCACTGACGCAAGCCGTGTACGCGGGGTCGGCCACCACGGCGGCGCCCCCTTTGTCCTTCACCGCATCGGTGACCATGAGCAGATAGCGGCGGTGCTGATCGAAAAATTCGTCCGGCTTCGCGTAGGCCGAGTTTGTGATGGGATCGAAGATCACCTGGTTGATGACGGCGATTGACCCCGCCGGCTGCAGTCCGTGTTCCTCATTCGTCAGATTGTTCAGGAACGCAATCATCACGCCCCCGCGCAGCGTCTGTTCATTGATCGGACCGGAAAACCGGACGCGCACCCGCGGCATCATGTTGAAGCCGTCGAGCTGATTCAGCAGGGAAATTTCCTGGCAATCGGTCGGGCGCGCCGTGCAATCCGGAAGCGGCAGATTCACGCGCAAGCCAGTCTTCTGCGCCGCGTCGGGCACGGTCAGGAAGTCAGTCGGGAAGGGACCAACGTCGGGCTTATCGGGCGCGAACTGCACGGTAGTAGCGGCCCACAGCGAGCTACCGAAGACCAGCAAGAGTAGTTTGCTCATGAATTCCAGATCATTGTATGCCCCTTAAAGGATTAATGCGAGGGGTAGACCAAAAAATTCGAATTCGCGAACAGAGGCCTCTGATGGGGAAGGCGTTTGTCAGGCGTGAGGATGAAGTAATCGATGCCCGCCGCGTGGGCGTTGTCCCGCTGCTGCCAGCGCGTCCACCACTGCTCGCCGAGGGCGGGCAGATAATTCACTTGCCCGCCCCCCTTCCAATCTACGTACACCGCGCGCAATGCCTGCGCTCGAAAAATTCCCGGTTCCAGCCGGTGTCCAAATGTCGGGAATGCGAACACCGCGTCAGCCGCGGTGGATTCGCGGGCCCATGTCGAGAGCTGTGCCAACTCCTGCGTTCGCAGATGCGGATAGTTCTGAACCCGTCCAACGTCAGGTATCACCGCCATAGCTCCGATCGCGACTACCGCGATGGCGACAGCACGCCTTTTAAGCCAAAGCGCCAGCGCCGCCCCGGCCGCCAGAATCGCCACGGCAAGCACCGCGCCTTCCGCCGGAAGGAAATACGCCAGCGCGAACCAGCAGAAGCGTTCGGCCAGCCCCGTGGCCGCGCATCCCGCAATCGCGGCCATCAGCATCGCGAATCCGCTGACAAACAGCAGCGCCCGCGCCGGTTGCAGTTGCGGCATTAGCGCCCATTTCATCTGTTCCAGAAGCAAGTAAGATACCGGCACGCTTAGCAGCCCGATAATCGCCATCCCGAGCACGAACCACCGCAGCTCCAAGTTGTCGATCTTCATCCGCCACCACGCCAGCAAAATAGCCGCGAACAGAGCAACGTACTGCAAGAAGTAATCTCGCCACCACAGCGAGACCCAGTTATACGACGCCCGCATCCGCTGTAGCTTCTCCAGTTCCGGTCCGATCCGCTCGAAGAAGTGCTGCTGTTCGTGGACGCCCGCCTGATAATGCGCGGCCAACATCATGATGACCGCCGCGCACGCCGGAGGAATCAGGATCACAAACTTTCTCTGCACGAATAACATCGCGAAGAACACCAGCCAGAAAGGGTACGTCGTGGGGGGATGCAACAGAAACGCCGCCGACGCCGCAACACTCGCCCAAACCGGGCGCCGGTGCGCCGCGAGTCCGACCGCTAGAAATAAGAGCGGCACCGCGAAGCCGCGCGGCGAGGGTTCATACTCTACCAGAAGCACCGACGGTCCAATGATTGTCGCGCCTAACGACCAGATCGCCGTGACCAGCATCGCCGGTGCGCGCGACAAGCCCGCCGCCAGCGCGATGAGATAAATGCCCCACAACCCAAGCGCTCGAAAGACCAGTTGCAGCGATAGCAGAATTCCTTCAAAGCCCGCCCCGGTTAGCTTTCGCAGCCCAATCGCGAATTCATCGTAGAGTGTGAACGAAACATGCGGGCTCTGCACCAGAATGTCATTCTGCAACACAGCGGGATTCCACAAGTGCTCCAGAATCGCCGTGTAAATCTGGGTGTCCTGCTGTAGGTAAGTGTGACCGGGGAAGAGTACTAATCCCGCCAGCGTGAGGGCCACGATCGCAGCCCCGGTCATCACCCGCGTCATTGCGCCGGAGTTTTTTCCAGTTGCTGCTTAGCCCAGATTTGATTTGGATTGAGCGCCAAAGATTTCGAGATGGCGTCGCGTGCTTCTTTGTTGCGGTGAGCTTTGCGCAGCGCCAAGCCCAGCCACAAATAAGCGTCGGCGTTCTTGGGATCGAGCGCGACCGCGTCATTGAAGCTCTTGATGGCCTTTTCGGGACCGCCTCCAAACTCCGTCGGCATGTAGTAATTGCCGACGCCTTCGGACATATGTGCCTTCGATGATTTCGGATCGAGCTGCAAAGCTTTCGCGATAGAGTCCTGCGCGCGCTTGCCATAACTCAGGCCTGTAAATAGATTTCCGCCCGCGATAGCTTGCCCCAGCAAGCTGCCGAGGATCCTGTTGTATTCGGCGTTCGTCGGTGCCAGCGCCACCGCGCGCTCAGCCGCTTGAATCCCTGCTTCCGCCGCGCGCTTGCCGTGGGCCTTATCGCGCTGCTCCACGAACACTTCGGCGAGATACGAGTACGTCAGCGCCGCCCGGTATTGCGCCTCGGCATCCTTCGGAGACCTCTGCGCTGAAGCTTCCGCTTCCGATGCCATCTTCTCCAACGCGGCGCTGTCCTGCCGGTCGCGCGCCTTTTCCATCTCCGACTGTGCGCCCCACGCCGCGGCGGTCACCAAACAACAAAGAATTAACGTTCTCATAAGCTTCAGAGCGCAGCCACCTTGGGTTGCGCGACTAGAAAATAGAATCCGAGCAGCGCCAGCAGCACACCGTTCACGGCGATCACATTCGGCGCGGAAAAGTGCGGAACCAGCCATCCGCCGATCAAGCTTCCCATGGGCATCCCGCCCCGGAAAGCCACGTTATAAACGCTCATTACACGCCCTCGCATTTCGTTGCTGACGATGAGCTGTACCAGGGAACTGATCATCGCGAACGCCCCCATCAGGGCCGCGCCCGAGAGAAACAGCAGCAGGCAGCTAACCGCCAGGTTGCGCGACAAGGCGAACCCGGCGATCCCAGTGCCAAGGCACATCAGCATGATTAATGCGATGCGGCCTTTGTTCCGAACGTTTCCTAAACTTGCGACGATGAGCGCGCCCGTTACCGACCCGATGCCCGAAGCCGCGAGCATGAACGTGTAGGTTTCCGGGCCGCGGTGAAACACAGACTTCGCGAACACCGGCAGGAACGTAATCATCGGGATCGCCAGCGCCGTCATGCAAAACGCCAGCGCGATCAAGCCGACCATCGCGCCTTGTTGTCGAACAAAGACGATGCCCTCCTTCATGCTGGCGATCATGGATTCGCCCGTCTTCGGTGGATGGAACGATACTCGCAATAGAAATAGCGAGACGATCACCGCGATGTAAGAAATTCCATTCAATGAAAAACACCAAGTCGCGCCCAGTTTGGTGAACGCCAAGCCGCCAAGCACGGGCCCGATGACGCGGGCCAAGTTGAACTGGATGGAGTTTAGCGCGATCGCGTTCGGCAGATCCTCCTTGTTCACCAGGCTCGGCACTAGAGCCTGGTACGCCGGTCCCCCGAACGCTTGCGCCGTCCCGACGACGAATGTCAGGGCTAGGATATGCCAGATTTGAACCTTGTGCGTAAAGATGAGAGCCGCCAGAAGAAACGCGCAAAACATCTGGATGAATTGCGACATCAGCAGCAAATGACGCCGGTCCACGCGATCCGCAATAACTCCGCCAACCAGTGAAAAAAGGAAAATTGGGATATCGCCCAGGAATGCCGTGAGCCCTAAATAAAAAGGCGATCTGGAGATCTCGAAAACGAGCCAGCTCTGCGCGACGGCCTGCATCCACGTGCCGATGCTCGACGTGCACGCGCCCGCCCACAACAGACGGAAATCGCGGTACTGAAAAGCTTTGAAAACCCTGCCGAACACGGGTGGCGTCGCCTACGGCAACGGGTTTTCGCGATGAATGAGGTGGACGATATTGCCGTCGCCGTCGGAGAAGAAAACCAGCCGGTTGCCTTGATTGTTGAATGGCTCACCGAGGAAATGGACGCCCTGCTCCTTCAGCTTCGCGAAATCTTGATCAAAATCATCAACGAGAATCGCAAGATGGCGGATACCCGGGTCTTTCATCTTCGGCGGTATCGGCTCGCCCTCGGACGGGATGATCTCGAGCATGGCGCCGTTGGGCGCCTTCACGAAGAAGTTGCCGGCGTAAGAATAATTGATATGAAAGCCGAGGTGCTTCACGTACCAGTTGGCCAGCGCTTCCGGATTCGGGGACGCGATGGCCGTGTGTTCCAGCCCTTTGAACATAAACAAGGATTGTAACCTAAAGTATCCTGGAGATCGTATGTCGCGCCTCCGCACAATCTGTATCGCCCTGCTTCTAAGCGCAGCTTTGTACTCATTCGATAAGAAGACCGACGGCGAATGGCCCGTTTACGGGCACGATCCGGGCGGTCAACGCTTCTCGCCACTGACCGATATCAATCGGGAAAACGTCAAAACTCTCAAAGTTGCATGGACGTTTCGGACCGGCGACGCATATCAACCGGCGCACGAGAAGCCCACCGCGTTTGAGGCCACACCCCTCTACGTGGATGGCGTGCTCTACATCGGCACCCCGCTGGGTCGCATCATCGCGATCGATCCGGTTACGGGCAAAGAGAGCTGGTCTTACGATCCTAAAATCGACAAAGATGCGGGCTACGGAGACTACGCCAATCGCGGGGTCTCCACGTGGAAGTCACCTACCGGAAAAGAACGCCGCATCTTCATCGGGACCATTGATGCGCGGCTCATTGCCGTCAATGCAAACACCGGAAAGCCTTGCACCGGCTTCGGCGACAACGGCGTCATCAATCTTCGGAACGGCCTGCGCATCGCTCCGCGCGAATTGAGCGCCTATGAGGAAACGTCTCCGCCCGCGATCGTCGGCAGCACGATAGTAGTTGGCTCCGGCATCGCCGACAACGGTTCGGTGAATCAGCCGAGCGGGGAAGTTCGCGGGTTCGACGTCGTCACCGGCAAATTGAAGTGGACTTGGGACCCAATTCCGCAAGATCCGCATGAAGTCGGCGCCGACACTTGGAAGAATGGCAGCGCGGCGCGCACCGGCGCGGCCAACGCGTGGTCCGTCATTGTTTCCGATCCGCAACGCAATCTGATCTTCGTGCCGACAGGCAGCGCCAGCCCGGACTATTACGGCGGCGAGCGCGTCGGCGACAATCTCTTCGCAAACTCGGTGGTGGCACTGCGCGCCGATACTGGAAAGCGCGTTTGGCACTTCCAAACGGTTCATCATGACCTTTGGGATTACGATGTCGCCTCGCCCCCGGTGCTGTTCGACGTTCACCAAGACGGACGAACTATTGCCGCGGTCGGCGTCGGATCGAAGACTGGAAATTTCTTCATCCTGGATCGCGAAACCGGCAAACCCATTTTCGGAGTGGAAGAGCGCGCGGTTCCGAGGAGCGACGTTCCTGGAGAGGTCTCCTCGCCGACGCAGCCGTTTCCCACGACAACACCCGCACTCTCGCCGCAGAGGTTTGGAGTTGAAGACGCCTGGGGACCGGACGAAGAGACTCGCAATGCGTGTAAGGAAGAGATCGCCAAGTCTCGCGCGGAGGGTATCTTCACGCCCCCTAGTGTGCGCGGGTCGCTGCTAGTGCCAGGCAACATCGGCGGCATGGCGTGGGGTGGCGCGGCTTATGATCCGGCCCATCACCTCCTTGTAATTCCGGTCAACAACATGGTCGCGCAGGTCCGTCTAATTCCACGCGCCGAATTCGATCGGCAGCGAAAGTCGTCAGGCCGGGAGGTCGGCGGCAAGTGGGAGTTCGCGGAACAGCGCGGCACGCCGTTTGGAATGGCGCGCCGCATGTTCCTGGGACCCAAAGGGCTGCCGTGCAACGCGCCACCTTGGGGAATGTTGAAGGGGGTTGATGGCGATACTGGATTGGTGAAATGGCAAGTGCCGTGGGGTCACCTGCCGAAGTTCGGCGCATTGACGACGGAGCCACCCCGGGCATTAGGGTCGATTGGACTGGGCGGTCCGATAGTCACCGCGGGCGGACTGGTCTTCATCGCTGGCAGCCTCGATCCCGGAATTCACGCGCACGACGTGATGTCTGGAGAAGAGTTATGGGTCGGCGATCTGCCGACGAGCGCGCGCTCGACACCCATGACGTTTCGCGGTCCCGACGGCAAGCAGTACGTCGTGGTCTCAGCAGGCGGTCACGACATTGCGGGCGGCCCCGCGCTGGGCGATTACGTGGTCGCGTTTACACTTCCATAAGCGCAGAGCGCAACGCGTCGGCGGTGCGCCGCATTTCGTCTGTGTTCGGGTAGGGATTGCGTGGCCAGAAGAACCCCTTCAATCCGTCCTTCTTCTTGCGCGGGACCACATGCACATGCAGATGAGGCACGCTCTGGCTTACGCGATTGTTGATGGCGACAAACGATCCGTGCGCTTCCATCACTTGTTCAACGGCACGCGTGACGGCTTGCACGCAGGTGAAGAGAGGGCTGATCGCGTCGGAGGGTATCTCAGTTAGAGTCTCGACGTGCATCCGTGGAATAACCAGAACGTGGCCAGGGAATAACGGACGGTTGTCAAGAAAAGCCACCGAATTTTCGCCTTCGTAAACGATCTCAGACGCAATCTTATGCGCGGCGATCGCGCAGAACAGGCACTCGGACGTCATGTGGCGAGCACCCGGTCGGCCAGTTCTTCCATTCGGTCAATCAGAATGTCGGGCGGATATTCGACGAACGTTTCGGGCTGAAATCCATAGGTCACGCCGCAGGCCTGGACTCCGGCATTGCGCGCGGTTTGTATGTCCACGCCACTGTCACCGACCATGATCGTATCCGTCGCGGATGCTCCGCATTCCGCCATGAGCGTGGTGATTCCGATGGCATTCGGCTTCTTAAATTCGAAGCTGTTGCCACCGTAGACGCGTTTGAAGTGTTCACCGAGGCCAAGCTCTTGGACGATGGCCTCGCTAATCCGAACGGGCTTGTTGGTAAGGACGGCCATGGGAATCTTGTGTTGATGCAAGCGCTCGAGCGCCTCGCGGACTCCAGGATACAAAACCGTGAAGTCAAGTTTATGTTCCCGGTAGTAATTCAGAAAAAACGCCAGAGCGCGTTCCAAGTCAGCCTCCGTGGCGCCAGTGCCAAGCGTGCGCTGGATCAGAACCGGCGCGCCATTACCGACATACGAAAACACCGTGTCGTGCGGCAGGGGCTGCATCCCCATGTGTTCGCGCGTTGCGTTTACCGAGTGAGCCAAGTCGAGGCGCGAATCGATTAGCGTGCCATCAAGATCGAAAATCAAAAGCATGACGCTAAGAGGTCTTGCGCTTAGCCCTGGCGCGGGCAACAGCGCGCACCGGCGGTTTGCGACGAGGCCGGCGGCCGTTGAGCTGATAAGCGATCATCTTGCGTTGCAGTGTGTTCCGATGAATGCCAAGCGCATCCGCCGCTTTGCACTGATTTCCCTTCGAACGTTCAAGCGCGCGCGCTATCAGCGTCTTCTCGAGCACCTCGACCGCCTGTTCCAAAAATAAACTGCTATCGAGGACATGCTTAACCAGCTCCTCGAACCGCTCATGCATGGCTTCCACTCATAACTCCTGTCTTGGCGCATCGGGATGCAGCGCATGCTCCCATGCCGACTTAACCTGTTCGTACCTGCGCCGAAATCCGTCTTTCAACTCATGGGGCGCGATCTGCGCGAAAAGCCGCGACGCGTCGATTACGTAAGGCGCCAGCCGGGAATTGACCACCGCGGTTGGCGGCCCATCGCCTCTCACTTCTGGCGCGAATGCGACGATCGCCATGATCAGTGCCACTGCAATAAGCACGCCGCGCACCAATCCGAAAACACCGCCAAGCATCCGGTCGAATCCAGAGAGTCCCACGGTCCGCACGAAACGGCTGACGATCATCGAAAGAATTCCCCCCAGAATCAGAATGCCGATGAAGACGATCACGAAGCCGGCAAAGTGAGCCACCGCAGGAGAACTGACATAGGGCAGGAGAAACGCTCCCGCGCTTCCATAGAACCAAAGCCCGCACAGCAATGCGACGAAGGCAGCCGCGAGTCCGATCACCTCACGCGAGAACCCCTTGCGAAAGCTCGCAACCGTGGATAACAAGATCAATAAGAGCAGAACGATGTCGAGCCAGTTCACAAATCTCTCCCAGCGAGCACCGCGTACGCCTCTTTGTATTTCTGGCCGGTCCGTTCCACCACATCGGCCGGAAGCGGCGGGGCGGGCGGACGCTTGTCCCACTCAAGTGTTTCCAGATAATCGCGCACAAACTGTTTATCGTACGACTTCTGCGGACCACCGGGCTTGTAGGAATCGCGCGGCCAGAAACGAGATGAGTCGGGCGTCAGCACTTCATCCCCTAGCACCAACTCGTCTTCGATAAATCCGAACTCGAATTTAGTATCGGCAAGAATAATGCCGTGCTCCTCGGCATACTGAGATGCGGTCGAATAAATCTGGAGCGTGACTAAGCGCAACCGTTCCGCGACGGATTCACCGACGAGTTTTGAAACGTCATCGAACGAAATGTTTTCATCGTGGCCGCTTTGAGCTTTGGATGCCGGCG
>JANYJA010000027.1 GCA_025358575.1 Terriglobia bacterium
GTGGCGGGCAATATCGGCCCGAGCCTGCTGGACACCTTGTCCGCCCGTCTGGACACCGATTCGCTGCCCGAGTACGATATTCTCGATGCCATCTTGCGGGAATACGTCGAGGAGTATCGCGCGCCAGCTCAGATTGCGGAATCTCTCGGAGTTTCGCTGGACTTAGTGCATGACATCGCGCGTAAAGTGGATCGCAATGAATACAAGCGCCAGCAGGCCGCGCCCGGCTTGAAAGTTACCACGAAAGCGTTCGGCATCGGCCGGCGTTTCCCCATCGCCCAACGGTACTCCGAATGAAATTTTTATTCCCCCTCGCGATGCTGTTAGCGGCCGCGCTGCTTATCTCGCAACCCGCCCCGCGCGAACGCGTCGGACCGCTTCCCGATGGCGCCTTCCTCCTCAATAGCGGCTGGAAACTCAAGCCGGCCGGCTTGCAGGTTCCGGTAGACACTCTACCTCTGTCCAGCGCCATCTCTCGCGACGGCAAATATCTGCTCGTCCTCAACGGTGGTTATAACCCGCCCTCCATCAGCGTCATCGATATCGCCGCCGCTCGTGAAACTAGCCGCGTCCGCGTGGCCGACGCGTGGCTGGGCCTCACCTTTTCGCCCAAAGGCGACTTTGTCTACGTGGGCGGCGGCTCACGCGCTTCGATCTTCGAGTTTTCGTTCAACGCCGGCGTTCTGCAGCTCAAGCGCACGCTCGCGCTTACGACTGAAGAGAAGCCCCGCACACGGCGCGATTTCACCGGGGATGTGGCAATCTCTCCAGACGGCCACACGCTTCTGGCCGCGGATCTATATCACGATTCCGTCGTTGCGGTGGATGTCACAACCGGCCGCGTCACGCAGCGCATCCAAACGGGACGCCGCCCGTATCGCATTCTTTTCGCCTCAAACGGCGCAAACTTCTTTGTCACCAGTTGGACCGACGGCACGCTGACCCAATATCAAACCTCCAACGGCCTGCCCGTGAACAGCCTTCGACTGGGCTCCCACACCACGGACATTCTCTGGCACGAGGGGCGGCTCTTCGTCACCGCCGCAAACACCAACAGCGTTTTCAGCGTGGGCGTCGCCGAATCCGGCGAGATGACGCGACTTGAAACCATCAACGTCGCGATGGCGCCGCGCCAGCCCGTCGGGATGACTCCCAGTGCGCTCGGCATCAGCGCCGATGGCAAGATGCTCTATGTCGCCTGCTCCGATGCCAACGCTATCGCGGTGGTAGACATCTCGCAAGAGCGCAGCGATGTTACCGGATTTATTCCGACCGGATGGTACCCCACGGCAGTGCGCGGCATCGATGACGGCCGAATTCTGGTGCTCAACGGGCGCGGCCTGCGATCCTATGCCAATCCAAAAGGTCCCGACCCAACACGCAATCTCGCGCCGCCGCACGAAGGGATCCGAGCCGATGAGTACGTCGGAAAGCTCCAGACCGGCAGCGTTTCGTTCATCCCGGCGCTCACTGACCGCGCCTTGGGAGCTTACTCCGAGACCGTGCTCGCCAACAGCCCTTATCACGATACTAATCCCGGCACTTCCACCGTTTCCCCCGCGCCGCTGCATCACGTTCTTTACATTGTGAAAGAAAACCGTTCCTACGATCAGGTGATGGGGGACATCAAGAACGGCAACGGCGACCCATCGCTGGTCCTGTTTGGCGAACGCATTACACCTAACCTTCACAAGCTCGCGCGCGAGTTCGTTCTGTTGGACAACTTCTATGTGAACTCCGACGTCAGCGCGGACGGTCATAGTTGGAGCACCGCCGCCATCGCCCCCGACTACATCCAAAAGCTGTGGCCCAACAGCTACGCCAAACGGCGAGACTTCTACGACTACGAAGGTCAGGAGCCAACGGCGCTGCCGCCCGCCGGTTTCCTGTGGACCAATGCCCGAGCCGCCGGAATCACCATGCGGAATTACGGTTATTTTGTCGCCAACCGGGCTGCGCCCGGGAGCGATGGCATTCAAGTCGATTCCGTGCGCGATTCGGTTCTCGGCCCCGTAACCAACAAACTCTACCGAGGCTTTGACCTCAACTATCCAGATGTCGAACGCGCCAAGGTGTTCCTGGCGGACTTAGCGAATTACGAAAAATCCGGCGATTTCCCGCAACTCCTCTTTATGCGGCTTGGTAACGATCACACCAATGGAACCGCCGCCGGGAAAGTTGCTCCACTCTCTTCCGTGGCCGATAACGACTACGCCCTCGGCATGATCGTCGAAGGTCTTTCGAAGAGCCGCTTTTGGAATGACACCGCCGTCTTTGTGCTCGAAGATGACGCGCAGAACGGCGCCGATCATGTGGATTCGCATCGCTCTCCGGCATTCGTTATATCGCCCTACGTGCGCCACGGCATGGTGGATAGCACCATGTACAACACAACCTCCATGCTGCGCACCATCGAACTGATTTTGGGGCTTCGGCCCATGACGCATTTCGACGCTTCCGCGCGGGTGATGACGGCGCTTTTCCAATCCGCGCCCGTCACTACACCCTACGCCGCCGAAGCACCCCGCATTCCGCTCGATGACCGCAATCCCGCGGGCTCTGGGACCGAAGCGCGCTCGGCACGCCTCGATTTTCGCGGTGAAGATCGCAATGATGACGACGAACTGAACGATATTCTTTGGATCGCAATCAGGAAGGACCACGCCGCTCCTCCGCCGGTGCGGAGTTATTTCGCCCGATAACCATGCCTCGCATTCACCTGTGCTTTTTGTGGCACATGCACCAGCCGTTTTATAAAGATCTGCTTTCCGGCGAATACAAACTCCCGTGGACGCGTCTCCACGCTCTGAAAGATTACTACGGCATGGTCCGAATTCTCGAAGAATTTCCCGAGATTAAGCAGACCTTCAACCTGGTGCCGTCGATGATGGTGCAAGTTGAGGAATACGCCTCCGGAAAAGCGCGCGACCCCTTCCTAGAGGTTGCGCTCAAGCCGGCCGAATCGCTCACCGCGGACGAGCATGCGTTTCTGCTGAAGAACTTTTTCCACGCGCATGTAAGCCGCATGATTTATCGCTACCCGCGCTATGGCGAGCTATACGAAGCGTGGACCGCGCAAAGCCGCGTGCCGGGAGCCAAGAGCGTTTTCGGCGTCCAGGAGTTTCGCGATTTGCAGGTTCTCAGCCAACTGGCTTGGTTCGACGAAGAGTTTCAAGAGCATGACTCGGAGGTGCGCGGCCTTGTAGAAAAGGGCCGTCAGTTTTCCCTTGAGGATCAAGCCCTGATGGGCCGAAAACAAATTGAGATTCTCGGGCTGGTGATCCCGACATACAAGCGCCTCGCGGCCAGCGGTCAAATCGAAATTTCAACCACGCCGTTCTATCACCCCATTCTTCCGCTGCTTTGCAATTCGGATATCGCTTCCACCGCGCATCCGAATGTGCCTTTGCCGCGCGGATTCCGCTATCCCGAAGACGCGCGCCATCAGCTTCAGATGGCACGTGAATATACGGAGCGGGTGTTCGGCGTGGCTCCCGTGGGGCTGTGGCCGTCGGAAGGTTCGGTCTCCGATGAAGTATTCCACCTCGCCGCTGAATGCGGCTTTGAATGGGCCGCTACCGATAACGGCGTGCTAGACCGGACCCTCGGCCGGAGCTCCGGCGTTGACGGAACCTACCGGCCCTATTCCTGGCGGCAGGGTAACAACAAGATGCAGGTGATTTTCCGCGATCACCTGCTCAGCGATCTCATCGGGTTCGTTTACTCCGGCATGGACGCGGGTGACGCCGCGCGCGACTTTCTCGGACGCATTCGCGGAAACTCCCGCGGCATTCTAGATAGCGGTCGCGACGCGCTGGTGCCGATCATCCTCGATGGCGAAAATGCCTGGGAATATTACGATCGCAATGGACGGCCCTTCTTCCGCGAACTCTACCGCGGCATTCTCGCCGACCCGGGAATGTGCGCCATCACCGTGCGCGAAGCCTTTACTCGCATACATGCCGACCCCCTCGACCACATCTTTCCCGGCTCGTGGATCAACGCCAATTTCGATGTTTGGATCGGGGCGGAAGAAGATAACAAAGCCTGGGAGTTTTTGCTCGCCGCCCGTCAGACCTATGACCTCGCCAAAACCGCCACGCCCGATCAGCGCGCCCTCGCGTATGAAGAGTTGCTCATTGCCGAGGGCAGCGACTGGTGCTGGTGGTATGGCCCCGAGCACGATTCCGCCAACCGCGTGGAGTTTGACCAGCTATTTCGCAGCCACATCGCCAACGTATACAGGGCGCTGGGCCAGATGCCTCCCGAAGATATCTCGCGATCTATTCTCAAGGCATCCATCAGCGAGAGCCACGCCGACCCGTCCGGCCCCATTTCGCCGGTCATCGACGGGCTTGTCAGCTCCTATTTCGAGTGGATGGGAGCCGGCATCTATCGCGTGGACGCCCGCTCCGGATCGATGCATGGCAAGCGTTTCCTGGTCCGCGAACTCCACTATGGCGCCGACGCCGGTAAGCTTTATTTCCGGACGGACTTCCACGACGGAACGGATGACTTGCTAGCCTCCCTGGACGCGCGCCTGACGCTTCGCCGCCACGGATTCGAATCGGAATGCTCGCTCGCGGTGCATCTCGAAAAGGGCAAAGTCTCGCTGAAAGACAGCAACTTCGACGCGAAAGATGTCGAATTCAACTTCCAAACCATCCTGGAAATTGCGATCCCTCTAAAATCGATCGGCGTAGAGAGTCTGGAATCCGTTCAATTCCTGAGCTCTTTTTGGCACGGCGGTCTGCCGATCGACGCCTTGCCTCAGCAAGGCTGGCTCAGCATATCGAGAAGCGAAAAAGGCGAATGGGTCGGTTAGGGGTTCTTCGCATTGTTCACCCGCACGCTTAGCCTCCGTTTCGGCATCTCTCTTGCTCTGAACAGATCACGATGCCAAACGTAATCGTGCTTCCCAGGCAATCAAATGAGGCGCTTACTCCCGAGGTCATCGACCCGCGTATTGCCGATGTGGAGGCGCTGGCGCGGTGGATGGACTATGCTTTCGTTCTTCCCGGGGGCTTCCGCTTCGGATTTGCGGGAATTATCGGCCTGATTCCGGGTATTGGGGATCTGATCGACGCCTTGATCTCGGCCTACATCGTCTACCGCGCGATTGAGCTCGGCGTTTCGCGCGTGGCCATTGCCCGAATGATGGTTAACGTCGGAATCGAGGGCGTCGCGGGTGCGGTTCCGCTGATTGGGGATCTGTTCGATGTCGTATTCAAGGCGAACCGCCGCAATTACCAGCTTTTAAAAAGCCATATGGCTGAGCCGCGACGCCAGCGCGCGCACGACCGGATATTCCTTGTGCTCATGGGATTGATCCTGGTGGCCAGCATCGCATTGCCGATTCTGGGCTTGGTGTATCTGGCGCATCACATATAGCCAGCACCTATAATTTAGGTGAATGTGGAATCGACGAGAGTGGCTCGCCATGGCCGCCATGCAAGGAGTCTCTACCCGAAACGTCCCGCCCGCGGTTCGCGGTAAGCCTTCCGGGCTGCCCTTTCACGCGCGGTTCACCGACATCGCGCAACAAGCCGGGCTGCTGGGGCCGGTTATTTACGGGGGCGTGACGGACAAGCAATACATCCTCGAAACAGTCGGGTGCGGCGTGGCGTTTGTCGATTACGACAATGACGGCTGGCTCGATATCTTCGTCCTAAGCGGAACGCGCTTCGGAACAGCGCCGGAAGAGGCAACTAACCGGCTGTATCACAACAATCGCAACGGGACGTTTACGGATGTGACGGATAAGGCTGGCCTGCGGCGCACCGGTTGGGCTTCGGCGGTAACAGTTGGCGATTACAACAACGACGGGTTTGAAGATCTCTTTGTTACTTATTGGGGACAGAACGTGCTTTATAAGAACAACGGGAACGGCACGTTCACCGATGTTACGGAGAAAGCGGGGCTGCTGCATCCGGTGCGTCGCTGGGGCTCGGGCTGTACGTTCGTCGATTACAACCGAGACGGATATCTGGATTTGTTTGTCGGAAGTTATTTGGATTTCGACCCGAAACGCGTACCCAAACCCGGCGAAGCGAGCAATTGCAATTGGAAAGGAGTGCCGGTGAACTGCGGGCCAAAGGGGCTGCCGCCGGGGCGAGTGTACCTCTACAAGAATCGCGGTGACGGCACGTTTGAGGACGTGAGCGAGGCGTCTGGCGTGTCAAAATCGAAAGGCAGCTACTGCATGACGACGGTTGCTGCGGATTTCGATAACGATGGCTGGCCGGATGTGTACGTGGCCTGTGATTCAACCCCTAGTTTCCTTTTTCGGAATAATAAGAACGGAACATTCACCGATATCGGGCTCGAAAGCGGTGTTGCGCTCAACGAAGATGGGATGGAGCAGGCGGGGATGGGCGTGGGGATCGGCGATTTCAATCTCGACGGGAACCTGGATATTTTCAAAACCCATTTCGCCGACGATACGCATATCTTGTATCGGAATGACGGGAAGGGCAACTTTGAGGACGTTACGATTCGCGCCGGGTTGGGCGTGGAGACACGCTACATCGCCTGGGGAACAGGGATCGAGGATCTAGATAATGACGGGCTGCCGGACTTGTTTCTGGTGACGGGGAGCGTGTATCCAGAGGTGGAGAAAAAGCTGCCGAACTATCCATTCAAGACGCCGCGAGTGATCTTCCGTAATCTAGGGGGCGGGAAGTTCGAGGAGCTCATCGATCAGGCGGGGCCGGGGATCGCCGCGACGCATGCCAGCCGCGGGTGCGCATTCGGTGATTTCGATAATGACGGCGACGTCGACGTGGTAGTTGTGAACATGAACGAGCCGCCGTCGCTGCTGCGGAACGATGTGACCGGCGGGGGAAACTGGCTGAAGGTCAAACTGGTCGGCGTGAAATCGAACCGAAGCGCGATTGGAGGTCGGATCACGGCGCGTTATGGGGGAAAGACCCAGGCGCGCCAGGTGGTGAGCCAATCGAGTTTTTATTCGGCGAGCGACCCCCGTCAGCACTTCGGACTCGGAACTGAGAAGAGTGCGGATTTGGAGATCCGCTGGCCAAACGGGGCCACTGAAACGGTGCTTAAAGTGGGGGCGAATCAGCTGGTGACTATTCGGGAGGGGGCGGGAATCGTGTCGTCGGAACGCTGGAATCGCGGGTGATATACGGGTGATATAATTGAGCTTCATTCCCGCCTGAGGGCCCGTAGCTCAGTTGGTTAGAGCGCTTCCTTGACACGGAAGAGGTCTGCAGTTCGAGTCTGCACGGGCCCACCATCGCCAAATAAAATGCAAGTCAAGGTCTTATGTGGTTAAACTTGGGCTCTACGCCAACAACGGGGACCGACCCCAATTCGAGATCAGTTTAACCACATAAGACCTTGACACGCATTCGGTGATGTCACCCCCGCAAACTGAGCCACTTTAAGCTGGAGTTTCCCGAAGGAAGCGGCAGAACCGCGAAGGGGAAACGCAGAATGAAGACCAGCAGGTTTAGCGTAGAGCAAATCGTCGGGATACTGAAGCAGGGTGACGCGGGAATTTCAACGGCGGATTTATGCCGGCAGCAAGCTATCAGCAACGCGACATTCTAAACTGGAAGGCGAAGTAGCGCTCCACGGTGGCGGCTCCGACGCCCTCGCGCCGCCCCAGACGGCTGCGGTTGATGCCATCGAGATGCTGATGAAAGATGGCTCGTGGAAACGCTTCGCTGGCAGGCAGGATGCCGAGCAGGCGCTGGCGCGATTGGTGCCCGCACTCCAGACACAACGATTTGCGGGCTTCTATTTTCAAAAAGCGGTGCCGGTTCCTAATCTTCATGCCGGACGGTTCGCCGCCGCCAAGAATACCGCGGAACTGTAATCACTGTGTCACTTGCGATTGATATTTTCCTTGTGGGCGGACACCGATGTCCGCCCACAGGAGAAAACATGAAGAACGCAGTTGTCTTACTTTTGTTGTTGGCTTCCGCCGCTCTGGTGCAAGCTCAGATTCCGCCGACGGTGACGGTATTCGCCACGGGAGCGGCGCTAGGAATCAATAGCCCCGATTCAATTGCCATTGGAAATAAGTCGCTATGGGTTGCTTATACCAATGGCGCGAGTTCCACGGGCGCCACAGGAAATAGCACCGTGGTTCAGTATGACCCGTCGGGCCTCGTGGTGGCCCAATATACGATCGCAGGATCCGTGGATGGCCTGAAAGTGAATCCTATAAGCGGATTAGTCTGGGCGCTGCAGAATCAAGATGGAAATTCAACGCTGACGCTGATTGATCCAGTGAAAGGCATCACATCCGGCTCGCCAATACCTTATGCCGTGCAATCGACTACTCGTGGTTACGACGAACCGGTGTTCCGAGGCAATCGCGTATTTCTTAGTTACACGAATCCCACGGGGCCGGGTGACGCCACTATCCAGGTTCTGTCGAGTTCGTCCAGCCCAATTAAAGTAAATACCGTGCTTACAATGGGCGCGACGGGCTTGAATCTGGCGACGGGTCAAACCAATCAGCCGACTTCCCAGAATGATCCCGATTCGCTGAAACTTACTCCCAGCGGGGATTTGATGCTGACCAGCGGCGACGACGGTCAGTTCATCTTTGTAAAGAATCCAGCGTTGCTGACGCAGTCGGTGGCCTTCTTGAATGTGCTGGACCCGACGACTGGCACCCACGTGTCGGGATTGGACGATGAAGTGTTTATCACGGCGGCCAAGGGAACGTTCTATTTGGCGGATACCAAGAACAACCAGGTACTCGCGATCGATGCTTCCGGCCTGCCCATGTGGGCGCTTTACGCATCGGTGGGAAGCCTAAACGAGTTGGTAGCGGTAGACATGAAGACGGGCAATGTGACCCCGTATGTCTCGAATCTCAACGGGCCTCACGGGCTGGTCTTCGCCCCGAAATAAATTGGTTGAGATGAAACGGTGAAAATGGCTGGGAGGCAGGGATTCGAACCCCGATAGGCAGATCCAGAATCTGCAGTCCTACCGTTGGACGACCTCCCAGGACCTCAATTAGTTTAGCATGCGTGTTGAGAATTACTGAATGGGGAAACTGTAAGAGGGCTTGAACGTGCCATCGCCATTTCCAATCAGGATGGAGACGGTGCTGGACACATTGTTGACCGTTACAACATCCACGATTCCATCTCCGTTTAAGTCCCCAGCGGTAGTATAAAACGGGGTGTTATCAACAGGGTAGAGGGTGGAGGATTTCAGCAGCCCGGACCCTGCGCCGAGCATGACTGCCATGGCATTGGAGAGCTTGGCTCCAGCGACCACGTCAAGGATTCCGTCGCCATTAAAGTCCGCGACGGCGAACGAAAATGGAAAGGCCCCGCCCGTGGGGAATGTTATGGGTTTCTTGAAGGTTCCGTCCCCGTTGCCTAGCAACACGACAATGTTGTAATTGTGCTCGTCGCCGACGACGATATCCAGTTTGCCATCATGATTGAAATCGATAGCGAGCGCCAAGGAAGGGTTGCTGTCAATAAGCGTTGTGACGATGGGAATGGTGAACTGCGGCTTGAAGGTTCCGTCGCCGTTGCCGAAAAATACGGACACTGTTCCGGCCTGCCGGTTAGAGGCCAAAATGTCGACAAAGCCGTCACCGTTAAAATCCCCAGATGACATATCCAGGGGCATGCTGGTTGTATAGCTTACCGGTGCACGGAACCTGCCGCCGCCAGCGTTCATGAACACCTGGACTGCGTTGGAATTAAAATTACTGACCGCAATATCGGGAAACCCATCCTTGTTGAAATCGACTGCAATGACGGAAAACGGATTAATCAAAGTGGCATAGGAGATTGGGGCATTAAAGGTGCCGTCGCCGTGACCGAATAAAATGGAAACCGTGTTGGAGTAAGAATTGGTTACGGCTAGGTCCAGTTTGCCATCGCCGTTGAAATCCGCGACGGCGACTTGGTTGGCGGCCGCCCCTGTCAAATAGGTAATAGGCGTCTGATAGGTACCGTCGCCGTTACCGAGATAGATGTAAACTTTGTTGGTGCTGCGGTCGGCGATTATCAGATCGGCCTTGCCGTCCTTATTGATGTCGGAAATCACCACGCAGGAGGGACCGTAGTAATTTTCTACAATCGGAGGGGTCGAAGAAAACACAAGGCTGGTGGAAAAAAGGAGCGCCGCACAGGAGAGCGCGGCCCGGTTTGATTTATGCATAAAGAACAACCTCAAATGTTGGTTCCACTACTATACGACGAAATCCGCCAGGAAAGCACGGGTTTTCTTGCCTCGAATCCAAACGCGGTTGACGAGCGCGGCAAACATCCTGTAATCTTCTAATTCGCCAAAATTAGCGCGGAGGAGGGTTCGATGAGTCCGCAAGAAGTCCTGGATTTTGCAAGGAAAAATGAGGCCAGGCAACTGGACGTCCGATTTACGGACATCCCGAGTTTGCAACACCACATTTCATATCCGATTGGCGAGCTTACAATCGACGCGTTCGAGAATGGTTTCGGCATCGACGGATCGAGCATCCGAGGCTGGGCGGCCATCAATGAGAGCGATATGCTGCTCATTCCCGACCCCAGCACCGCCGTGATGGATCCATTCATGGAGACTCCGACGCTGATCATGCTGGGCGATATCAAAGACCCGATCACAAAGCAGAATTACGAGCGCGACCCGCGCTGGATTGCGAAGAAAGCGGAGATGTATCTCAGCAATTTGGGAATCGGGGACGTGGCCTACTTCGGGGCGGAAGCGGAGTTCTTCATTTTTGATAACGTGCGGTTCGACCAGAATGCGCACTCAGGTTTCTACTTCATCGACGCGGAAGAAGGGCGATGGAATTCGGGCCGCGAGAAAGACAATCTGGGATACCGTCCGCGCACGAAGGAAGGCTACTTCCCGGTGCCGCCCACGGATCACTATCAGGACCTGCGCGCCGAGATGGTCGAGACCATGACGCGGTGCGGGCTGACGATAGAGTGCCACCATCACGAGGTGGGCGGCGCGGGCCAGTGCGAGATCGACCAACGGTTCAATACGCTGGTGAAATCCGCGGACAACATGATGCTGTACAAATACATTGTGCGCAACGTGGCGAACCAGTACGGCAAATCGGCGACGTTCATGCCGAAGCCGATTTTTGGCGATAACGGAAGCGGCATGCACACGCACCAAAGCATCTGGAAGAACGGGCAACCGCTGTTTGCGGGCGACGGATATGCGGGGATCAGCCAGATGGCGCTGCATTATATTGGCGGCCTGCTGAAGCACGCGCGCGCGCTTTCGGCCATTATTGCGCCCACGACGAACAGCTACAAACGGCTGGTGCCGGGGTATGAAGCGCCGGTAAATCTGGCGTATTCGCGGCGCAACCGTTCGGCGGCATGCCGGATTCCCATGTACTCGTCGAGCCCCAAGGCGAAGCGAGTGGAGTTCCGACCGCCTGACCCGGCAGCGAATCCGTATCTGGCTTTTTCGGCGATGCTCATGGCTGGGCTCGACGGAATATTGAACAAAATCGAGCCGGGTGAGCCGCTAGACAAGGACATTTACGATCTCTCGCCGGAAGAGATGAAGAGCGTGCCCTCAATGCCTGGAACTTTGGACGAGGCGCTGAATTGCCTTGAAGACGATCACGCGTTTCTGTTGAAGGGGGACGTGTTTACGGAAGAACTGATCGAGACTTACATCGAGTACAAGCGGAAGAACGAGGCTGAAGCGGTAAGGCTGCGTCCGCATCCGTATGAGTTTCAGCTTTATTACGACGTGTAAAGCGCTATAAGTTCTCTGGGGCGGCGCCGAGTTTCAAGGTTACTTTCTGGGATTTTCCGCCCCTGTGAATAGTCAGTTCGACGGAATCGCCGGCACGCTTCCGCGCAAGCGCCTTCTGGATGGCGTCCTGCGAATCCACGGTTTTTCCATCGATGGCTTCAATGGCATCCCCGCCGATTCCCAACTGATAATTTCCGACAATCACATTTCTGTTGGGTCCGCGGAGGCCAGATTCTTCGGCGCTGGTTCCAGGCTCGATGCGCTGAATCAGAAGGACACCGGATGTGGGAAGGCCCAGGGCGCTGGCCAGATCGCCTTCGACAAAAACAGTCTGCACGCCCAGCACCGGACGCGAGATATGGCCGCGCGTGCGGTATTCTTCGAGCATATCTTTGGCGCGGTTGATGGGCAACGCGAAACCGATTCCGATGTTGCCGGCCTGACCGTCGAGCGTTTGTTGGCCGCCGTAAATGGCGGTATTGATGCCGATCACGTCGCCGTGCGAATCGAGGAGCGGGCCGCCGCTGTTCCCGGGATTGATGGCGGCATCGGTCTGGATGAGATCTTCGAGAGAGCGCCCCTCTTCGGTGGGAAGGGAACGCCCGAGTGAACTGACGACGCCGGTGGTTAAAGTGCCTTCCAATCCGAATGGATTGCCAATGGCGAGCACTTTCTGGCCAACCTGTAAGGCCTCCGACGCTCCCAGATGCAAATACGGAAGCTTACGTCCGGCGGCGATCTGAATCAGCGCGAGATCGTTGCGTGAATCCATACCCAATATGCGGGCTTTGTACTGTTTGTGATCGGCGAGAGTGACGCTCAGGGTAGAGCTTCCGTTGACTACGTGATTGTTGGTGACGATTTGCCCATCCTCGTTGATGATGAATCCGGAGCCGGTGCCGGGCGATGGATAGACTTGATTGAACCAGCCTTGGCGCAGCACCACACTGGTGATGTTGACGGTGGCCAGATGCGCGGTGCGGTAGATGTCGATGTTGTTGAGCTCATCGCTGGAATATCCCGAAGTGCGGGCGGTCACGGGCGAGGACCACAACCGGCCGGTGGCCGCCACTGGGTGCATGATACGGGACACGTCCCAATCGGCACGCGAGGTGAAAAACCAAAATCCACCGACCAGCAACAGCGTGAGCAGCAGGGTACGCGGTCTCATTAAACTAAGCTCCTAAGTGAATCATAGACGCGGAGAGTCTGTTCGCGCGTGGCTTCTTTGGCGCCGGAGGTATCTATGACGTAGTCGGCGAACTTTCGTTTGTCTTCGAGCGGCATCTGATGACTTAAGCGGGCGACGACGTCCTCGCGCGAAGCCCCGCGTTGCATGGCGCGTTCGATTTGTTGTTCCATGGTGCAGTACGCAACGATCAATTTTTCCATTTCCCGATAGCCGCCGGTCTCAATCAGGATGGCGGCTTCGTACACCACAATGGCGGTGGCGTCGCGCGCAAGAATTTCTCGTGTTAACACGATTTGCCGCGATCGCACAAAAGGGTGGATCAGGCGGTTCAACGCTTCAAGGCGGGCGGGATTTCCGAACACTTGCCTTGCCAGCACGCCGCGGTCGATTGACCCGTCCGTCAGGATCTCCTCGCCAAATTCCTTCACAACAGAGAAAAATGCAGCCCCATCGGGCGCCAGCGCCTCATGGCCCAACTCATCGGCGCGAATCAGATGGCAGCCGAGCGCCGCGAGTTCCAGACCGACGAAGGTCTTTCCGGAAGCAAGGCCCCCGGTAAGCCCAACTTTCAAGATAAATCCCTTCGACGCTGGGCGGCATCGATGGTGTTGGACATGAGCATGGCGATCGTGAGTGGACCGACCCCGCCGGGCACTGGGGTCCACGCGCTGGAGATAGCGGCGGCATCGAGCGGGTTCACGTCCCCGATGAGAAGCGGGCCTTTCTTTTCGAAGGCCTGAAGCCGTTCGCGCAGGCGTTCGGGATCGGCGTTGTAAACGCGTGCGATTTCTTCCGGCGATTCGAGACGATTCATCCCAACGTCAATGACCGTGCAGCCGGGGCGCATGAACGCAGCCGTAATCATGGCGGGGCGCCCAATGGCGGCGATCAGAATTTCGCCTTGGCGGCAGACCGAGGGGAGGTCGCGAGTTTTCGAATGGCAGATGGTGACAGTTGCGTTATTCTGCAGCAGCAGCAGAGCCACGGGTTTGCCCACAATGTCGCTGCGACCGACCACTACGGCGTGCCGTCCGGCAATTTCGATTTTATAGCGTTTCAGTAACTCGATGATTCCCGAGGGCGTGCAGGGTTTCGGGCCGGGGCGGCCGGTGACCAGGTTGCCGACATTGGTCGGATGGAAGCCATCAACGTCTTTTTCAGGGGTGACGGCAAGCAAAACGCGCGGGGCATCGACCTGAGGCGGAAGAGGGAGCTGCACGAGGATGCCGTCAATTTCGTCCCGGTGGTTGAGCTGGTGAACGAGATTCAGCAGTTCTTCAGTGGTTGCAGAGGCGCTGGGGGTCAGCGTTTCGCTGTAGATACCGAGTTCAGACGCAGTCTTGGTCTTGCTCCGGACATAAACCTGAGACGCAGGATTTTCGCCCGCGAGAATGACGGCGAGGCCAGGCGGGCGGCCCGCATCCTGGAGAAACCGCGCAATACGGGGGACGCACTCGGCCTTGATGCGGTCGCGAACGGCGTTTCCATCAAGCAGCAAGACTTTCTCCGGAGGGCTTCGTCAAAGTGGAAGACACGTCCTTATTCTACTTTTTGCGAACTATGAGGGGGTGCGGTGCGTAGTAAGGCATTGGATCAATTGAAATGGCAAACCCGAAAAAGAAGAAGCGTTTAGTTTGGACTCTGGTAATAATTGGCGCGCTTTGCGGCACGGCATTCTTTTCCCTCAAAGCCATCGGACACACGCCGACGAAGATCGATCCCGAGAAGCTCGCAAAGGCCGAGAAGATCGATCTGGCACGGTCGGTGGTGGCAACCGGCAAGATTGAACCCGTCACGCGAGTTGAAATCAAATCGAAAGCCAGCGGCATCATTTTGAAGCTGCCGGTCAACTTCGGGGACGCCGTGCACAAGGGGCAAGTGATCTGCGAACTGGACAAAAACGATTTACTGCCGCGGCTTCGCGAAGCGCAAGCGTCGTTAAACTTTGCCGAAGCCGGAGTGAAGAGCGCGGAGGCCGATTACGACCGCTTCAAAGTGGATGCGGCGGGTCCCGATTTGCCTTTTCTGAAACGCGACCGCGACCGGGCCGCGAAGCTCTTCGGCGATGGGCTGATCGCCCAGAACGCGCGCGACGATGCAGAGAAGAATTATGAAATGGCGCGCAACAAGCAGCATTCGTCCGAGGTGAATCTAGGCTCCGCGACAGCCGCGATTGCAAAAGCTAAGGCCCAATTGCAGCAGCAGGCGGCCATTGTCGCGCGGGCTGAAGAGGACCTTCGCAACGCCACCATCTTGTCGCCGATCGACGGGGTGGTGCTTTCGCGCGAAGGGGAAGTGGGCGGCGCGGTCAGCTCAATTCTCACGATGGGGTCGGGCGCGACCCTGATCATGACGCTGGGCGAATTGGGCGAAGTCTACGTGAAGGGCAAAGTCGACGAGAGTGACATCGGTAAAGTTTATCTGGGGCAAACGGCGCGTATTACGGTGGAGTCTTACAAGGACCAGAAGTTCGCGGGGCGGGTGACCAAAATTTCGCCGATGGGTCTGGAGAAAGACAACGTGACCACTTTTGAGGTTCGCGTTTCGATTTCGAATGAAACCGGGAAGCTGCGCGCGCTAATGACGGCCAACGCGGAGATCATTCTTGAGGAGCGCAAGGGCGTGATCGCGGTGCCGGAAGGCGCGATTCTGTATAAAAAGGATAAGTCGACAGAAGTAGAGATTCCCGATCCAACCAACGAAAAAGGCAAGAGGCGGATCGCAGTAGTTACGGGTATCAGCAACGGTTCCCGCACGCAGATCTTGAAGGGCCTAAATGCGGGCCAGCAAGTAATTCTGCAGTAGCCATGTCGTACATCAAAGAATTAGTGGGGCAGGTAATGTCTAGCCTGCTTCGCAACAAGCTGCGCAGCTTTCTGACCATGGCGGGCATCGCCTGGGGCATTGCATCGATCGTTTTGATTGTGGCGATGGGCGATGGCTTTAAGGAAGGCCAGCGCAACAACATGAAGAGCCTGGGCGAGAACATCGTCATCCTGTTTGGCGGACGGACGGAGAAGCAGGAAGGCGGTCAGCGGGCTGGGCGGCGGATTCGGCTGACTTACGGGGACGTGGAAAACATCCGTCGTGAATGCTACTTGGTGCGCTACGTGGTGGGTGAGGTGGAGAGTTCGGTGCGCGGCAGCAGCCCTTACAACAGCGGCACGTTCGATGCGAACGGCGCGGAGCCGACATTTTTCAAATTGCGGACCATTCCCATTGCACAGGGGCGGCTGATCGGCGAAGAAGACAATACCGAAGGCCGGCGCGTTTGCATTTTGGGGCGCAAGGTGCAAAAGCAATTATTCGGGGAGCGCAACGGAGTGGTGGGTCAGAAAATTGCAATCAATACGATTCCGTTTGAAGTGATTGCAGTGATGTCGGACAAGAACCAAAACAGCAGTTACAGCGGAATGGATGAAGACAAGATCTACATTCCATACAACACCATGGTGCGGGACTGCCCGCCGAAGCAGGAATGGTACGTGGCTGGCATCCTGGATGACATTATTTACGTGCCGACGTCGCTAGAGGCTTTCGAGGATGCGCGCCGCCAGGTTTTGAAAGTGATTGGGCGCGTGCATGACTTCGATCCGAGTGATAAGGGCGCTTTGGGGGTCTGGGACACGGTCGAGAACGCCAAACAAGTAGACGGAATCTTCCAATCGATGACGACGTTTCTGGCGGGAATCGCGCTGGTGACATTATCGCTAGGCGGCGTCGGCGTGATGAACATCATGCTGATCACGGTATCGGAGCGCACGCGGGAGATTGGACTGCGAAAAGCGATAGGCGCGACGCGACTACGCATTCTGGCGGACTTTCTGGTGGAAGGGTGTGTGCTCGCATTTGCCAGCGGAGTGATGGGCTGGGGCGTAGCGTTTGGACTTTCATCCCTGCTGAAGCTGGTGAAGATGCCCGATTCGTTTCCCGGACTTCCGGTGAGCGGAGTTACTACGGCGCTGA
Source organism: Terriglobia bacterium (assembly GCA_025358575.1). Lineage (GTDB taxonomy): Bacteria > Acidobacteriota > Terriglobia > Bryobacterales > Bryobacteraceae > JANYJA01. The sequence goes on from JANYJA010000027.1 coordinate 16,886, forward strand.
CGTTTGCGGCGCTCACGGTGATTGCGATTTTGTCCTCGCTGATTCCGGCGTGGCGGGCGGCCGCGTTGACGCCCGTGGAGGCGCTTCGCTATGAACGTTAAAGGCGTGTTTCGCGAAGCGGTTCAGGCGCTGAAATTCAATCGCCAGCGAAGCGCATTGACGACACTCAGCTTGGGGTGGGGCGTAGCGTGCTTCGTGATCCTCTACTCATACGGCGAGGGATTCGATTTTGCGCTGCGGACATCGTTCCAAGCGGTGGGTCAGGATTTGATTTTGATGTTCGGAGGGCAGACGTCCGCGCAGGCGGGAGGCGAGAGATCCGGGCGCCCGATCCGGCTGGAACTGAGCGACGTCGATGCTATTCGTGAGGCGGTGCCGATGGTCGGGGCGATCTCGCCAGAGATCATGATGGGCCGCGCGAACGTGGTGCGCGGGTATCGCAATCAGCAGTTATCGATTCGCGCGGTGGATCCTGTGGGTTACGGGAAGGTCCGCAACATGACCATCAGCACGGGGCGCTGGCTAACGGCCGAGGACGAACAGCAGAAGCAGCGAACGGCGGTGCTGGGGGCTGAGGCGGCGAAAAAACTTTTCGGGGAAATTCCGCCGGAGGGGGAATCGATCACGCTGAACGGGATGACCTTTTCGGTGGTGGGCGTACTCAAGACGAAGACTCAAATTTCCAACTACAACACGCCCGATAACGAGTGTGTGTTTATCCCGTATCAGACAATGTCGCTGCTGCGGGACATCAAGTATCCGCAGGATATTGTGTGGATGCCGGCGAATCCAATCTTTCGGAAGGCAGCGGTGAAAGCGGTGCGGGAGACGCTGGCGCGGACGCACAATTTCTCGCCGACTGACGATCGTGCCATCGAAGTGATTGTGTTTAATGAATTTATGAAGGAAATCGACGCGATGTCGATTGGGTTGCGGGTGCTGCTTGGGTTCATCGGGGCGCTGACCCTGGCGATCGGCGGCGTGGGCCTGACCAATATCATGCTGGTCTCGGTCACGCAGCGAACAAAAGAGATTGGAGTTTTGAAATCGATTGGGGCGACGCGCGGCGCGATCCTGTCTCAATTTCTGCTGGAGGCGATGGTAATTGTGACGGCGGGGGGCTTGCTCGGTGTGCTGATCGGTTACACGGTGACCCAAGGGATTCAGACGCTGCCGTTGCTGGGTCCGATTTTCAAAGACGACAGCGGAAACGGCGACATCCATCTGAAAATTTCGACCTTCGCGGTGGTGACTTCAACGGTGGTGCTGGAAATGATCGGGCTGATTGCGGGGCTGCTGCCCGCGATCAAGGCGTCGAAGCTGGACCCGATTGACGCGCTGCGGTACGAGTAGAGGCTATCGGGGCAGATCCGGCTCGATGCTCTTCCAGGCGTGCTGGACGGCCTTCGCCTTCTTCACGTTGAAAGTGCCGCGGTCCTGATATTCGTTGATGAACAGATTCCATGCGGCGGCGAACTGGTTCATGCGCTCGCGGAATTGCTTGTCTTCGAAGGCGGCGGCACGTCTCCGCGCCCCCTCCATCTTCGCTTCGTTTGGACGCGCCGGGATGTCGTTCATCAACATCTGCGCGGCCGCGAGTCCGGCGCTGAAAACGCCCCCGGCAATGAGTTTGCAAAATGGCTTATGCATGAGAAAGAGGTTGTCTTCGAAAAGGATTAGGACCGTTCTCAACCCAGACGGATACCGCCAAATATCCGTCCGGGGAGAACAGGAGGGGCAACGCGGCGCAACATCGCGTTGCCAAAGACTGCCGCGGCCCAACGCAGCAGTCTTTCTTGATCCAAGTGTAGTGGGCAGGCCCTTTGCACTTGAGACGGAGAAATCGCTAAGTTATTGAAAAGGAAAGTAAAAAAACTTGCAGAATCGCTGTGATTACAATAGAGGCACTCCCATGGCAGACCGAATCAGCGGTGGAGACATACTTTCGGAGATCCAGCGGAACCTGGAAGAAGGCATGTTCCAAATTCGCTACAGCACGCTGGTTCCCTCGGTGTTTCGCGTCTATCTGCACCCGGAGGACTACGACCCTCTGCGCGCGGCGATTCCTTATCTGACGGCCGAAATCAAACGCGCTTTGCAGGACCATCTGGCGCGGCTGAACGGCGGTAAAACGCACGCACTTCTGAAGCGCTTCGGTGGAACAAAAGGGCCGGGCATGGAGTATAAGATTCTGGGAGGCGACTGGACGGTGGAATTCCTCCCTGACGTGGAGGGCACGCTGGAGCACGGCGAGATTGAAGTTCACTCGGAGTTAGGCGCCCCGGCTAAGGCGGAGTATGGAGCAGGCGAGCTGACGACGCGTATCACTCGCAAGGATGCCGTGGGCGAGAAGACTTCGCGCATTGTGCCGACGGTGCAAGCTTCCGAAGGAGTTTTCGCGGAGCTGCGCTATGAAGACCAGAACGGTCCAGGCACTTTTCCCGTCACTAAAAACATGATCGTGATTGGACGCGGCGGGAAGGAATATTGGGTGGATCTGAAACTCAACACGCTGCCAGATGTTTCGCGGGAGCACTGCCGACTGCGCCGGGATCCAGATTCCAAGGCTTTTCATTTGCGGGACGTAAGCCAATTCGGTACCACGGTGGATGGCGTGGCCGTGCCGCCGGGCGAATCTGAAGTCGAATTGCCGAAGCGCAGCCGGATTGGACTCGCGGGAATCGTGTTCCTCGACTTCGAGGTCAAGGAGTGAAAGAGCTGTTCCTGGCGCGGGTCTGGTTCCTCTCGGCGGCTCTGCTGGTGGTAGTTGGCTTTGTGCTATGGCAGTTGAAACGCCGCTGACAGGGCTGCGCAGCGCGGGGCATTCCCACCCGGGCCTGCGCCGCGGCAATAACGAAGACCGGTTTTATTGCAACCGCAGTCGCGGCATCTTTCTGCTGGTGGATGGAATGGGGGGCGAGGCGGCTGGCGAGAAGGCCGCCGAAACCGCGATTGCGATGTTGCGGGGGCGGCTCGAGCGACCCACCGGGAGCGTGATTGATCGTATCCGCGAGGCCATCGCTCTGGCGAATAATGAAATTTTCCGGCTTGCCAGCATCAATTCGCAATGGCAAGGGATGGCTTGTGTTCTGACGGTCGCGGTGATTGAAGGCGATAC
>JANYJA010000062.1 GCA_025358575.1 Terriglobia bacterium
CGGAGTATCCGCTAAACTATTAACTTCGAAACAAGTGTTACCTCGGCGCTCGATCTGCACTGTATGAAACGGTAGGCAGGCAGCCTACGTCAACTTATGGGCGCAGAATGGAAAGGAAATCCAGTTTTCATGAAAGTTTTCAGGCCTGAGAGCCTGACCCGCGTCCTCGTCTGTCTGCTGAGCGTCACCGCTTTCATTCCTGCGTGGTCCCAGACTCCGACTCCACCGTCAGCGCCAGCGGCAAATCCACAGTCGCAGACGCCCGCGCCACCACCTAAGAAAGCGAATCCTTTCGAAACTGTTCCGCAGGCTGCCGAACCTCCTAAGGAGGCTCCGGGCGCCCCGCCGAATCAGACGCCCCGCCCCACGATCGTACCCGAGACTCCAAAGGCTGTCGAAGAAGCCAAGCCTGTTTCAGGCGAAAATCTCATCGATGCGATAGAGTTTCGCGGCTCGCGACGCGTTCCTCAGGATACATTGCGCGCGCTGATTTACACCAAGAGAGGCGATCCTTACAACGAAGAGACGCTCAGGCGCGATTTTATAGCGCTTTGGAACACGAACCGGTTCGACGATATCCGAATGGAAGGGGAGCCCGGCCCCACGGGTACCATCATTCGCTTCGTGCTCACGGAGCGTCCGGTAGTGCGTACCATCAAGTATGAAAATGCGAAATCCGTCACCACGTCCGAGATTCTAGACCGCTTCAAGGAAAAGAAGGTGGGTTTGTCGGTGGAGTCCCAGTACGATCCCGCCAAAGTGCAACGCGCCGCCGTCGTTTTGAGAGAATTGCTAGGTGAACGCGGTCGTCAGTTCGCAACGGTTACACCGGAAATTCGTCGAATTCCCCCGAGCTCCCTGGAAGTGATTTTCCAAGTCAACGAAGGGCCTAAAGTGAAGGTCGGAAATATCAATGTGGTCGGGAATCAGGTATTTAGCCAGCGTGAAGTAATCCGCGCGATGAAAAATCTGAAGCCCATCGGCATTCCTCAGTCGATTCTGCTTGAGAATATCTTCTCGCGCACCTACGATGCCAGCAAACTGGAAGAGGATAAAGAGCGCGTGCGCGACGCTTACCAGCAGAAAGGCTACTTTACCGCGAAGGTCCTCGACAGCCCGGTAAAATTGAGAGACGTCGGCGGCGAAGGTCGCCACATTCCGCTGTTCTATCCGAACAAACCCGGCAAGCGCGCCGACATTACCATTCCCGTAGAAGAAGGCAAGCAGTACCACCTGCACAAAATCACGTATGTAGGGGTGAAACTTTTTCGCACTCCGGAAGTGCTGTCGAAACAGCTTTTCGGAATGGGCGAGGGTGATATTTTTTCCACCACCAAGCTTCGCAAGGGGATGGATAATCTGCGGAAACTTTATGGCGAGTTTGGCTACATCGATTTTGTGCCCGAACCCGCTATTGACGTGGTTCCCAATTCCGATCAGATCGATCTGACGCTCACCGCCGACGAGGGCAAGCAGTTCTTCGTCCGCCGCATCGATTTCGTGGGCAACACCACCACGCGCGACAAAGTGATTCGCCGCGAAATTTTGCTCGATGAAGGCGATATCTATAGTTCGCGTCTTTGGGACGCCAGCATCTTGCGGTTGAATCAACTCGGCTATTTCGAGGTTCTGAAAGAGAACGAATCCTACGAATTGAAGCGCAACCCGCAGAGCAACACGATTGACATTGCGTTAAAGGTTAAAGAGCGGGGGAAGAACACCGTGGGACTGAATGGCGGCCTGTCGGGCATCGCCGGAAGTTTCGTTGGGTTCAACTATTCCACCAACAATTTTCTGGGATTGGGCGAGACGCTTTCACTAGAAGCGCAGCTTGGCACGCGCATGCGTGACATTAGCCTGGGCTTCACGGAACCCTACTTCCTGGACAAAGCGGTGCAGCTTGGCTTCGTGGTTTACCAGCGCCGTTACAACTACGATCAGGGCCGCGAATACTCAATTCTTTCCGGTCGCGATTTGAGAGGGTTCTATAACTCCATCGGGAGCTCGAATCTTTTGAATTACGTGCAGAATTCCCTTGGTGCGTCGATCAGCGCCAGCTACGTGCTTAGGCGCAGCTTTGCCCGTATCGGCATCACGTACGGGTACGATAAATCCGACATCAAAACCAAAAGCGATGGCGCGCTCAACTACTTCACGTACATAAACTTCCAAGGTGTCACGGGACCGAACTCGCTCAACGGGATTAAAACCAGCCGTATTGTTCCCTCTTATACGTACAACTCCAAGAACCACCCCATCAGCCCGACGCAAGGCAAGAGCATTTACCTTTCGGCTGAGTTCGCCGGCAGCTTTCTCGGTGGCAATGTCAACACGATCCGCCCGTCGCTCGATTTCCAGTACTTTCATACTTCGCCGCACTATCGCAGGAACGTGATTGCCTTTCACATCCTTACTTCGCTGCTCACCGGGTATAACGGCAAGGTCGCGCCGCCGTTCTCACGCACGTACATTGGGGGCGAACAGGATGTGCGCGGATTCGATTTTTACGGCATCACACCCATCGCATTCGTAGCTAGCACCGCGAGTATCAACGTGTTGAATAACGACGGCTCGGCGCGGCTGCAGAAGACAATTCAGAACGGCGTGCAGACATTGGTGCCCGTCACGCAACAGGTTCCGATCTACCAACTCATCACTCCCGGCGGCGATACCCAGGTTGTCACCAACCTCGAATACCGTATCCCGATTCTTGGGCCTGTCACGCTTGCCCCGTTTTTCGATATGGGTTTAAACAAGATTGTATTCACCAATCAACTCAAGATGAATCCAGGCCGCGTGAGCGATTTGAATGCTCTGTTTCCTCAAGCCGGGTTCGATGGCAATGTCAAGATCGCGCCGGGAACCCAGAAGATCCGCATGTCAACGGGCTTGGAACTTCAGGTGATGCTGCCGGTGGTCAATGCCCCCTTTCGCATCTACTACGCTTACAACCCCTCCATCGTGCGCCAATTTTTGCAGCCGCCCATCGTGGCGGACCGCTCTCTTTTCCCGAATAACGCTACGTTCCTGAATTCGGTGGCTTCATTCGGACGGGCTTACCCATTCTTCGAGAAGCACGGCACTTTTCGCTTCACCATCGGACGAACCTTTTAGGCGATTGTTCGTCATGTTAGTATCGAAACAAATCCAAGGAGTCAAACTTTCGTGAAAAGCATTTTCAGGATCTATTCCATTCTGGGCGCAACTCTGCTCGGAGCGGCCTCGTTTGCGTCTGCCCAGGCACCGACCGCGGGCGCTCCCGTGCCTACTAAAGTGGGGGTGATTGACGTTCAGAGCGCCATTGTGGCGACTAGCGATGGGAAGAAGGCCGCCGCGGATTTGCAGGCCAAGTTCGTACCCAAAAAGAACGAACTCGACAAAAAGCAGAGCGACATCGCCGCGCTCCAGGCGTCATTGGCCAAGGCCAATGTAATGAGCGATGAAGCCAAGCAGAAAGTCATGCGGGACATCGACAAAAAGACTACCGATCTGAAGAGGGATACGGAAGATGCCAACGCGGAACTGGAGCAGGAGCAGGGCCGGATTATGAACGATCTGGGCGGCAAGCTAATGTCGGTGCTGAACAAGTATGCGAGCGACAACGGATTCGCGCTGGTGCTCGATATCAGCAACCAGCAGTCGGGGGTGCTATTCGCTTCGAACACGATCGATGTCACGCGTGAGATCATCGCGCTTTACGATAAGTCCGCTCCAATGACCCCGGCGTTGGCGAAACCGGCGATCGGGACGGGCATGCCCACAAATCGTCCCGCGGCTCCCGTGCGGCGTCCGGTCACTCCCAAATAGCAAATAGAGAGGGTGCACGGTTGTGTGCCAGTGGTAGTCTATAGGTGTTGAGGGCGATTCCGTGAAGACTTCAGCGTTGATCTGTATTTCAGTTCTAGTTGCATCATCCGCATTCGGTCAGTATCGAGGCGGAAACACATACGGCTCTTTTAGCGGTTTTGGCAGCGTGGCCTTCCCTGGCACGGGCCATCCACCAGCGCCCGGCAATTTCTCCATTACAGATACGGGATTTGCCAGATCGTTGGGATCCGTCGTCGGCGGCGTTCAGCCGTACCGCTACAACCGGCGATCCATTGGCTCTTATCCCTACGCCTATCCTGTTTATGTTGGCGGCTATTCGGGTTACGGTTATGATGCCGGGTTGGTTCAGCCTCAAAATCAGCCAAATATTACGATAGTGAACCAGCCTTCGCTCGCGGCACCGGCTCCCCAAGTGGTGATTAACCAAAACTTCGGTGCCTCCGCGTCCGATAGCGTGATGGCTGAGCCAGCGCGCGACACCGTGCATGTTTTCGATTCGCCATCCCGCGTTTCGATTGACTCCTCTTCGAATCTGCAGGGCAAGACGTACCTTATTCCTTACAAGGACCATTCGGTTTATTCGGCTCTGGCTTATTGGGTAGATAATAGTACGCTTCATTATGTGACGGCGCAGAACGTGCACAATCAAGCGTCGCTCGATCTGATTGATGTCGCGTACATGACGCAACTCAATAAGAAGTAAGAAAGTCGCGATCGCCTTCGAGAAAGTCGTAGTCTCGCAGTGTTCGGCGCGGACACCAGATCATCTGTTCGAACTCGCGATTTTCCGGGTCTCCGGAAAACCGCCGCACGCGGAAAAAGATCAGCAGAATCTGCTCGCGCTCCGCATAACCGAAGGGGTAGCGCATCAACTCGGCGTCGACCGTAGCCCGGATGCCAAGTTCCTCATCCAACTCTCGGACTATCGCGTCCTCAGGGCGTTCACCAGACTCGACCTTGCCTCCCGGAAATTCCCATTTATAAGCGTGAGCCTGCCCAGGGCGGCGCTGGCAGATCAATACTTCGTCACCTCGTTCAATCACGCCCGCCACCACCATCTGCACCGGCACCCCTCCTCATCAGCAGATACTACCCGCCCGCCCGAACTAAGTACTAGATATCATGATAGAAGAGAGGGCGCTGGCTCCTGCTTCTAAGCCGCGCTTAAGTGTGCCTCCATGTGTCAGCCGAGGGCTGTAAGTTTTTCCGGGATCAAGATTGTTTTTATTGTGGCGGCCGTGGCCGCTGTTGGCCGCACCGAAACTTTTGATTCTTCCCGCCAAGCCGTGCCGTCAATAGATTCCGTGAAATTACCCATCGCGTTTGAACCCAATACGGGACGCGAAAGTGGATCGGTGGCGTTTAAGGTTCGCACGCGCGCCTACACCGGGCTTCTTACCCGTTCTGGGAGTTTGCAGCTGGCTGTCTCGTCAACTCGAGACGGTGCCGCTCGCATGGGCCCGTTCGCGATGGATCTGCAGAATTCAAACAGAAATCCCCAGATCGGCACGGAAGCGCCTTTAGCCACCAGGATTAATTACTTCATCGGGAAAGATTCGGGCGGGTGGAAACGCGATATACCCACCTATGAATCGGTTCTATTTCGTGGCGTATATCCGGGCGTCAACCTGCGTTATTACGGAAGCAGCCATCAAGTGGAATACGATTTCCAACTGCAGCCCGGAGTCGATCCCCAGCAGATCACTATACGATTCCGGGGTGCTAGCCGGGTTTTTGTGGACGCCCAAGAACGTCTGCATGTGCTCTTCGGCGACCGCACTATATTGCAGGAGCGGCCAATCGCTTACCAGACGACCCGCCAGGGCGTTCAAGAGGAAATAGCTTGCCGATTCGTGAGGAAGAGCTTTCGGGGCGTCGGCTTTGAGCTCGGTGAATTCGACCACAGTCTGCCACTGACCATCGATCCCACCATCGTTTATTCATCGTTCGTGGATGGCAATCTGGGGGACGACATATACAAGATCGCCCTTGATGGTCAAGGCAACCTTTGCTTTGTGGGCCGAACCCGATCTACGAATTTAGGCACTGTCAATGCGCTGCAGACGCTGCCGCGCGAAATGTTCGTGGGAAAACTCAATGCGGCAGGCACCGCCTTTTTATATCTGACCTATCTCGGCACCGGCGCACAGGACCAGCCTTATGGGATAGCGGCCGATGCAAACGGGAGCTGTTACTTGCTCGGAGCAACCGCAACACCAAATTTCCCGACCACCACAGGCTCATTCCAATCCACATTCCAGGGGGGAGCGGATTATTTTGTCGCGAAACTCAGTCCCTCGGGCAACGCGCTCGTCTATGCGACCTACCTGGGCGGATCCGACTTCGAGGCTCAGACCGAAGTTTTATCAGGAGGCATTGCGGTAGACGCAGCGGGAAATGCCTATGTCTCCGGGTCCACGCCGTCGACCGATTTTCCGGTCACGGCCGGCGCTTTTCAAACCGCCGCGAAAGGGTTCGATGCCTTCGTCACCAAAATAAACGCTACCGGAACGGCTTTAATCTATTCCACGCGGCTGGGTGGAAGCGGTGACGATTTTGCAACCGCCATCGCGATCGATTCAACGGGCAACGCTTTTGTCACCGGCTATACCGGGTCGCACGACTTTCCCGTGAGCGTCGGCGCGCTTCAGATCGAAGGGAAACAGCATCCCACGCAGATCGGTTGGGTGGACGCCTTTGTCGCGAAAGTGAATGCTTCAGGATCTGCCCTTCTTTATGCGACTTTCCTGGGCGGATCGAACAACGACGCTGGTTGGAGCATCCAGACCGATACCCGCGGCAACGCCTACGTCGGCGGTACTACCTCGTCGCAGGATTTTCCGGTCACGCCGGGCGCCTATAAAACGTCACTGGCCGGCACAGGCTCGAACTGCACATATTTTGGCGACGTGCCATGCACGGACTTCTTCGTCTCCAAAATCAACAGCACCGGAACGGCTCTGGCGTACTCAACGCTGCTTGGCGGGAGCGCCGATGAGGGCGGCGGGTTGCCATGGGGAAGTAATGATGGCGCAATCGCCGTGGACGTCAAGGGTGCGGTGTATGTGGTCAGCTCGACGAAATCTCGGGACTTGCCAACCTCTTCGGCAATACAATCCGGCCCGCAAGAAGGTTCCGACGCTTTCGTATGCAAATTGGCGCCGACGGGCGCTACCGTGGAATACTGCACCTACCTTGGCGGGACGGGTGAAGATTTTGCGAACGGAGCGGCCACCGACTCCTCTGGCAACCTCTTCATCTCGGGTTCGACTTCGTCGGCGAAGTTCCCTAATGCGTCCGGCTTGGCGCTCAATTCATTGGGGTCGTCAGCCGGCTTTATTCTGAAAATCTCGGACTTGGTTATTCCGTTAGAGATTAGTTCGTCGAATATCCTTCCGGATGCTACCCTCGGGCGCCCTTACTCGCAGGCCTTGGTGCCAGTAGGCGGCACGCCGCCTTATAGCGGCTGGGCAAAAATCTACGGCGCACCACCTGCCGGCCTGTCCTTGGACGCGTCCGGAGTCTTAAGCGGTACGCCGACTTCGATTGGAATTTCGATCTTTACAATCGAGGTTCATGACACTCGCGGCGCCGCCAGCGAAAAGGCTTTCACTCTGACCGTCGCTGGCGCGCCTTCGACTGCCCCATTTGCCACAGTGAATGCCGCCAGTTACGGAGGTGGGACAGTGGCTCCCGGCGAAATCGTGACCGTCTTCGGTGCGGGTTTCGGGCCCGCGGAGCTCACGAAGCTAAAATTCGATTTTCCAGGTCATGTATCCACTCTCTTAGCCGGCACGCAGGTAATGTTCGATGGGGTTGCCGCCTCCGTAATTTATGCCGAGGCTGGGCAGGCGAGCGTCGTGGTCCCTTACGAAGTTGCCGGGAAGGCTGCGACCAATGTTCAGATTGTGTTTCAAGGAGTCAAATCCGCTACCCTTCGAATTCCGGTGGCGGCGGCACTTCCCGGGATATTTACCATTGATGCCTCGGGGCAGGGACAATCCGCCGCCGTAAATCAGGACGGCACGATAAACTCCCTGGATAATCCGGTTTCGATCGGCTCTATTGTCTCCCTCTACCTCACTGGGGAAGGGCAAACCACCCCTGAAGGCGAAGACGGAAAGTTGGCCACGGTGCGCGCGCCCTTTCCGACGCTTCCGGTAGTGGTAATGATCGGGGGTGTGCCTGCGCAAGTCCAGTACGCCGGCGGGGCTCCTGGAGAAGTGGCAGGAGTGCTGCAAGTAAACGCGATTGTCCCTGCGGGAGTGTTACCAGGCGGAGGGGTCCCTGTCGCGGTGAAGATTGGCGACGCGAGCACCCAATCTGGAGTGACAATCGCGGTTAAGGCACAATAATTAAGTTAGGACGCCAGCGCCGGGAGGCGGAGGATCTTCTTCTGATAGGCATACGTTACCAATTGTGCCTTGTTGTGAATGTTCAGCTTCCGCATCAGATTGAACTTGTGAGCTTCCACCGTCTTCGTGCTGAGGTGCAACAGCCACGCTACCTCCTTGACGGAGCGACCCTCCGCTACCATTTTCAAGATTTCTTTCTCGCGGTGGGTCAGAATGGCGGAGCGGCCTCGGATACCGCCCGGTGTGGCACGCGCCCGCAGGTCCGCCACAAGCAGCGTCAACATGCTGGGACTTAGATACTTGCCGCCTTGGGCAATGTCCCGTAAAGCCTCAAAAAGTTCGCGGATATCGATCGTCTTCAAAATATAGCCGGCTACCCCCGTCTTCATGCATTCCTGCAATGTGTCCTCGTCATTTTGCGTTGTGAGGAAGGCAATCTTCGTTTGGGGATAATCGTGGTGGATTTGCCGCGCGACTTCAACGCTCCCTATGCCATCGAGTTCGCAATCCATGAGAACTAAATCCGGCTGCAGTTGGGCGACTTTTTGGAGAGCATCGATGGCATCGCACGCTTCTCCGACAACTTCCATTCCCGCTTCATCCTGAAGCAGCGCTCGAACTCCCTGTCGAAATAGTGTGAGGGAATCGATTAGTAAGATCCGTATATTTGGCATGGCACAAGACTCGCTTGCCTTTGATCGGAGGAAGCACGTAGAAACTTTAGCGTGCCGAACGTAGAACTGCTGCGGTTTCCTCGTAGCCGTTGCTAAGCGCGGCCTGCAGCGGCGTCACGCCAGACCGGTTGGGAATCGCCCGATCAGCACCCATTTTGAGCAGAAGTTTGACCACGGATGTCCGCCCCAACGAAGCTGCGGTGTAAAGGGGCGTCGCACCGGAATCCTTTTCGCGAGCGTTGATCGGCGCGCCGCTGGCCAACAAAAGCGCCGCAATGTCGCGATATCCGCTCAGCGCCGCATCGTGCAACGGCGTCGCGCCATAGCTGTTGAGCGCGTCGACGCGAGCGCCACTCTTGAGCAGAAGCCGAACCATCTCTTCATGCCCCTTCAGTGCGGCGTTGTGCAGCGGTGTTGAGCCGGGCGTCGATCCAGACGTGGCAGCCGCGTTCACATCCGCGCCGTTGTGGATCAGCATCGCAACCATATCCATCTGGTCTTTGAGAATTGCCTCTTCCAGCAGGGCGGGGTTCGCGCCCCCCTTGGCTAGCAGGAGCTTCGCAATTTCGGCGTGTCCGGAGCGCGCGGCGTTCTCGAGAGGCGTCGCACCGTTCTTATCCGTAAGCGCGGGGTCGGCGCCTTTTGACAGGAGCAATTCAACGACGTCCCGGCTCCCGTTAGCGGCGGCGGCGTTAAGCGGCGTAACTCGCGAATCGGCCGACACCGCGTTCACCGCCGCCCCGTGTTCCAGAAGGAGCGCGCAGGTGCCGCGAAATCCTTTGGCCGCGGCTTCAAACAAGGGTGTCGCCCCCGAGCTATCCCTCGACTGCACGTCGGCTCCGCTGAAAAGGAGTAGGCCAACTAGCTCTGTGTAGCCCCGCGAGGCAGCCAAATGCAGCGCCGTCACACCGTTCTTATAGGTGGCCCGGAGGTCCGCGCCATGATCGAGAAGCATTTTCGCGATTACGCGATTGTCCTTGATGACGGCATAGTGCAGCGGCGTGGAGCCAGCTTCCAAATGCCGTCCGTTGACGTCGGCGTGATAGGCGAGGAGAAGCGTCACCAGGTCGGGTCGATTGCTCCACACGGCATCGTGAAGCGCCGTTGCACCGAGCGAATCGCGCTGGTTGGGATTCTCGCCGGCATCGAGCAGCGCTTGCACTTGGGCGGCGTCTCCCGCCTGAACGGCCGTGTGCAAATCTGCCGCGAACGCCGGAAAGGCCATTAGAACTAACACCGCCCACCACATTCGGTTTCCTCTACGCCAGCTCGAATCCCACGTATTGAACTTCTTCTTCAAGGGGCATTCCGAAGCGATCAAGCACTCGCCGCTTACATTCGTCGATTACAGCGCGGAGATCGCGCGCGGTTCCTTGTCCTGCGTTGTATATGAGATTGGCGTGATAGGTTGCAATGTGGATGTCGCCTACCCGCATGCCTTTCACATCGACCTGTTCGAGGAAATATGCCGACGCCACTTTGCCTTCGCGAATCACCTTTACGGGAACGGTCTCGGCTACCTTAGGCGGCAGTTCAGCGAGCAGGTAATTTTTGAAGATGCTTCCGGCGCACTTCATCGTCGGCGGATATTTTTCATTCCGAATCGTGAGAATATCTACGGCCGTCTTTCGCAGTACCTCCCGTTCTCCCGATTCCAGGTGAAGATCCACCGAGAAGATAATCCAGTCTTTGCGCTTCTTGAAAATGCTCTCGCGGTAGTGAAACTGGCACTCGGTATTGCCGAAAACTCGGATCTCTCCGCCATCGAAAAAGCGCACCGCGTGGGCCCACTCGTGGATCGAATGCCCGTAAGCTCCCGCATTGCCGTACACCGCCGCACCGACAAAACCGGGGATTCCGGTCATGGTTTCCATGCCGTGCATTCCATGTTCGATAGTGAAATCCACCAAGTCTTGCAGCATCGCGCCCGCTTCAGCCATCACGCAGTTTCCAGTTGCGCGAATGCCTCGATTCACTAGTTTCAGGACGACGCCACGAAACCCATCGTCGGCGACGATTAAGTTAGTCCCGGCACCTATCACCACGTGCCGAACCCCTACGGCGCGCACCAGTTTGAATGCGGCCATGAATGACTCTTCACTCGCAGTTTCCACGAAAACGTCCGCGGGGCCGCCAATCCCAAACCGCGTATGCCGCGAGAGTGGCGCGTGCGTCGATACTTGAAGGTGGGGAATCTCGGTGAGACGGCTGAGCGTCTCTTCCGCGGTGGGCATTATTTCCGATTATAAAGGAGGGCTTTTTCGTGAACGCATTTGCCGGGTTTCCACCCGAGGGGCTGAAGTTTCTGCGCGAACTCAAGAGGCACAACGATCGCGAGTGGTTTCAGGGCCGTAAGCAGGTTTACGAAGAGCACGTCAAACAGCCGATGATCGCGCTGGCGGCCGCGCTCAACTGGGACCTCGCAAAATTCGCGCCAGAATACGTCACCGATCCAGCCAAAGCTGTGTTTCGCATCTATCGTGACACCCGCTTCAGCAAGGACAAGACGCCGTACAAGACGCACATTGCAGCGCAGTTCGGGCGGCGCGATTTGGCGAAGATGGGCGGCGCGGGGTTCTATTTCAGTATTGCTCCTGAAAACGTTGAGGCCGGGGGAGGCGCTTACATGCCTTCGGCTGAAACTCTGCGTGCCCTGCGCGCTCGCATTGCAGAAAAACATGAACGATTCCAGGCATTGGTCGACGCGAAACGGTTGCGGCTTTTACTGGGCGATCTCAAAGGGGATCGATTGACGCGTGTTCCCAAGGGTTATCTGCCAGATCACCCGGCGGCGGATCTAGTGCGATATAAGTCTCTGTATTTTTTCATCGAATTACCTGGCGAGCTTGCGTTGAAGCCGGAACTGCAGCCAGAGCTCGCGAAGCGCTTCAAGGCACTCACGCCGTTCCTCGAATTCCTGAATGAGCCGCTTGCTAAACTGGTGGCTACACCGTCAGAACATCAATGGAGCAAGTGAAACAGTGGTACGGGCGCAAGATGTATGCCTGGGAAAACAAGCTTGCGTTCAAGTCCACGAACCGCGTGGTGCGGCCTTTTGATTGGGGTATGGAGTGGACGCGGCGCTGGCCGGTGATCCCCGCGGCCCTGATGGATGACGATCCCGAAGCCCAGCTCCGTCTGCTCAACGACGCCGCAATTGCCGACAGCGCCGAATTCTACGGCTATGAGCGGCCCACCGATTTCCGTGTCGAGGGCGACATGCTGCGGTTTACGTCACCTGTAAACACTCCTTTCGACGAGAACAACACCGTCCACGCGCGAGTATTTCCCGCCAAGAACAGCAAGAAGGCAGTCGTCGTTCTGCCGCACTGGAACGCCAGCATCGGCCAGCACGCGGCCCTTTGCGCCGGCATCGCCAAGCTCGGCATCACCGCGCTGCGCATCAGTCTTCCCTATCACGATCACCGCATGCCGGCGGAGCTGGAACGCGCGGATTACGCCGTCTCCGCGAACGTCGCTCGGACAATCGATGCCACACGGCAAGCCGTGATCGATGTGCGCTGCTGCTTCGATTGGCTGGAAGAGCAGGGGTACGAGAGTTTCGGAATTGTGGGCACCAGCTTGGGCTCGTGTTACGCCTTCCTCGCTAGCGCGCATGACCCGCGGATTCGGGTGAACGTGTTCAACCACTGTTCCACTTTTGTTGCGGACGTGGTGTGGAAGGGTCTTTCAACGCAGCACATTCGCAGCGGCATAGAGGACCAGATCAGTCTGGACCGGCTGCGTGATGCATGGCGCGCAATCAGCCCGGTCTATTACATGGATAAGTTCGCGGGCGCTCCTAAGAAGTCGCTTTTTATCTACGCCACTTACGACACCACATTCCCGGTGGATCTATCGAAGAGCGCGGTGGCGCACGTCCAGCAGCGTAAACTCGATTGCAAGGTGGTGGTGCTGCCCTGCGGTCACTACACGCTTGGCGAGGCGCCATTCAAGTTCTTGGACGGCTGGCATATTTGTTCGTTCTTGAAGCGCAACTTGTGAAGCCCTCGTCGCTCATCCGACGGTTATTGCCATACACAACCGTCGCAACCGTGCTCGCTGGGCTTTATGTGGGCTACGTTTTCTACGCGCGTTCGCATAAGAACCGTGAATTAGAGCAGGCCGCCGAAGATCGGAAGATTGATAACACCAAAAAGGTGATCGATCTGGCGGGCGGCGAGACTCTCAAGGTTCTAAATTTTTATCCCGATCCCAAAATCCTGCAGCGCGGCGGCAAAGGGCGGCTCTGTTATGGAGTCGCGAACGCTCGAGCCGTGAAGCTGGATCCAACGGTAGAGGCGATCTGGCCGTCTCTGGGACGGTGTATCGATATTAGCCCGACGGCCGAGACCACGTACACATTGACCGCGACGGACGCGCAGGGTCGGACTGCCACTGAATCCGTCGTGGTGCGAGTGCGGTAGTGGCTGAGTTAGCGCGCAAGCTCTCGTTGTTTGACGCGGTTTCGATTGTTGTTGGAATTGTCATTGGAGGGGGAATTTTCCTCGTGCCGAGCGTCATCGCGCGTAATCTTCCAACAGCAGGCTCCATTCTGTTGGTCTGGCTGGCCGCCGCTATTTTATCCTTCTTCGGCGCGCTGGCCTTTGCGGAACTCGGAGCCATGATTCCGGCGACTGGGGGCCAATATGTTTTTTTGCGCGAAGCGTACGGTCCGCTGATCGCATTCTTGTGCGCCTGGACGCTATTTCTGATTATCATGTTCGCGCAGATTTCTTCTCTGGCGATCGGGTTCGCTATTTACTTGTCGCAATTTGTTTCGCTCGCGCCTTGGGCTTCGAAGGCGGTAGCTCTTGGGTTGATTGCCGTTATCAGCCTGGTGAACTACCGGGGCACAAAGGCGGGCGCCTTTGTGCAGAAGACATTTCTCGTCTTGAAAGTAGCCGGCATACTTATTCTGATTGGCAGCGCCTTCTTCACCCACGCGCCTTCGAGGCTCGATTTCAGTTCGCTCGGTCCCGTGCATTCCGCGCAGCTTGGCTTCGCGATGGTGGCCTGTTTGCTGGCGTATGACGGCTGGAACATCGTCAGTTTTATCTCCGGGGAAATAAATCGTCCGGAAAGAAATATTCCTCTGGCCTTAGGATTTGGCGTGGCTACCGTTGCAGTGCTCTATCTGCTGCTCAATTTTGCTTTCCTGAAGGTGCTCACGGTGCCGGAAATCGCAGCGGCCGACAAGGTCGGGGCGGTGGTGGCTGGGCGCACGCTCGGGCCGATTGGCGCATCGGTAGTGGCTATCGTGATTCTTATCTCGATTGTGGGCTCACTCAATGGGGGCGTGATGGCGCCGCCGCGCATCTACTTCGCGCAGGCTCGCGACGGCCTGTTCTTCCGGTCGTTCGGAGTGGTGCATCCGCGATTTCTGACGCCGGGGCTCTCCATTATCGCGCAGGGCGTCTGGGCGTCTATGTTGGCGGTAACCGGCAACTATGAACGTCTCATCTCTTTTGCAATTCTCGCTTCGTGGATCTTCTACGCACTCACCGTTGTCGGCTTGATCGTGTTGCGGCGCAAACGGCCAGACTTGGCGCGGCCCTACCGAATGTGGGGCTACCCTTTCACGGCGGTCGCTTTCGTTGCGATCTCGGTGTGGTTCGTGATCACCACCATGATGCACTCACCCGGCTCGTCGGCGATCGCACTGCTGCTCATTGGGTCGGGAGTTCCGGTTTATTGGATCTGGAGGAAACGCAATGCCTGACCAGCTTTTGGCATGGCGACCGGAATTTCCCATTCTGGCGAATACGGTTTATCTGATCAGCCACTCTCTGGGTGCCATGCCGCGGCGCACGCGCGATCGCCTGAACGAGTTCGCCGACACTTGGGCCACGCGCGGCATTCGCGCCTGGGAGGAAGGTTGGTGGGAGATGCCGGTCACGGTAGGGAACCTCATTGGGAAGATCATCGGGGCCGGCGAAGGCGAAGTCGTGATGCACCAAAACGTCTCCATCTGCCAGACCATTGTTCATTCCTGCTTTGACTGGAATCCACGCGGGCCGCGTCCGCGGAACAAGCTCGTCACGGACAGCCTGAACTTCCCTTCGAACTTTTATCTTTTTCATGGGCTGGAGCGGCAAGGAGCACGGCTGGTCAATATTGAGTCGCCGGATGGCCTGACGGTGCCGCTTGAGAAGTTGCTGGCGGCGATTGACGAAGAGACGCAACTGGTTTCGGTGTCGCATGTTCTGTTCCGCAGCGCTTTCGTGCAGGACCTTGCGGCGATCGCGAAGCGCGCGCACGAAGTTGGCGCTTTGGTGATGGCGGACCTGTATCAATCCACCGGAACGGTGCCCCTGGACGTTCGCGCGCTGGATGTCGATTTCGCTACCGGCGGCTCGGTCAAGTGGCTTTGCGGGGGGCCGGGCGCAGGCTATCTGTATGTGCGGCGAGATCTCTGGCCCACACTGGAACCCGCGGCCACCGGATGGCAGGCGCACAAGACTCCGTTTGCTTTCGAGGCGGGCCAAATGGAATATGCCGATGATGCGTTCCGCTTTCTGAACGGCACGCCCAACGTGCCCGCGATGTATTCCGCGCGCTCCGGTTATGAGATTGTCAATGAGATTGGCGTCGAGCGCATTCGTGAAAAATCCATAAGGCAGACGGAACGGCTGATCGCTCTTGCCGATGAAGCGGGGCTTAAGCTGAAGTGTCCGCGCGACGCCGCTGATCGCGGAGGCACAGTGATTCTGGAGGTGCCTCAGGGCGCCGAGGTGGTGAAGAGGTTAGCCGAGCGCGACATCCTGGTGGATCATCGCCCGGGTGCCGGGATCCGCATCGCCCCGCATTTTTATACGACGGATGAGGAACTGGATATCGTGATGCGGGAGATTCGGGCTTGCGGCGAATTCTCATAGGCGTAGTCGTTGCGTGGTGCGCCGTCGCACAGGAAACGGGACACGTTGGCGAACACGCCCGCGCCGCACTGGCTGCGGGGAAGAGCGAAGAGGCGCTCGCTTTGTATCGAGAAGCAGTTCGGGCGGCGCCGGGCGACTCGCGCACGCTTCTGGGTCTCTCGATAGCCGAGTACCAGACCAAACGCTTTGCCGATTCCATTCAACACGCCACAGCCGCGCTCCGCGCCAACCCGAACCTTCAGGCGGCGAATGTGTTTATCGGCGGTAGCTATTTGGAATTGGGGGAAGCCGGGAAGTCCGTCGCACCTCTGAGAAGCGCCCTGGTATCAATGCCAGCGGATAGCAACGCGATAACGCTCTTGGCACGAGCGCTATTCTCACTCACCCGGTACGAAGAAGCGCAGACATACTTTGAGCGGTCTGTAAAGTTGCAGCCGACCGATCCTCGCGGTTGGTTCGGGCTCGGGCAAGTTCATGAAGCTCTGGCGCGCCAGATCGCGGATGAGATCCGCGCTGCAAAATCGGAATCCGCCGAGGCATATGCCGTCATGGGTTACGAAGATTTGGGCTACGGGCATTTCGCGCAGGCGTTCGCCGCTTTTCGTCGCGCTCTTGAAATCGACCCGAAACTGCCCGGTGTCCACACCGGGCTCGCCGACGTGTACCGCAACACCGGACATCTGGAGTGGGCGCACTACGAGCGGCAATTCGAAACCGGCGGAAATCGAGACGATAGCTACGGACGTTATCTCGCTCACCGCCATGGCCAAAGCGACGCCTATGAGCGGCTCGCACAGTTGCCGCCTTCTCTGGAATGGCATCTGCATCAAGCGCAATCACTCGAGTCCTCCGCCAGCCATGCTGAAGCCGCGAGGGAATGGCGTGAGGCTTTGAAACTGGCCCCTGGCAATCTGCAAGCTGAGCTAGGGCTTGCGTGGTCGCTTTTTCGGCGGCGCGACTATGAGCCGGTGATCCAGCTTGCGGATGCCATGCTGAGGCGGAATCCCTCTTCGGTGGACTCGAATTTCCTTTACGGCGCCGCGTTAATGAACTTGGAAAATCCCGATGCGGCGTTTCCATTCTTACGCCGTGCGGTCGCCACCGACGATCGCTTCTTACCCGCGCAGGCCGCGCTCGGGCAAGCATTGTTGCAGACCGGTAAAGCGTCCGAAGCGATTCCACACCTGTCTGCCGCCCTCTCTTCCGATCAAGATGGATCACTGCACTTTCAATTGGCTCGCGCCTACCGGCTTTCCGGCCATACGAATCTTGCTGAAACGGCGCTCCTTGACTTCCAAAAACTCCGGGCCGATCGCGACCAGGCACTGGCGAACGAGGAGCGAATTGCGATCACCGCTCCGGTTCGCGAACCATGAGAACCTGATTTGTCCGAACGTTCGCGAGCACCTGCTTTGTGCCGCTCGGCCAGCGAATTTCGACCTTTTCCACCACACTTCGTTTGCCTGTTCCGAAATGCACGCCGTCGTGGCTGGACGATGCATAGCCCACAGCGGAGGTCATCGTGTTCGTTTGATCGCCAACGACGATGGCGGAGCCGATGCCGTCGCGATTGCTGCGCGTGCCGATCAATCGAAGGGTGAGATAAGAATTCGTCGACGGGCTGACGTTCTCCCACAGTTCCGGTTTTTCTCCGAGCGCGGAGACCACCACGTCGATCTTTCCATCCCGGTTGAAATCGGCGAAGGCGCAACCACGGTGGGCGCGGGGGGGTTGAAATTCCATCCCCGCACCCCCTGAAACATCTTCGAAACTGCGGCCCATCACATTGCGAAAAACCGCGTTGTGCTGTTTGTAAGGCGTTGCCTCAAAGGTTTCTACGCGATCGTTCACATGCCCGTTAGCCGCGAATATATCTTTCCAACCATCGTTATCCAAGTCCACGATGCCGACTCCCCAACCCGCGTAATTGCGGCTGAGGGGACTCATGCGGGTGCCGTAACCGCTGTCGGCAAAAATGCCGCGGCCCAGATTGCGGAACAGTGGAAACGTCTCGCCGGATAGAGCTGTCTCGACGATGTCAGGCAACCCGTCGTTGTCGTAATCGCGGAAGTCCACGCCCATGCTGGAGATGTCGTTGCCGTTATCCGGAAGCGCGACCCCGGCCGTCAGTGCGACTTCTTCGAATTTGCCGTTGCGAAGATTATGAAAAAGAAAGTTCGGCATCTTGTCGTTTGTGACAAAGATATCCGGGAAGCCGTCGCCATCGTAATCTGCAATTGCAGCCGCCATGCCTTTGCCGATATGGTTCGCAATCCCGGATTCCGCCGACACATCGCGAAAACGTCCGTTGCCTTCGTTGTGATAAAGCCGGTTGGGCAGACCGTCGAAGAAACGGGGATGGCAGTAAACACGGATCCGCCCGCGCGCATCGCCGCAAAAGCGGTCGAAATCTGGAGACCACTTCAGGTAATTCACCACGAACAGGTCCAGCTTGCCGTCGTTGTCGTAATCAAGCCACGCGGCCCCAACCGACCAGAGATCTTGGGAGATTCCGGATCTTGCGGTGACATCTTCGAAAGTTCCATCGCCGCGATTGCGATACAGGGTGTTGTTGCCAATTCCGGCGACGAATAGATCCACGTGACCGTCGTTGTCGTAATCGGCTGCCGATGCCCCGATGGCAAATCCTTTCCCGTTTAATCCCGCGCTGGCGGTCACGTCCCTGAAATGCATCCCGCCGAGATTGCGATAGAGTCCATTCGAAAAACGCGGCAGCTCTTTTCGAAGAGACGGAAGCGCGGCTCCGTTGGTGAAGAATATGTCAGTGAGGCCGTCACCGTCGAAATCGAAGGCCGCAACTCCTCCGGCCATGGTTTCAGGCAAATGCTTGTGAGCCGTGGGAGAATTTTCAAGAACGAAGTCGATGCCCGATTGCGCCGCAACCTTGCGAAATCGCATCGGACCCCCTCCCGATTCAGTTCCCGAGCCGAGCGCGAAATACACGCTCAGAAAACAAGTGATCACGGCGAATTGAATCCTTATTCGTGGCACCTTTCAAATCACGAAGCCGATGCGCTTGACATTGGGGGCGTATTAACAAATAATACCTTTCCAACGAAGATATTTTACGTTCTTCGCTTTGGAGGCGGCCATGCTACATTCTCGTTCGGTTGTTCGTCAGCTTCTCCTTCTTCTCTCCCTGAGTGCCTTTTCTTACGCTCAAGGCCCCGTGGGCACCCTGAACGGAACCGTTACAGATCCTGCAGGCGGGGTGGTCCCTGGCGCAGCCGTTGTGGCCACCAATTCGGCCACCCAGGTGGAATACACCGCAACTTCCACGTCCACCGGAACCTACACCATCCCGTACGTTCCAGCGGGGACGTACACCGTTCGAACGTCAGCTCCTGGATTTCGTAAAGCCTCCGCGGAGAACGTAATCCTTCGCGTGGCACAGACGATGACGGTGGACGTGAAGCTCGATATGGGATCGGTAAACGACCAGGTGGTCGTGAGCGACCGGCCGGAGTTGCTCGAAGCGGATTCGGGCGAGATCGGGCGCTACATCACCAACGAGGAGTACAAGAGCTGGCCCATCTTCGTGAGCGACGGGCAGCGCCAGATCCAACAGTTCATCTTCGACAGCCTGCCTGGCACAACGGGCGATACGTTCCAAGGTTCCATCAATGGCGGCCAGCAGTATTCGCACGAAATTCTGATTGAAGGCATGCCGGTAGGGCGTTCCGACTTATCCGGCGGGAACAACAACGAGATGAGCCCTTCAGCCGAGGCCATTGGCGAATTTAAACTACAAACCGGCTCTGTCGGAGCGGCTTACGACGGCGGCCAGACCGCGGTGGCGAATTACACCATTAAATCGGGATCGAACGATCCGCACGGCTCGCTCTTCTACTACGTGCAAAACGAAGCGTTCAACGCGCAGGACATACAGAGCAAAACGTCTGGAGCGAAATCGCCGCGCAACCGGTTGAACAACTACGGCTTTTCATTTGGCGGACCCGTTTACATCCCAAAGATTTACCACGGCAGAAACAAGACTTTCTTCTTCACCAACTATGAAAATACGAAGAACGATAATTTCCTTTTCAGCGGCTTCGCGACCCTGCCCACCACGGGCTTTAAGAGCGGCGACTTCTCCAGCCTCTTCGATCCGGCCTTTACGGGCAATCCGTTATCCGGAACTCAGATCGGCACCGACGGGCTGGGCCGCCCCATCCGTTATGGACAGATTTACGATCCGCGATCAGCCCGCTCGCTCCCTAATGGTGGAACCATTCGCGATCCTTTCCCGAATAACGTGATTCCCCAAACGGCGTGGGATCCGGTGGCTAAGAATATTCTGAGTCAGTACGGGTATCCCAATCCCACTCTGGGCTCGATGGTGCGCAACATTCCCGCCATCGGCACGTGCTGCCCGTTCTTCCACGAGAAGATCTTCGGCGTCAAGGTGGATCACCAGGTAACCGACAAGAATCACCTCTCGGCTTACTACAACGGCGGGTGGCGCGTGCGCAACAATAACGGCGGACAGCGATATCTGCCGGTGGCTACTTCGCCCTCGAACACCTGGACCGAGCAGAACACCCCCTCTATCATGGGACGCCTCTCGCTGGTTACCACCGTATCGCCGTCGATTGTCAACCGCCTAGCCGGGGGCTACAACAGCTTCGTGAACCGGAACGGCACTCCCGCCGCGTTCCTGGATCAAGGATATGCCACGAAGCTTGGGTTGAAAAATCTGCCGGGCACCATCTTCCCCTCGTTTGCCTTTCAGGGCGCGGAATGGCAGGGAGGCTCCATCGCCCCGATGGGCGCGGGATATGCCGACCGGAGCGTAAACGGCAGCTACATTTATCAGGACGACGTTACGTGGATTCATGGAGCACACAGCGTCAAGATAGGATACGAATACAAGCGGTATTTCTTCAACGATCGTTCCGCTTCGGACGCCGGCTCGTTCACTTTCAATCCGCTCCAGACCGGTCTGCCCGCTTCCGCCATTTCAGGCAACGTGAACGTGAATGAGGGAACCGGCAACGCGTTCGCAAGCTTTTTATTGGGTGCGGCGCGCAATGCCAGTCACGGAGTCGTTGGTCTCAGCAATGGCTTCCGCCAGCCGCAGCACAGCATGTACATAAGCGACGATTGGAAGCTGACGCCCAAGCTGGCGCTCAACCTCGGGTTCAGGTGGGAGGTCATCCCGCCCTTCTACGAAGTCACTGGACGCATGTCCGAGGTCGACTTAAACAAGCTAAATCCGGCCGCTGGCAATCGCAAAGGTGCTTTGAATTTTACCAAGCAGGTGAATGACACCTATTGGAAAGTGCTGTCCCCGCGCTTGGGACTGGCCTATCGCGTGAACGACAAAATGGTGGTTCGCGGTGGGTACGCCATCATGAATACGCCTCCCATCGCCAACGGCTGGGGTTACGGCGGATTTCTGTATGGCTACAACGCTACCGTGAATGTGCCCGCCGTGGGGTCGATCAATGACCCGGCGCTGTACTTGCAGGATCCGTTCCCCACTTTGAAAGCCCCGTTGCCGAACACCGATCCTACCTCGGCCAACTTCACCGACGTGACCACCACCGCGCGCGATGCCAACCGCCCCGGCTATACCCAGAACTACAACATCACTATCCAATATCAGTTACCGGCTGAGACGGTAGTCGAAGCGGCCTACATCGGTAATAAAGGCACCCGGATGTGGGGCGGCTCCGCCTTCGCCGAAATGAACGCCTTACCCGCAAAGTTGCTTTCGCTCGGCGATGTTCTGAACGACCCGGTTAGCCAACATCCCGAATATATTCCTTATGCCGGATTCCCGACTTCGAACAGCGTGGCCCAAGCCCTGCGGCCTTACCCCCAGTATTACGGTGTTCAGGAGCGGTTCCCTTACAACACGAACAGTAACTACAACTCGCTCCAGATTACGGTGACCCGGCACGCGACCAAAAATCTTGGATTCCTCGCGGCTTACACCTGGTCGAAGACGCTCAACTACGTAGATTCGCTCGGGCCCGCCGCATGGGGCACCAACCCGCAAGACTTCTTCAACCGCGGTCTTGACCGGTCGGTTGCGGGTTTCAATCAGCCGCATAACTTCAAGCTGACCTGGGTCTATGAGACCCCGTTCGGAAAGGGAAGGCGCTACGACCTGCACTGGGCCAACGCCATTCTTGGCGGATGGCAGGTGTCGGCAATTCACAACTACGCCACCGGATTCCCGATCGGCGTGGGCGAGTCGGGAGTGAACGTGCCAGCCGGATTCTCCGGAGGCATTCGGCCCGACGTAACTGGGCAGAGCTCGGCTATCTCCAGCATTCCGTCGCATGTTGATACGCAGGTTGGTTCGCCGTATCTGAATCCCGCCGCGTTCGTCCACAGCCCAGTGACATCGAGTGGCACGCCGCTTAGGGTAGGCACCGCGCCTCGTTTCCTTCCGGACGTGCGCGGCCCGGCGGTTCACAACGAAACTATACGAGCCAGCAAGCGATTTTATATGTGGTCCGAGAAGAGTTTCTTCCAGGTAGGAGCGACTCTATCCAACCCACTGAAGCGCCTCACCCCGTATCTGGTTGACACCACCATAGGCGATTCCGCCTTTGGAAAAGTGCAGCAAGGCGGCGGGGGCCGCACGATGCAACTTGAGGGTCGGTTCGAGTTTTAGGATTCTATAATAGTTGTGATGTTCCGGTTTGTTGCGCTTATCTTCCCCGTGATCCTAAGCGCGCAGACCGGAACGGTTGCAATAGACGCCCGCCTGGAGCGGGCCAAGGCCTTGTTCCAGGAAGGCAAGTTGATCGATGCTTCCGCCGAGGTGGACCGTATCCTAAGTGCCGAGCCCGCCAACAGACGCGCGCTTGAATTGAAGGCAAACTGCGCATATCTTAGCGGAAACTTCAGCGAGGCGAGGACCACGCTTATTGGTGTGCTCGATTCCCATCCGAACGACGAAGATGCAGCTTATATGCTTGCGCGCATGTATTATCAAGAGGGTTATATCGACCAGTCAATCGGGCTCTTTCAGCGCGTGTTGAAGTCGAACCCAAAGTCGTTCAAGGCGTGGGACAACCTGGGGCTGTGTTATCAAGCTCTGGGCTCCTATGAGGAGGCGACGCGGCATTTTCTGACCGCAATCAAATTGGTGGAAACCGACTTTCCGAAGTACGACTGGCCTTACGCGAATCTGGCCGACTTGCTGTTGAAGACAGGCAAGCCGCAAATGGCCTATAACGCGGCGGCGAAGGCGGCCGAGCGGAACCCGCTCTCCGCGCGCGATTTCTATCTGGGCGGCAAGGCGCTTGAAGAGCTGGGGCGGTCGGAGCTTGCCCTGAGCTGGTTGCAGCGCTCGGCGTCGCTCGATCCTGGGTATCCGGAGCCTTGGTATGCGCTGGCGCGGATGTATCAGAAATCGGGCGATACTGGAAAGGCCGATGAATCGCGTAGAAAGTTTTCCGAGTTAAGCGCGAAGGCTCCAGCGAAAAGGCGGTAAGCCATGAGCGTTCGAAATCTCGCCCTGGTTGTGATTTTTGCCGCCTCGATGGTGGGCCAAACACCCTCCTGGCAGGCTCGCGAGGCGCTAGCTAAGGGTGACTATAAACGCGCCGCGGAGTTTTACTCAGCGCTTCTGCGGGACTCGCCATCATCCCCGGAACTGCTCAGTAATTTGGGCATGGCGCTGCACCTGCAAGGCAAGTCGTCCGAAGCGGTTCGGGTTCTTGAGCGCTCCGTTTCCGTCCGCGAGTTGCCACCCGCGCTGGCGATGCTCGGAGTGGACTACTGCAAGTTGCGGCAGTTCGACCGTGCGGCGGCCGTGCTGCGGCGTGCCAGAAGGTATGCGTCTGACATGGACGTGATGAGCGCTCTGGCGCCTTGCTATTTGGAAGCGGGCGATCCGATGGATGCCGTGCTGGTTTATCAGGACTTAGCGGACCACGCTTTGCCTCCAGAGGATGAAAACGAGGCCGGTCTGGCGAAGGCTTACTTCCGAGTTTCCAAGCACTATCTGGCTCAGTTAGAGAAAGCTCCCCGGAATGACGCGTACTTGGAGGCGGTCGAGCAGGCGCGCAACAACTCGTCCCCGAACGCGCGCGGGGCTTTTGCAGCGGCATTTCTAGGGGCTCCGTATGTTCATGTGGACACGTCGTTCGCAAATTTCGAAACCCTGCTGCAGCAGCATCCGAACGACGCACCGTTACTGTATTTTGTTGGAGTGCTCGCGGGTGAACGCGCGATGGAAGCCTATCAAGATTGCGAGAAGCGCTTTCCCAACTCAAGCGCATTGCGACGACTGCATGCCGACATCCTGCATTCGGAGGGGCACGTCGAAGAAGCGGCGGCGGAGTACCTGGCAATTCGCGACTTCGCCAACCTCGGCAACTTGTATCGTGAAAATGCCGAGTGGGACAAGGCACTTGAGAGTTTCCGCTCGCTCTTGGCCGAGAATCCAGAAGACGAGCGCGCTGTCGCGGGAATGAGCGAGGCGCTTGTGCGGCTGAACCGTTTTTCTGAGGTAAAGCGTGAGTTAGAACTTATCGTGAACCGGCCGCATCCGCCCGTATGGGCGCTCCTGGACGGATCAAAGGCGGAGCAAGAATTAGGGGATGTGAAGGACGCGATTCGCCACTTGGAAATTGCCACGAAAGAATATCCGTCGAATGAGGTTGCCCATTACCGCCTCATAAAGTTATATAAAGCGGCAGACCGGCCCGAGCTCGCGGCGCGCGAAGTGCGCTTGGTAGGTCAGCTCAAACGGAAAGAGAAATAACGAAGTCGGTTAAGCTAAAGAAAGTTATGAACGACTCACATACCAAAGCCGCTGAAATGCACGAACTCGCTGCACACGCTCACCGCGCCGCCGCCGAGCATCACGATAAGCAAGATCACCTGACGGGGCACGAGCTATCACGGAAAGCTTTGGAGCACTCCAAATTGGCGTATGAACACGCCCAGGACGCTCACCAGCAGATCAACACCATTAAGCCCGTCCCGCCGGCCGGAAAGTAGCAAGGGGCAGGCTTCACGGCCTGCCCCCTCTTTAAAATCGCAGTTCGCGCACCTGAATAGCTCAGGAGACGTGCTGAGTCTTATAGCGGCTCACAATCTCTTCCATTTGATCTTTCAAATGGAGTTTCAGCTTTTTCAGACGATGCTCTTCCACCTCATCCTGCTGGGTCACATGAGGCTTGGTCTCCATCTGGTCGATCAACCGGTCATATTCTTGGTGCCGATCTGCCAGAAGGCGGTATTCTTCGCTCGTCTGCATCAGGTGCGCTTTGATTTCTTCTTGTGCGTTCCGTTCCATTATTGGGCATTCCTCCTTGAGTGGAGTTGCCGCGCCGAGTCGGGTGATCCGGAATAGAAGGCTCGGTGGGTCTTCACCTCTATTGTCATCCAAAATTTATCATGAATGAAATTTCATCACAATAGCATTCTCGGGAGGATCGTTGTAGTACTTTTGCCGAATTCCTATTTCTTCGAAACCGGCGGAGCGATACATGGCGCGAGCACCTTGATTGGACTCGCGCACCTCCAGGAACACAATTCCAGGGCAGCGGCGCAGCAACTCGCGGAGCAACGCGGTCGCGATTCCGCGCCGCCTGTGATTCGGCTTCGTCCCGATAAAAAGCACCTCGGCTTCGTCCCCGCCGAGTTTGCGGAACCCAACAACCCCGATTACCTCCGCGCCTTGCAGCGCGATTAGAAGGAGGTTGCCTGCAAAATACGCCGCTCCAGGGAAAAGCGCCGAGGCTTCGTCTTCCAGAACCGAAGCGGAGGTGATCGTGTACACTGCGGGAATCAATGCGTCGGCGCTCCTTCCTTTTTCTGCCGTTCTTCCATCACCACTATGTTACCTGGGCCGGAATCCGCTTCCGGGTGCGCCGTTACGGCCATGGGCCGCGACGGTACCTCTTCATTCATGGAAACGAAGCCACTGCCCGCCAGGTGCTCGAAATCCACATGGAAACGCACGCTGGAATCGCGTACCTGGTTACCAATTCAGACCGCAATGTGGCGGTAGGCGGTGGGCAGTTCGATCCGAATCGCATCTTCTCGCGCGAAGGCGCGTCGGCCAGTCTGCGCAAATTTAATCCCGATTGGACGCCCGAGCGCGTCTCGGCAGCCGCGGATTTTTTGGACCGCGGAGCGCAACAACTGGTCAAGCACGTCACTCCGCCCCGCGGCGGTCTGCTGGTGGCGTTGCATAATAATTCGGAAACCTACTCGGTGCTTGACGAGCGGGCCGATAGCGATCAAGTCTCCATCCGGCAGCCGGAGCGTCCCCATGAATTCTTTTTGGCCACCGATCCGAGCGATTTTGCAAAGTTAGCGCAATCGCCGTACAACGTGGTGTTGCAGACTGGAAAACTCGGCACGGAGGATGGATCCCTATCGCGGCTGTCGGCTAGAAAGGGTTTTCGTTACGTCAATCTGGAATGCCGAGCGGGCCAGTTCGAGGCGCAGATGGAACGCCTCGGGTGGCTCGAACAGCACCTTACATGAAATAGTCTTTCACCTTCTCGAACAAGCCTTTTTCTTTGGGCTCATTATTGACTGGCAGCGTTTCCTGCAATTGCTCAAACAGGCGGCGCTGGTCGCGCGTAAGCTTAGTGGGCACTTTAACTTCAATGTGAACGACGATGTCGCCCCGGCCATGCCCGTTCACTACGGCGATGCCTTGATTCCGCAATCGGAATGTCGCGCCACTCTGCGCGCCCTCGGGAATGCGCAAAGTGTGGCTGGCTTCAAGAGTTGGGACAGAAATCTCAGCCCCCAGCGCCGCTTGCGTGATAGTAATGGGAATGGCGCAATGCAGGTCATTCTCGTGACGCTCGAAGAACGCATGTTCCAGCACCTTCAAAAACACGTAAAGATCGCCGTTGGGACCGCCGTTCGCGCCGGGTTGGCCCTCCTGCGAGAGTCTCAGGCGATTGCCATCGGCCACGCCAGCCGGAATGTTCACCTTTAGCTTGCGGTTTACTCGCTTGGAACCTTCGCCCCGGCAATCGCGGCAAGGATTCCGAATGATTTTGCCGCCCCCTCCGCACTGGTTGCAGGTGCGCCGCACGGAAAGGAAACCCTGCTGATAAAGCGTTTCGCCCCGGCCTTTGCACGCGGGACAAGTCACCGGTGCGCTCCCCGGTTCCGATCCTTTACCCTCACAATGGGCGCAAGTCTCTAGCCGAGGCACCTGAATTTCCGCGCTCATCCCAAAGGCTGCATCTTCGAAACTGATTTCCAGATCGTAGCGAACGTCTTCGCCGCGCTGAGCACGGCTTCGCCCGCGCCCGCCACCAGTGCCGAATATGTCCCCAAAGCCAAACTGGCTGAGGATGTCGCCAAGATCGAAATCCTGGCTGAATCCCTGACTGCCGCCCGCTCCCTGCACGCCTTGATGACCGAAACGATCGTAGGCCGCGCGCTTCTGGCCGTCGGTCAGAACCGAGTAGGCTTCCGCCGCTTCCTTGAAACGCTCTTCGGCTTCATGATTGTCGGGATTGCGATCGGGATGATGCTGCAACGCCAGCTTGCGATAAGCCGCCTTGAGCTGCGACTCGTCGGCATCGCGAGTCACTCCCAAAATCTCGTAATAATCTCGTTTGGTCACAGGCATGTTTGGATGCGCTTATGGACGTACCGCAACCTTCACCATCGAAGGCCGCAGCAGTTTCCCCTTGAAATGATAGCCCTTTTGATATTCCCCGAGAACCGCATGATCTTCAGCGTCTTCACTCTGCACTTTTTCGACTGCCTGATGCAGATGAGGATCAAAGGTCTTGCCTTCCGTCTCAATGGGTTCCAAGCCCATCTTCTTCAATACATCCACCATGCGCTGATAAATTAGTGCAATGCCCTTGGAATAATCGTTGCTTATTTTGTTTGCGCCCATGGCCCGCTCGAAATCGTCCAAAATGGGCAAAACTTCACGCACGAATTCCATCCCGGCATATTGCACAAATTCGGACCTGTCGCGTTCACTGCGCCGACGGAAATTGTCAAAATCAGCCTGCCGCCTGAGGAGCAAATCCTGCAGCTCCGCCTTCTCCAGAGCCAATTGATCTCTTTCGGCACTCAGGGAGCTTAGTTGCGCCGCCAGATCCGACCCGCTCATGTTCTCTCCGAGCGGATTGCTATTCTCTTCTGCTGAAACACCAGGGATATTCGGATTCGACATATTCGCGCTCACAACAAAACAAGATTAACAGAAGACTTCAGCGTACCCGTTCAGGGCCGCGGACCGGCCAATTCCCGGCCAATTTGCATCACCGAGGACATAACCCGCTCATAGTTCATCCGAATCGGACCCAACACCGCAATACGGGCGATAAGCCCCCCCGGCAGATTAACCGATAAGCCAATCAGCGAAAGCTCCTTCATGGCCGGATGTGCATCGGCGAGCCCCACTTGAATCCCCAATTCCCCGCTAGATTGTTCCAGAAAACGATCCAAAAGCTCGACGACGCGTTTCTTCTCTTCCAGCGCGCGGAACAGGTCTCGCATTCTTTCTCTAGTGAGATGAAGATCTAGGCCCACCAGATTCGACGCGCCTTCCATGTGAATACGCGGATTGCCATCTAGTTCCAGAAGGCCCTTGTCGTAAAGGATGGTGAGCCGCTGCAGCACGGCATCGTACGCCGCGCGCTCTTCCTCAATTCGACGCAAAAGTTCCCTCCGCGCATCCCCCAGTTTCCAACCCGCGAAGTTGTGGTTAACGTAGTTGCGCAAATGGTTCAAATCGTCCTGCGAGATCGCTTCGTCGAGCGCGACGACGCGATTCCGAACCATGCGGTCCCGAGTGACCAGGATCATCAGCACCCGCTTTTCGCTGAGAGTGAGGAGTTCAATCTGCTCAAGCTCCTGTGATGTTGCCGGCATGGCCGCCGCGATACCCACGTTGCGGGTCAAGTCGGTCAGAATTCGGGAAGAACACTCGATTCGCGCTTCCACCGTATCTTCCTGATTCATTTGGGCACTCACCCGCTCGCGATCCGCTGCGGGCATGGGCTTGGCCGTAAGGCTCCTGACGTAGAAGCGAAATGCTTTCTCCGTCGGAACACGCCCGGCCGAAGTATGAGGCTGCGCCAAATAGCCCTCATCGGCAAGATCCGCCATGACGTTCCGGATGGAGGCTGGGCTTAGGGCGCTGTTTCGCAGTTTCGAGAGAGTTCGCGAACCTAGCGGCTCCCCCGTCTCGATATAAGCGCGCACAATCGATCGCAGAATGTCTTCCGCTCTCCCGCTTAAACCTTCCTCAAATGTCATGGTTGTAGTAAATATTGCCGAACAACCCTTATTCTATCCGTACAGATGTTGGCAGTCAAGCCAGCCGGGTGCTAATCAGGAGCAGTAGGTACTTAGTGCTCAACGCTTTACGTATCACCGAATTGTTGCTCGAAGGCGTGACCCGGTATTGCGCCCTCTGATAGACTGAGTGTTTTCGTTTTTCGGGAGGAGCGAGACATTGGGAATATTTCGAAATATACTCCGCGGTTATGGTTGGATCTTCGAAGGAATACTTAGTGTGCTGGCTATCGGCGTGGCCGTTCTGGCCTCGATGAGCCGCAGGGCGGAACTCAGAATTGCATGGCTCCCCTGGACAGGACCGCAACTCACAACGTGGCTTGCGGCACTCGGCGGGTTGGGCCTGCTCTGCGTGGTTCTAGCCACTTTCGGCAAACTCCGCATCCCCCTATTCCTATTTAGCTTCGCGGCGGCATTTCTGCTGGCCCGGGGTTTGTTTTTCACTTCCAACACATTCGCTGACCCCGGCGAGGCCAAGAGGGCGATCGAACTGGTAGCGGCCGCTCTCATCGCGACGATCGGTTCCTGGCCATTGGCGACTCGCTCAAGGCGTTAGGGAAAAACTAGACGCCACTACGCAAAAAAGGCCTCAACCCTTGTGGGTTGAGGCCTTGGAAACAACAATCGCCTGCCGATTACGGACGGCCCGGGCTGATCGCTTGCGAGGGAACGCTTTCGCCTTGAGTGGCGAGAACGCCTATGGTTGTACCGACAGCAGCCACAATTACGATTCCCGCGACTATCACGGCACCAGAAGCGGCACCCGCGCCCATCTTACGACGTGGATGATCTTTGTCAGCCGGGGGCGGCGCGGCGCCAGCATCCTGCGGCGTGAAGTTAAAAGCTAAACCAGGTCCAATGTTGGCAAGTAGAACGCCCGCGGCATTGGTAACCCGCAAGGTACCGCTAAGCGAAGATACCTGCACGGTCGGTCCGCTCAAAGCGACGCGCGCCGAAGCGTTGGTTTCAGTCCCGGCCACGCGAATTTGCTGGGCTTCCACTTGGTAGTGGTTGGGCGACGAAAACTGCGTAGATCCCTTTTCCAGAACCAAACGGTCGCTGTAAATCTTTCCCCGCGAGTCCGAAGCCATTAGCACGCTCGAACCATCCTTGTATTGCAAGCGCGAAGAGGCCTTCCCGGTTTCGATGGTATTGCCTTCAAAAATCGTTGCATTTCCCGCCGTGCGCGCGTTGTCGATCATTATGCTGCCGTTCGACTGTGCAACACCAATAACCGGCGTCGCGGCTGGCAAAATAGCCACATTCGCCGAAAGTAAGGCGGCGACCAGCGTCTGTACCGTAACTTTATTCATTTAAATCCTCCGAGAGTGTAAATCCCCTTCGTACTAGCCAATTATCTGGATTTCCTTGGATCAAGTCAAGAAAGTTTTGATTAAACTGAACCGGCGAAACTTTAAACGCTCACCCACTAAGTACGATTCCAACCATAAAGATAGCGAGGCTCCGCCAAGGTCCGGTGCGATATCATGCCAGTTTGCCGCAGTGGTGCCATACCCGCTAGGACTACCAGTGGATCCTAGATCTTCCCAAACCCAATCCGCCCCACATAAGTTGCTCTCCTGGGCATTTTTGCCGTTGATTTATGGAATTATCGTTTTTCTCGTCCCGCGGCCGCCCTCAGTGAACCCCGCCGGTTGGCGATTATTGGGAATTTTTGTGGCTACGATCGCGGGATTGATTCTGCAGCCCATCCCTGGGGGCGCTCTCGTTCTGATCGCGGTAATCCTGGCAGCCCTCTGCGGGGGTTTGAGCATCGCCCACGCCCTCGGGGGATTCAGCGACTCGGTTGTCTGGCTTGTGATGGCCGCATTCTTCATCTCGAATGCACTCATCAAAACGGGATTGGCCCGACGCATCGCGCTACTTTTCGTCCGCACCATCGGTCAGAGTTCGCTTGGAGTGTGTTATGCCCTCGCCCTAACCGACTTAGTGTTGGCGAGCATCATTCCCTCGAATGCCGCTCGTTCTGGCGGCGTGGTCTTACCTATCGTCCGTTCGATTGCCGAACTTTATGATTCCCGCCCTGGTGAAACCGCCGCGCGCATCGGTGGATTTCTAATGACTGGCGTGTATCAAAGCATCTGTGTCACGGCGGCCATGTTCCTGACGGGGCAGGCTAGCAATCCGCTGGCGGCGCAAATCGCGGCGACCACCTTCCACTTCCCCGTGACCTGGGCAAGCTGGTTTGTGGCTGGGTTGGTTCCGGGGATGGTATCTCTCGCCATCATTCCGTGGCTGGTGTCATATTTGAATCCGCCAGCGATCCGGAACACTCCCGAAGCCGCCGCCTTCGCCGGCGACGAACTGCGGCGCATGGGTCCGATGGACCGAAATCAGTACATCGTGCTCGCGATCTTCGTTTCGGTTTGCGGTCTCTGGATTTTTTCGCCTCTTGATATTGCTCTCAGCGCCCTGCTCGGTGCCGGCGCGTTGTTGCTGGCACGCGTGTTGTCTTGGAGCGACGTGACCAGGGACCACACCGCCTGGGACATCTTCGTGTGGTACGGCGGCCTGCTGCAGCTGGGCAAGTCGCTCAACGAAGCCGGCATTACACAGGCTTTCGCCGGAGCCGTTGGGAGTGCGTTCCCCGCAGCCGGGTGGCTGACGCTGTTCGTGGCTGCCATTCTGCTAAATTTTTACGCCCACTATGGTTTTGCCAGTATCACGGCGCACATCCTGGCCATGTTTCCGGCGTTTGGCGCCGTGCTCGTCGCTAAAGGCGCTCCGGTTGGATTAGTCGTGTTCGGGCTCGCATGCTTCACCAATTTATCGGCCGGCCTGACCAATTACGGCACTACGCCCTCGCCCATGTTCTATTCTCAGGGCTACGTTACCTTTGAAAAGTGGTGGAAAATCGGATTTCTGATATCTCTGGTGAACATCGCAATCTGGGGCACCATCGGCTTCGCATGGTGGAAGCTTCTCAAAATCTGGTAGCCATTTCGACGCATGCTTAAGACCATCATTTTCGATCTCGGACGGGTTATTGTGCCGTTCGATTTCCACCGGGGTTACCGGGCGATGGAGCCGTTGTGCGCCTATCCGGCCGCCGACATCCCGGCGCGCCTCGCCACGACGGATCTGGTGCAGCGGTTCGAGACCGGGCTGATTGAGCCGCGGCCTTTTGTCGCGCAATTAGCCTCCTTGCTCGAACTGCGCGTGGATTACCCCGAATTTTGCGAAATGTGGAGTTCCATCTTCCTGCCGGAAACCTTAATTCCGGACAGCCTTGTAACCGGCCTGAAGAAACGTTATCGCCTTCTACTCCTCTCGAATACCAACGCGATTCATTTTGAGATGATTCGCGAACGCTACCCAATACTTCGACACTTTGACGATTTCGTGCTGTCTTATCGGGTGGGCGCCATGAAGCCATCTCCCGTGATTTACCAGCGCGCCATTGATCTCTCTGGGTGCAAACCCGCAGAATGCTTTTTTACCGATGACATTGAATCCTACGTGGAGGCGGCCCGCGGCCAGGGAATGGATGCGGTTCAGTTCGTCAACTGTGGGCAACTGGAAGTCGAGTTAGCTGGACGCGGCGTTCGTTGGGACTAAACGGGCATCGTCACTGCACCTTACATACTCACCTGACACTACGGCGCGATGAGCCCCACTGGATTCATGCATACCAACTATCATTACTACTTTAAGGGCGGATCTATTTTTGCAAGGAAGCTTTGCAAGGGCGCTCACCGGTCTCGAATCTGGCACGCCGTCACCAGCGCCATGTGGTACACGTCTTCCGTCGAGCAGCCCCGCGAGAGGTCGTTCATCGGCTTCGCTAGGCCCTGAAGAATGGGGCCGATCGCCGTCGCGCCCGCCAGCCGCTCGACTAGTTTGTAGGCAATGTTCCCCGATGCAAGATTCGGAAAGATCAGCGTATTGGCTCGCCCGGCTACGCTCGACCCCGGTGCCTTAGTCGCGCCGACGGACGGAACCAGAGCGGCATCGGCTTGCATCTCCCCATCGACGTTCAATTCCGGCGCGCGTTCGCGAAGGATGCGCAGGGCTTCGGTTATCTTGTCCACTTGGGCGTGCGCCGCGCTTCCCTTTGTCGAGAAAGACAGCAGCGCGACCGCCGGTTCAATCCCCAGAAACTGCTTCGCCGTGCGCGCGCTGGCGATCGCAATGTCGGCCAGATCTTCCGGGCCCGGCTCCGCTATCACCGCGCAATCCGCGAACACTAACATCCCTTGATGTCCGAAATCGCGGTTCGGCATTGCCATAAGAAAGGCGCTCGATACTAAACGGATGCCGGGGGCGCTTCCGATGCAGTGCAGGGCGGCACGCACGGTATCGGCCGTGGTGTTCGCCGCACCCCCCACGCACCCCTCGGCATCTCCCGCCGCCACCATCAGCGCCGCCCGATAAAGCGGTTTTTGCGCGATTTCCGCTGCCTCCGCGACTGTAATCCCCTTGGTTCGCCTGCGCTCGCAATAGATACCGGCATATCGTTGGTTGGGAGTGACGGCTGGCCCGCACAGCAAAATCGGCTCCGCCAGCTTCTCCTTCCGCAAACGATATGCTGCTTCGATTACGCGGGGGTCGTCGCCTTCGGGGAAAACGATTCGGGGTGCCGGACGGGTCGCCCACCGTTTAAGAGATTCAAAGAAATCCATCAATCGCTTTGTTTACCCGAATTTACCACGCGGCTGAACTGGAAAATGCCGCTCAAATTAGCGGCTTAAATTTTGTATTTCGAGGTAAACTAACGTGAATATCCGCCAGAAACGCAAATAGGAGATCTGAAATGGACTCGATATCGGAAAGTCGGTTGTCGCAAGTGCATGTGTTGCTTGCCTCTAAAATTCGTACTGTGGCGACGGCGATGTCGGCGGCGGGGGTCGAATGCCGGGTAGTGCAAGCGTTGCGGACCAAGGCGGAGCAAGACGCGCTCTACGCGCAAGGCCGCACCACGCCTGGCAAAATCGTCACCAAAGCTCAAGGTGGCCATTCCATGCACAATTACGGACTGGCCGTGGATATGGTGCCGGGCTTGAGGGGAGTCACGCCATGGGAACCAAATTGGGATGAGAACGATCCCGACTTTGCCATGATGATCGACCTTTGCGAGAAGCAGAATTTGATTGCAGGAGCTCGATGGGTCCACATGCCCGACGCGGACCACTTCCAGCTCTCAGGCATCCCGGTCAGTCCAACCCAGGATATGCTGGCGTGTCTTCTGGCCGGTGGATGTGAAGCGGTGTGGACGAGGTTTGTGCCGACTGCTCCCGCGGTTGCTGAAGGTCTAAATGCGTAAGTCCGTGGCTGCTGGCCTGAGTTCGATAAACCCACCCGCGAACGCGGCTCTCTAATCCCAACAGCTCGTTTTTTCAGTTAACGTTTACTCCCCAATCGCGGTGCGGTAAACTCAAGTTTATGTCCCACCGCCAGGTGTGCATTATCTTTGCGGCCGGTATATACTCCGCGATCCCTCTGTCCGCCCAATCTCCTGAACAAGTTGAGTTCTTCGAAGGCAAGATTCGGCCCATATTCGTAGAAAAATGCGCTGGCTGCCACAACGCCAAGATGAAGACCGCGGGACTCGATCTCTCGACGCCCGCTGGCTTCGCCCGAGGCGGGAGCGGCGGACCGATCTTCGTCAAATCCGACCCCGAACACAGCCGACTCCTCGAAGCCGTCAATTACCAGTCCGACACCAAAATGCCGCCCACCGGCAAATTGAAGGATGAGCAAATCGCGGATCTTACCGCCTGGGTGAAAATGGGCGCGCCGTGGCAGGACGCCAGCGGCCCCGCTGTCCTGGCCCCGCAAGCCCCCGGCAAGTACGTCTTTTCTCCGGAACAGAAAGCCTTCTGGGCGTTTCAACCGGTCAAGAATTATCCGGTTCCCACGGTTCATAACAAAAGCTGGGTCAAGAACCCCATCGATGCGTTCATTCTTGCCCGTCTCGAAGCGAAGGGCCTCAAACCTTCCCGGCCCGCTGACAAACTCGCCCTACTGCGGCGCGCCACATTCGACCTGATCGGGCTTTCGCCCACTCCCGAAGAGATGGACGCTTTTCTTAACGACACCTCGCCAAGCGCCTTCGCCAAAGTGGTCGATCGTCTGCTTGCATCCCCGCGCTACGGCGAAAGATGGGGCCGTCACTGGCTGGATGTCGCTCGCTATGCGGATTCGACCGGCGCCGATGAAGATATCCGTTATCCTTACGCCTGGCGCTATCGCGACTACGTCATCGATGCGTTCAACAACGATCTGCCCTACAACCAATTCGTGACCGAGCAACTGGCCGGTGATCTGCTTCCGGCCGACAAGCCGGGCGAAGTCAACCGCCGCGGGATCATCGCAACCAGCTTTCTGGGCATCGGCCTCAAGCTTCTCGCCGAACAAGACAAGCCGAAGATGGTTTACGACATGGTCGATGAGCAGGTGGATACCACCACGCGCGCGTTCATGGGCATGACGGTGGCCTGCGCCCGCTGCCACGATCATAAGTTCGATCCGATACCTACCAAGGATTACTATTCGATGGTGTCCATCTTCGCGAGCACTAAGTCACTCGCGAAAGTTGAAGGCACCGTGTCGCAAATCTACTTTGCGCCGCTTGTCCCGGCTGACATATACAAGCAGTACACCGATCACCAGACGCTGATCGGAGGGAAGTCCAAAGAGATCCAGCGTGTTATTTCGGAAGAGGCCGAGTTGCACGCGGCCCCGCTGCTTCACCAGGTTTCGGAGTACATGTTGGCAGCATGGAGTTACGACCACCGGCCCGCCTCTCAGGAGCGTCTCTGCTTCGAAGATTTCGCGAAACTACAGAACCTGAAGCCCGACTTACTGCAAGCGTGGAATGAATTTCTGACGCCTACTGACGACTTTCGTCCGTACTTGGAGCGTTGGATCGCCGCCAGCGCGAAGGGCGAAGGCGCCGTTCGCGAAGCCGCCGCCCAATATCAAAAAGACTTTGATGCCAGCACCGAAGAATGGCAAAAGAACATCAAGCCTTGGTGGGCCAAGGTGGATGAGGCGGCTGCGGCGCATCGTGAACCGCCCGATCGTCCCCGGTTTGAAGCCGGTCATAACCGCTTCTTCGCCGCTGTCCTATTCCAGAAGACCGGCCCGTTCGCGTTCGTGCCGGATGACGAAGATACGCCGGAAACGGTTACCGCGCAGGCGGCATTGGGCGACGAAACAGTAGCGCTGTCCACAGCCGCAAGGTCCAAGCTCAGAGTGCTTCTCGGTGAACTTGCGGAACTCAAGAAATCGGGCCCGCCCGAGCCCGATATGGCCTGCGGCGTCACCGAGGGCACCCCGGTCCAGCAGCACGTGCTGATTCGCGGCAACCCCGCGGCGAATGGCGATGAAGTGCCGAAGCAGTTTCTGCAGATTATCGCGGGGGAGCACCAGACACCCATTGCGCAGGGCAGCGGCCGCCTTGAGCTTGCGAAATGGCTGACCGATCCAAAACATCCCCTGACCAGCCGCGTCATGGTGAACCGCATTTGGGAGTATCACTTTGGCGAAGGCCTGGTGCGCACCCCGACCAATTTCGGCCGTCTCGGCGAGACGCCGTCCCACCCAGAGCTGTTGGACTATCTCGCGTCTCAGTTCATCAACGGCGGCTGGTCCGTGAAAAAGCTGCACCGCCAAATCATGCTGTCGAGCGTTTATCAAATGAGTGCCGATATCGGCAAAGAACAGGCCGATGCCGACCCCTCGAACAAGCTGCTCTCACACTTTGGACGCCGCCGTCTCGATGTTGAAGAGATTCGCGATGGCCTGCTGGCGCTAAACGGCAAGCTCGATCTGACAATGTACGGCACGCTGCAATCGGGCTTCGGGACCGATGGCGAGAATGGCGAAGCCCGCAAGAGCATTGACCCAAACACCAGCAAGCGCCGCACCGTGTACCTCCCGATTCGGCGCTCGAACCTTTCGGGCCTCTTCAATTTATTCGATTTTGGCGACGCCACCACGCCCAGCGAAGGGCGTTCGCGCACCAACGTGGCCCCGCAGGCGCTGTTCATGATGAACAGCAAATTCATCGCGGAGCGGTCGAGTGAAATGGCGCGTCATCTTCTCGATGCCAAAGATCTCGACGACGCCGCGCGCGTGCGGACGGCCATTTACGATACGCTGGGCCGCAAGCCGGATTCCGATGAGACCCATGACCTTCTTCGTTACATCGATAGCTTTCAAAAGAAGGCGGCCGACTCACAACAGAAATTGGACGACCCGAAGTTCCGCGCCTGGGAAAGTTTCTGTCGCGTGCTCATCGCCTCCAATGGATTTATCTACGTAGACTGACAGAGAAATTTTATGGAACATCTTCTTCCGCGTCGTGCGCTTCTTCGTCAAGCCTGTTGCGGGTTCGGCACTCTCGGCTTGACCAGTTTGGTTTCGAAACTCAGCGCGGCTGAGCCCTCCAATCCGCTGTCCCCGAAGCAGCCCCATTTCCCCGCTACCGCGAAGCGCGTGATTTTTTTGTTTATGCACGGCGGCCCTTCGAGTATCGACACTTTCGATCCCAAGCCGCGCCTGATCGTGGATGATGGCAAACCTTTGCCGTTCAAGCGCCCGCTCACTTTCGCCGAAGGACAAGTTGGCGGATTGATGAAGTCGCCTTGGGCATTCAAGAAATACGGACAGAGCGGTCTTGAGGTAAGCGATCTCTTCCCGCATGTCGGTTCTTGCGCCGACGATTTGTGCGTGGTGCGGTCGGTGGTGGGCGATAGTGTGGCGCATGGCGGCGCATCTCTTCAACTTCATACCGGGTCGAATACGTTTACTCGTCCGGCGATGGGTTCGTGGATGCTCTATGGCCTGGGCAGTGAAAACCAAAATCTGCCGGGGTTCATCACCATCAAACCGACGCTG
The DNA here is from genome assembly GCA_025358575.1 of Terriglobia bacterium. Classification (GTDB taxonomy): domain Bacteria; phylum Acidobacteriota; class Terriglobia; order Bryobacterales; family Bryobacteraceae; genus JANYJA01. Next base: position 37,885 of record JANYJA010000062.1, read on the forward strand.
GCGCACGGCGGCGCCAAAAATTGGAGTTCG
>JANYJA010000063.1 GCA_025358575.1 Terriglobia bacterium
CACTTACGTGTTGTCAAGGGATAATTACCTAATTCCGAAATGAGGCCTTCGTAACGGCCGCCGTTCAGATCGGGAGTGCCGTCACTGATTGACGGCGGGTGCGTTCGGTGCCATGAACGCGTCGTTTTCAATCTTAAGCGGAATACTTTTAGTCATGCCGTCGATCCACTCTTTGAGATGGGTCTGCTTGAGCTCGGTGTAAATATCGTCTTTGACTTCGGCATAGGGTCGTACGCCAACTTCCTCAGCGCGAAATAGATAGAAGCCATTCCGCTGCTTGACCGGGGAGCTCACCTCGCCCTGCTTGAGCGTAAAGACTACGTTCTTGATATCCGGAGGAAGATTGTCAGCTTTACGAAGCGTGCCGAAGTCGCCGTCTTGATTCTTGGATTTTTCGTCCTCGGACAATTCCTTGACCAGCTTGACGAAGTCAGCGCCGCCGCGAAGACGCTTCTGGATGTCTTCGATTTTCGCTTTGGCCTCCGCCTCGGAATGATACTTCACGCCGTCGGGAGCCTTCGCGGCGGGGTCGGCCGCGAATCCGATGTAAATCACCTTTAGCTTGACCTGCGTGTACCGGTCCTTGTTCGCGTCGAAGAACTGCCGCTGCTCGGCGGGCAGAACCTGCGAATTCAGATATTGCTCATTTAACTGGGCGTTGGTCAGGATCTGCATCCGGCTGCTGGCGATCGCCTCCTTATAAGGAGCCTTCTGATCGAGCTTGCCTTCTTCGGCCATCCGCGACAAATGCGCCATCAGGGCATATTCGCGAAGCAGTTCGCCTTTATTTGTCAGGGCGGCCTTTTGCGCCTCCGGACTCAGTGTAGTGACGTAACTCTGCAGCTCTCCAAAAGTGAGCTTTCGCCCGTCGACCGTGGCGATCACCGTCTCCGGAGCTAGCGAGGCTGGCGGAGCGGGGACCTGCGCGCATAAACCAGCAAAAGAAAGTAGAAAGAGAAAAACAGATTTCATGAGGGGATGCCGTTGCGGAAACCCTCATTTTAGCACGGTGTTTGCCGCCTACTACCCAGCCCGCGCGACTGGTTTGATCTGCGCCCGATGCCGCACCTTCGACAAATTCCCCGCGGCCTTCGCTCTTGCCGCCTCGCTGATGGAGACGTTGTTCACCACCGCAATCGCGCCGGCATTTTTGGCCATGCGAGTGGCCACTCCTTTATGCTGGATCACGTCCGTCTTGCCTTCGATAGTGACCACGCCGCCCTGCACATGTGTAGTGAATTTATCCACGGAGATCTTCGACTTGGCAAACTTTGCCCGCAGCGCGCGGTCGATTTCGGCGTCGCTAAGGCGCGAATGCGCTGCGGGAACTTTGGATTTTGATGAAACCGGGGTGGCAGCCGGAAGAGCCTGGCTTACTGCAACGAGGAAGGCCAGAGCGGGAACTAGGCGTGAAGTCAATGCCGCTCTCCTTTGTGAGTCGCCTAACTCTAGCATCTAGCGGTTCGTCGGTTAAATACCCCGCCGCCACTTTGGGCGTACGGGCCGCCTATAATTTCAAGGACCGCAATCTCAGGGCATTCGTGATCACTGAAACCGAACTGAAAGTCATCGCGGCACTCGCGATGATCGGGCTCAGCACAATTCCGAAGAATGGATACAGAACGCCCGCGGCGATGGGCACGCCGAGAACGTTGTAGGCGAAGGCGAAGAACAAATTTTGCCGGATATTACGCATAGTCGCGCGGCTTAATCGCACGGCGCGGACAATGGCGCGCAGATCCGGTTGAACCAATGTAATCCCGGCGCTCTCGATCGCCACATCGGTGCCCGTGCCCAGGGCAATTCCCACATTGGCCTGGGCTAGCGCGGGCGCATCGTTGATTCCGTCGCCGGCCATGGCCACGATTTTACCTTCGGACTGGAGACGTTTCACAATCTCGCCTTTTTGCCGCGGCGAAACACCGGCATGGAATTCTTCGATCCCCACAGCCTTCGAAATCGCTTCCGCCGTGCCACGGCTGTCTCCAGTCATCATCACAACGCGCAGGCCCTCTTGCCGAAGGGCGCGAATCGCCTCAATGCTGGATGCGCGAACGGGGTCTTCAATCGTCAGTGTCCCGGCTGGAAGCCGATCCACGGCGACGAAGACAACCGTTCGAGTTTCCGCTGAATCCGCCGCGCTTCCCGTGAATGCGGCGTTACCCACGCGGATCTCACGACCTTCAACACGTCCCAAAACCCCTTGGCCGCTGGTGGATTGGAATCCCTCGACACGCGGAAGCGCCAAACCGCGCTCTTTCGCGGCGTTTAGGATGGCCGCTGCTAAAGGATGTTCACTGGCCTGTTCCAGCGCGGCAGCCGCGGCCAGCATTTTGTTCTCATCTCCATCCGACGCGCTGATGCGGATAACCTT
>JANYJA010000083.1 GCA_025358575.1 Terriglobia bacterium
CGCACGAACAAGTCGCCTCATCACTTTTGCGTTTCGTGTCTTGGGCAGATCCTTCACGAACAAAATCTTTTTCGGGATAAACGATTTCCCCATCTTCTCCGCAACGATTGCCGAAAGTTCTTGTACAATCGCATCACTTGCCGAATCTGAGGCCTTCAACACGACAAACGCCACCGCCGCTTGTCCTTTCAACTCATCCGGAACGCCAATCACCGCGGCTTCCGATACGGCGGAATGCTCGATCAGCGCGTCCTCCACTTCCGCTGGGCCGACCTTGCGTCCCGCAATATTCATGGATTCATCCGCGCGCCCGTGCAGGAACCAATGCCCGTCTTCATCCACGCTCGCCCAATCGCCGTGATTCCAATATCCTGGCCATTTCGACCAGTAGGTCTCGATATAGCGCGCGGAGTTGCCCCACACGCCTCGCGTCATGGAGGGCGCCGGTTTTGTGCAGACAAGATAGCCCATCTTGCCGCGCACGGGGTTGCCGTCTTCATCGACAACCTCTGTAGCGATGCCAGGTGCGGGTGCCCCGAGCGTGCAGGCTTTCAGCGGCTGGATCGGAAGTGGAAACAGGAAGCAGCCGATGATTTCCGTGCCGCCAGAGATATTGATTATGGGGCAGCGCCGGTGGCCGACGTTTTCGAAAAACCAGCGGTACGAAGTTTCATCCCAAGGCTCGCCGGTTGAACCGAGCAGACGGAGCGTCGGCATCTCATAGCGCTGCGTGTCGCTGGTTCGCATCAGCAACCGAATAGCGGTTGGAGAGACTCCAAATGTGGTGATGCGGTTTTTTTAGATAGTCTGCCAAAGCCGGTCGGACGTCGGGAAATCAGGCGCGCCGTCGAAAAGCAAAATGGTTCCACCCAGGTGGTGATTGCCGATGATGGTCCACGGACCCATCATCCAGCCAATGTCGGTAAGCCAAAAGAAGCGGTCGTCTTCTTTGTGATCGAACGCAAGGTAGATTTCTTTGGCGACCTGAACCAGCGCTCCCGCATGGGTGTGAATCACGCCCTTCGGCTTGCCCGTGGTGCCGGAGGTATAGAGCAAAAGCGCGGGCGTTTCGGAATCGAGTGGCAACGAACGGCATGTTGACGATTGCACTTTCGTGAAATCGTTCCACCAGACTTGACCTGTTTTCAGCTCGCTCTCCGAGCCGCGATAGCGGAGCACCACGGTGGTCTCGACCAATCCCGCGACCTTGGGCAAAAGCGGCAACACCTTTCCGCGACGTTCCAGATTATCGGCGGTAAACACGACGCGCGCTCCCGAATCCTGTAGCCGCGCGGCGATTGCACCGGCGCCGAACCCGGAGAAAATCGGAACCGCGATGAATCCGAGTTTGAAGCACGCGTACAGAATTGCCGCGACCTCACCGACCATCGGCATTACCAGCGCAACGCGATCGCCCTGGACCAGACCCAGTGCACTTAACGCATTCGCAAGCCGGCCGGCTTCTTCATTCAGCTCAAGAAACGTCCACTCTCGCGATTGGCCGTTCTCCGTTTCGCTGATGATTGCAATTTTGTTGGCGCGAGGCCCGCGGGCATGGCGTTCCAGCGCGTTCCGGGCGATGTTTAACTGGCCGCCGTTGAACCACGTAGCCCACTCGACTCCGCGCGAGGTGTCCAGCACCGTCCGGTAAGGCCGCGCCCATTCGATCCCAAGCGCAGCCGCCATCTTTTCCCAGAACTCTTCCAGGTGATCGCGCGAATAAGCCAGAAATTTCTCGCGATCCGTGAAGCCCAAGGTGCGCATGAATTGCCACACGTTGGTCTGCTCAATCGATTCGGGCGACGGGGCCCAGATCCATTCGGACATTAATTACGCGGTGCGATTCGCCTCGGACTTGTCACCCGAAATCGCCGCCTGCGCCGCCGCAAGTCGCGCGATCGGTACACGGTAAGGTGAACACGAAACGTAGTCCATGCCGATCCGGTAGCAGAACTGCACTGAACTGGGCTCGCCGCCGTGCTCTCCGCAGATCCCAACTTCGAGATCCTTGCGCGCCCCGCGGCCCGCCTTCGTCGCCATCTCAACCAGCTTGCCGACGCCTTCCTGATCCAGAACGGCGAACGGATCCGCCTTGAATATCTTGGCGTTTTCGTAGTCCTTCTGGAATCTCGTATAGTCATCGCGCGACAGGCCCATTGTGGTCTGCGTTAGATCGTTGGTCCCGAAGCTGAAAAATTCTGCGGACTTGGCAACGCGGTCGGCGGTGAGCGCCGCGCGCGGAATTTCAATCATCGTCCCGACCAGATATTTCAGGTCTTTCATGCCCGCTTTGCCAAGTACTTCATCAGCTACGCGCACTACTATGGCCTTCTGGTTGTCGAACTCTTCCACGCTCCCAATCAGCGGGATCATGACTTCGGGCAGGACCTTCACGCCCTTTTTAGCAACCTGAACGGCGGCTTCAAAAATCGCGCGCGCCTGCATCTCCGTGATCTCCGGATACGAAACGCCCAGGCGGCATCCGCGATGGCCCAGCATCGGGTTGAACTCGTGAAGCTCCTCCACGCGGTGCAGCAATTCCGGGAGCCGCTTCTTCAGTTCGACAACGGGAATGTTATACCGCTGCGACATTTCCTTCTTGCCTTTGATGTCTGCATGCGGAAGTTTCGCCACATCCACCATCAGGTTTTCACGCTTTGGAAGAAATTCGTGCAGCGGCGGATCGAGCGTCCGTATTACCACGGGGAAGCCGTCCATCGCTTTGAAGAGGCCCGCGAAGTCGGCGCGCTGCATGGGCAGCAGTTTCAACAGCGCCTGCTTGCGCGTCTTGGGGTCGCGCGCCAGAATCATGGCCTGCATGTGCGGGATGCGATCTTCGGCGAAAAACATATGTTCCGTCCGGCAAAGTCCGATGCCTTCCGCCCCAAATGCGCGCGCTGCTTTAGCGTCACGAGGAATGTCCGCGTTGGCGCGAACGCCGAACTTACCGCGGAACTCATCCGCCCAAGTCATGAACGTGGCGAACACGGGATTCTTCGGATCAGGCTCATTGGTCTTGGCTTGGCCCTGATAAACCTCGGCGAGCGTGCCATCGAACGAAATCCAATCGCCGGCTTTCACCACGATTTTTTTGCCGCCGATTTCCACGCTCATTTCTTTATTCGCTTCGCTGATTGAAATCGACCCGGCGCCCACGATGCAGGGCCGGCCCATTCCACGAGCCACCACAGCGGCGTGACTCGACTTGCCGCCGATCGCCGTAAGAATACCCTTCGACACGTCCATTCCGTGAATGTCGTCAGGTGTGGTTTCTTTGCGGACCAGAATAACGGGACCGTTCGCCGACGCGATCACTGCATCGTCCGCACTGAAGGCGACGCGCCCCACAGCGGCTCCGGGTGAAGCGGAAATACCCGTCGCAATGTGCGTGAGAGCGCGCAACGACGGCCCGTCAAATACCGGATGCAGCAACTGATCGAGCTGTTGCGGCGCCACCCGCAGCACGGCTTCGCGCTTGCCAATCATTCCTTCGTTGACCATATCAACGGCTACCCGAACCGCAGCCGGACCGGTGCGTTTGCCATTCCGGGTCTGCAGCATATAGAGCTTGCCTTCCTGGATGGTGAACTCGAAGTCCTGCATGTCCTTGTAATGCTTTTCGAGGCTGGTGGTGATGTCTTTAAGCTGATTGAAAGCCTCGGGCATAAGAGCCTCAAGTTCGGAGATCGGCTGCGGCGTGCGAATGCCGGCGACCACGTCTTCGCCCTGCGCGTTGATCAAAAACTCGCCGTAGAAAACTTTCTCGCCCGTCGCGGGGTCGCGCGTGAAGCCCACGCCGGTGGCGGACGCATCGCCCGTGTTTCCGAACACCATCGCCTGCACATTCGCGGCCGTGCCGATTTCATCCGGAATCTTTTCCATCTTGCGGTAGTACACCGCTTTGTCGTTCCACCAGCTTCTAAACACCGCGTCGCGCGACATCGAAAGCTGCTCGTAGGGGTCCTGCGGAAACGGCTTACCGGTTTCCTTCTGCACCATCTTCTTGTAGTCGCCGATGATCGCCTTAAGATCGTCGGCGGTTAGACCGGTGTCGAGCGAGACCTTCATTTTCTTCTTGCGCTCATCGAAAATGTGATCGAACTTTTCCATCGGAACATCTAGCGCCACTTCGCCGAACATCTGCAAAAAACGGCGATAGCAATCGTACGCGAAACGCGGGTTGCCACTCTTCGTCGAGAGCGCTTCCACGGTGGTGTCATTCAGGCCAAGGTTGAGAATGGTATTCATCATTCCCGGCATGGAGAACTTCGCACCGGAGCGCACGCTGAGCAGCATCGGGTCTTCCGTGCCGCCTAGCTTCTGACCCATCTCTTTTTCCAGCTTCGTAAGATTCTTGCGAATCTCCGCGTCAATTTCAGCCGGAACCTGTTTGCTGGCGTGATAGATATTGCAAACGTCGGTGGCGATAGTGAAACCCGGAGGGACGGGCAGCCCCGCGCGGCACATTTCGGCGAGGCCGGAGCCTTTGCCGCCCAAAATATCTTTCATTTTGCCGTCGCCATCGGCTGTGCCGCCGCCGAAATAATATACGTGTTTCTTCATTCGTTGTCTCCTAAGAACTGGTTATAATTTCTGAAAAATCGGCAATGGTGGAAAATTCCCGCAGCAGCTTGCTGAGTAGCGACAGCCGGTTCTGGCGGATCGCGGGATCAGGGGAATTCACCATCACTTTGTCGAAGAATAAATCGATGCGAGGTCGCAACACGGCGATCGCTTGCTCGATGGGTTGGCCGGCCACGCTGCCGGCACGTTCGTAGAGATCGCGTTCAGGTCCGGGTTCGAGCAGTTGCTCCTCGACTTCGCTCTCTTCGAAATTCGCCTGCCGCAAGATATTCTTGATGCGCTTGAAACTTGCGGCAATCGGTTCGAAGTCCGGCGTCGGACGAATCGCCTGGATGCGGATCAATCGTCTTTCCAGATCCACCAGATTGCCCCACCCAATTGCCATCGCCGCATTCACCTCGTCGTACTTAAAATTGCGAATGTCTTTGAAGTAAAAGCGCACGCGGTCTTCGAAGAAGGCAATCAGATCCGCGGTTCCGCCCAGCAAACTTACAAGCGGCAACTCCATGCTGCTTTCGACCAGGATTTTGACTATTCCCTGGGCCGCGCGCCGCAGCGCGAACGGGTCTTTGGAACCCGTCGGAATCATTCCGACGCTAAAGCAGCCAATCAGCGTGTCGAGCTTGTCCGCAAGTGAAAGCAGCCGGCCGGAATGGGTGTTTGGAATCGAGTCTTCCATGCTGACGGGCTTGTACTGATCGTAAATTGCGGCCGCCACTTCCTCCGGCTCGCCCTGCGCGCGGGCGTACAGGCCGCCGATCTGACCCTGCAATTCAGTGAACTCTTTTACCAGCTCCGTGGTCAGGTCGCACTTGGCAAGCTCAGCCGCTCGCACCGCGAACGCGTCGCCGCCAAGTTGCTCGACCAGAGTCATCACGCGCTTGGTCTTTTCAAGATACGAGCCGAGCTTGGCCTGGAACGTGACGTTCGCGAGATCGCTCACGCGATCGGCAAGCTTCTTTTTCTGATCGGCGTCCCAGAAAAATCGGGCGTCGTTGAAGCGCGCGCGAAGCACACGCTCATTGCCGCGTTTCACAATTCCTTCGGCATCGGAATCGATATTCATCGCGGCGACAAACTTCGGCGCCAGCGTGCCATCGTCGTTTTCAACCGAGAAATATTTCTGATGATGGCGCATCACCGTGCTTAGCACTTCTTTGGGCAGCGTGAGGTATGAGGGGTCAAACTCTCCGATGATGGGCGTTGGCCACTCGGTCAGATAGGTCAGCGTTTCCAGCAGGGCGGTATCGCATTTGTATTTGATGCCGACGGCTCGGATGCGCGCGCGCCGCTCTTCCGCCGAAAGCAGCACAAAATTCTCGCGCAGCTTCTGTTCGTAGTTGTCGATGGTGACAGGAAACTTGGCCGCACCTAATCGCCGATGTCCGCTGCTTTCATTTCCCGAGCGCACACCCGCAATCTCGAAGGGCACTACCTCGTCACCCAGCAAGGCCACAACCCAGCGAATGGGGCGTATAAAGCGAAAACCGCTCTTCGCGGTCCAGTACATGGTCTTGGGCCATGGAATACTCGCGATTTGGTCCGGAAGGGTTTCGGCCAACATGCTCTTGGTTTCGAGCCCTTGGACCTTTTCGATGTAGACATACCGGTCATCGGAAATGTGGAGATCGCCCGGCTGCAGGCCCCACTTCTTCGCGAAACCCGAAACGGCAGCAGGATTACTTCCGACTTTCGGCCCTTGCCGCGTCGTGACGAGATCATTCTGACGTTCTGGCACATCCAAGCAACGCACGGTCAAACGACGGGCCGTAGCGTCAACCTTTGTAACTGCCCCTGTAAACAAAACTTCAAAGCGCTTCTTCAGATCCGCAAGCGCGCCCGGAATCATCCAATCCGGAATTTCTTCCACGCCGATTTCGAGCAGAAAATTCATGCGCTCTGGTCCACCCACGCCCCGGCCACGCCTACGGCCAGCTCCCTAACGCGGCGGATCACGCCAACCCGCTCAGTCACGCTGATGGCGCCGCGCGCATCCAAAGTGTTGAACAGGTGGCTGCACTTCAGAACGTGATCGTAAGTCGGCAGCAGCGGAAACCGCTCTTTCTCAGCCGACTTCGGGAACAGCGACAGCAACCGCTGCGCTTCTTTTTCGTGCAGGCCGAAGAGTTTCCAAAGCGTCTCGACGTCCGCCATCTCGAAGTTGTACACCGAGTACTGCAGCTCATCGCGAAAGCGCACGTCGCCGTACGTCACGCCATCAACCCAGTCGATATCGTAGACGCTATCTTTCACCTGCAAGAACGCCGATAGCCGCTCCAGCCCGTAAGTCAACTCCGCCGGAACCACTTCCAGATCGATGCCGCCGCACTGCTGGAAATAAGTGAATTGCGTAATCTCCAAACCGTCGAGCATCACCTGCCAACCCACGCCCCACGCCCCTAGGGTCGGCGATTCCCAGTTGTCCTCCTCCAGCTTCAGATCGTGCTTCCGCAGATCGATCCCGATCGCTTCCAAGCTCCCGAGATACTGCTCGATCACGTCTTCCGGAGCCGGTTTCAGAATCACTTGTAGCTGCGAATGCTTGTAGAGCCGGTTTGGATTCTCACCGTAACGCCCGTCCGCCGGCCGCCGGCTGGGCTGCACATAAGCCGTTCGGTATGGCTTCGGTCCCAGCACCCGCAAAAATGTCTCCGGACACATGGTTCCCGCGCCCACTTCCATATCGAACGGCTCCTGAATGATGCAGCCGCGCTCAGCCCAGTAGTTCTTCAGTTGAAAGATGATCTGTTGAAACGTGGACATGTCGGAATTACGCGGCTTCGAGCAAAGCCACGGTGATCAACTTACGCTCGATGTGCGTTTCGATTTGCTGCACCAAAAACTTGCGGAGATCGGCCGCCGTCGATTGCAACCAGGCACGCGGCGTCAACTCTTGAATATGATGCCGCAGCATGTCATTGGCGATCAGTCGAGATTCGGTGGTCAGCTCCCAAGCCCCGCGCAAACTCAACGCGCCTCGACAATGAGCGCAGAAGAGTCCATTGCGTGCGCGAATGAAGAACGCGCGTTCGGGTTGTTCGGGATCATCCAGCCAAGCGCCGCATCCCAGGCAAACGTGCAGTTCGGGAAGAATTCCCGCCAGGCGAACCGCCCAGATACTAAAATACGTCGCAGCGCTCCACACCGAACCCGGCTCAGCCGCGCGCAAATGCTGAAGCACGGTTTGCAGCAAGCGAAAATACTTCTCGCTCGGCTCGGCATCGGGAAGCAGTTGCTCGGAGATTTCCGCGAAATAATCCAGCGAAACCGCCGCATAATAATCGGATAAAAGCTTGAACTGCGAATGCATCAAATCACAGGAATCCAAATTCACCAGCTCGCGATTTTCGCGCTGGAAATAGGAAATCTTCACTTCCGAAAGCCTCTCGAGTCCCGCCCCGAATGCGCTCTTGGGACGGCGGGCGCGCTTGGCTACGCCGCGGAGTTTGCCGGCGTCGCGCGTCAGAAAACTAACGATCAAGTCCGACTCTTTCAGAGGGTAAGTTTGCAAAACGATGGCTTCGCTCACACGAGCGGGCATAAGGCTGTGACACAGTGGATTCATAAGGTTAACACAAGGTGTGTTTTTTTGACATTGACCTCCTGGCCTGATTGACTGAAATTTGTCGTTCCCAAAACCAAACTCGCCCGAACCTGTCTCGGAACTCGTCACCACGCTATCTGACGGCACTAAAGTGAAGCGCCGCGTTCCCCGCATGCGCGCATGCAGCGAAAAGAACGCCAAGGGCAAGCTCTGCGCGGGGCACCTTAAGCGTTGGCATGGTTTTGGGGAAGAAGTTGCGCGTCAGTTCGGAAAGAACGCAGAGATCTATCGCTGTGAACACTGCCGCACTCTTTATCTGCCGAACCCTGAAGAGACGCCGCGCACCCGCACATTGAGCTGGTGATATATTGCAGGCATCTTGCATATACGCAAATCGGCTTTCGCCACCATTCTGCTGATCACCTCCGCATTTGGCGCGGAGAAGATGACGGCTCCGCAACTTTCCGCACTTGCCAAATCCAGCTCGGCCGGATTGCGCGGGGCCATTACCGACGCATTCGATGCCAAGGATCTAAAAGCTGGCACCGCATGGTCTGGCCATGGCCCCGATTTCTTCTTCGCCATCGAATCTGCGTCAAAGCCCGTGCTTATGATCGACACGGCCCCCGGGCCTGAGATGCACCAACTCGCTGGCACCGATATCTGGTACGCCGCGGCCATTATTCACCAGGTAGGCAAACTCCATGCCTTTCATTACGTGGTGGATGGCGCTGACTTCGGCGGGCGTCTGGATCTTCCCGCTTTTGGCCCGCTCTCGTATCTGCAACCCGGCGTTCCGTCCGGCACGCTCTCTGACAAGATCACTCACACAAGCAAGATCTATGACGGCATGAAGAGCGACTACTGGATCTATGTGCCGGCTCAATACAAGGCCAACGCCCCCGCGGCGCTTTTCGTGGTTCAGGACGGCAGCGGTTACAGCAAGCGCGACGGCAACAATCCCGTGCTGAACGTGGTCGACAATCTGATCGCGCGGAAGAAAATTCCGGTCATGATTGTGGTCTTCATCAATCCCGGCGACATCACCGATTCGCCCGGCACGCCAACCTATAACTTCGTAAAGGCCTATGGGGACAAATGGCACCGCACGCTGAGAGATTCCATGCGAAGCACGCTCTATGACACTGTCAGTGAACGCTATCCGCGTTTCTTGCGCGATGAAATACTGGCCGATGTCGGGGCCAAGTACAACCTGCGCAAGGATGCTTACAGCCGGTCCATCACCGGACTCTCTTCGGGTGGAATTTGCGCGTTCAACGCCGCTTGGCAGATGCCGGATCAATTCAGCCGCGTGATTACCTGGATCGGCACCTACACCTCCATCCAATGGAAAGAAGATCCCAAGAACCCCGATGGCGGCCAGGATTTTCCGGAGAAAGTGTTGCGCGAACCCAAGCAGAACATCCGCGTATGGCTGGCGGATGGCTCCGAAGATCAGGAGAATAAAAATTACGGAAGTTGGCCGCTAGCCAACATCAGAATGGCCAATGCCCTCAAACTAGCCGGCTACGATTTTCATTTCAGCTTCAGCAAAGGAACCCACAATTCGGGTCACGGCGCCGCTGAATTTCCCCAAGAGATGATCTGGCTCTGGCGCGATTACGATGCTGCTAAGACGGAACAAACCTACGAGATGGACGCCGCCGAGAAGGCTAAGCCCCTCTTCCGCGTCGCCATCGTCAATCGCGATGCCGAATGATGCTGCATAGCATCCTGCCGGAACTGGATCGCATCCTAGCTTCGGGAAACCGAAACGCCAGCCTGGATTTCTTGATTGAACAGTTTAAAACCAGCAAGCGGTTTGAGCTGTTGTTTGAAGCGCTGCTGATGAAGACCCGGCTCGCGCTCGGCGTGCCGCTGGTGCAGACCGACGCTTCCGCGAATCTCAGCGGCGTAGCGCGCGATGCCTACGATCAAGCCATGATCGACGCGGCTCGCCAGGTGGGCGAACTCTTCCTCGCGGAAGGCAAGATTGATCGCGCATGGCCTTACTTCCGCGCGGTCGGCGATGTCGCCCCGATCACCGCAGCCATCGACGCAATCCCCGCCAATGCCGATCTCGGGGATCAGCTTGATTCCGTGATCGCCATCGCATTTCAGGACGGCGTGCATCCCGTTAAGGGCCTGGAGTTGATTCTCGAGCGTCATGGTATGTGCCGCGCAATCACATCATTCGGAATGTATCCGGTGCAAAATAATCGGGCCGAATGCATTAAGATGCTGGTCCGCGGCATTCACGATGAAGTCAGGCGCCGCATGACTTACGCCATCGAATCGCAAGAGGGATATAAGCCCGAAGCCGCCAGCCTTCTGGATCTTTGGACTGGGCGCGATTGGCTGTTTGGGGATTACGACTACTATGTCGATACTTCGCACCTGACATCGCTGCTGCCTTACTCCCTCGAAGTAACCGACGACGAAACACTCCAGCTTTGCCGCGAGCTTTGCGAATACGGCAAGCGCCTGTCGTCGAACTTTCAATACAAAGGCCAGCCTCCCTTCCAGAATTCGTTCGAAGCGTACGGCCACTACATCCAGGCCCTGCGCGGCGTCGACGTGGATGAACATGCTGCATATTTTGAAAAAATCGTCGCCGCAACGGATTTTGAAGAAGTCGGGCCGGCGCCAGCGCACGTCTTGATTAACCTGCTTGTCCGCTTGGGCCGTTACGAGCGCGCGCTTGAAGTATCGCTCGCCTATTTAAGTAATGATCAATTCTCCGGCAGCGCCTGCCCATCGGCCCTGCAACTCTGCTATCTGAGCGGAAACTTCGCGCGCCTGAAAGACCTCGCTCGCGAGCGCGGCGACCTGCTGAGTTATACCGCCGCGAGCCTTTCAGCGGCGTGACGCCGGTCGCCCTAACCATCGCCGGCTCCGACCCCAGCGGCGGCGCGGGCATCCAAGGCGACCTCAAAACGTTCCATCAACTCGGTGTCTATGGCGAAGCTGCAATCACGCTCATCACCGTCCAGAATACTCAAGGCGTGCGCCGCGTTGAACACCTTGCGCCAGATTTAATACGCCAACAAATCGAAGCGGTGATTGTGGACATTCGCCCCCACGCAATCAAAACGGGCGCGTTGGGCAATGCCGCGATTGTGCGCGCCGTTGTTCAAGCACTGCGCGCCCTCAATCTTCCACTCGTCGTCGATCCCGTAATGATCGGCAAGCATGGCGCGTCTCTAATGGATAACGGCGCCCAAGCCGCCTTGCTCGCTGAACTGCTTCCTCTGGCGACTCTGTTGACGCCGAATCTCCACGAAGCCGCGCAAATCACCGGCCTCCAAGTCGCAAGCGAAGAAGAGATGAAACGCGCCGCGGTTCGCCTCCACGAAATGGGCGCTCACGCCGTGCTGGTGAAAGGCGGCCATCTGGCCGGAGATGCCATCGACATTCTCTCCATCGACGGCAATTTTGAGGAACTCCCGTCGCCCCGCATCGACACACGCCACACGCATGGCACCGGATGCACCTACTCCGCCGCCATCACCGCGTATCTCGCCAAAGGCCTGAGTTTGTCGGATGCCGTGCATCAAGCCAAGCGGTTCATCACCGAGGCCATTCGCTCAAATCCCGGCTTAGGCGCGGGTTCGGGGCCCGTAAACCATTGGGTATAATCTTCACTTGACCAAGATCCAAATCCATTTCCATCTGCGGGAGCCCCTCGATGATTCAATGATGCAGGGCCTCAATGATGTCAACGCAATCTACGGAATCGATCAAATCAAAATCGCCCCTTCCATGCAAGACCTCATGGTCGAGTACGATGCCACGCGTCTAAAGCCCAGTGAAGTCGAGTCCGCGCTGCTGCGTTGCGGCATCCCGATTATTGCGGCTGTCGCTGCTCCCAACCCGGTTTGAATAAAGGCAAATAGTTCTCCGCCTGGTAGGGGTGCTTCAAAATCTCCTCAATATTCAAATCCGTCCCTAAACCCGGCCGGCCGGAAACTTCGATATAACCCGCGACGACATCCACCGGATGCGTCACAATGTCCCGCTCCCACTCCTCGTTGAATTCATCGAAGATCTCATGCACGAAAAAGTTCGGCAGCGTCATATTCAACTGCGCGCAGGCCGCCGAACATATCGGCCCTTGTGCGCTATGCGGCGCCACCACCCCGTAATGCGCATCCACCATATCGGCAATCTTTTTCGTCGCGAACAGCCCGCCTAAATTCAATGGCTCCGGCTGCAGAATGCTCACCACATTGTGCTCGAGCAGATCCGCAAACTGCTGTTTACTCGACAAACTCTCGCCCGTCGCAATCGGCACCGGACTGCGTTTGGCGACTTCCACCATCGCCGCGATATTCGCGTGATGCACTGGCTCTTCGAACCATGCGGGCCGGTATTTGTGCATCGCTTCTGAAAACTCCACCGCTGTCGCCACATTAAAGCGGCAATGGCCTTCCACCAAAATATCGACGCCCGGCCCGACCGCATCCCGGACCGCGCTGATAATATCCAGCGCAAGATCGAAATCGTAGCGCGACAGCATGCGCCAGCTATTGCCAAACGGGTCGAATTTCAGTGCGGTGTATCCGCGCGCCGCCACCTTCTTGGCCTTCTCATGGAAGCTCTCCGGCGTTCGCGGTCCGCGATACCAGCCGTTGGCATAAGCCCGCAGTTTCTCGTGGCACCGGCCGCCCCACAGGTTATAAATCGGCTGATTGCAAACCTTTCCGATGATGTCCCACAACGCCATTTCAATCGCCGCAACAGCGCACATCTGGATCTGCGCCCCATCGGTATACACATCGCGAATCAGCCGCTGCGAAATCGTCTCAACGGCAAATGGGTCCATCCCAATGACGAACTTGCTCATCTCATGAATGGCGCTTTCCACGGTCTTCGCGAAGAAGTTGAGCGTGCCTTCACCCACTCCGTAGGTGCCTTCGTCGGTGCGAACTTTCGTGAACAGCCAGTTCTTCCAGGGGTTGCCGGCGATGTATGTTTCGATGGATGCGATCTTCACGGGAAAGCCTATTGTAATCCGCTACACTCAAGTGTTCCACGCCGCCACATGACGACCGCACCCGCTCTCGCCCGTCGCCTGGGGCTCTTCGACGCCACCATGATCGTGATGGGCGGAATCATCGGCTCAGGCATCTTCATCAACCCCTACGTGGTCGCGCAAAAAGTCCACACGCCGTGGTTGATTTTGGGCGTCTGGCTGTTCGGGGGTCTGATCGCGCTTGCCGGTGCGTTCATTTACGCGGAACTCGCCGCGCGCGCACCGAGCGCTGGAGGCCAGTACGCGTATTTGCGCGAAGCGTACCATCCGTCCATCGCATTCCTCTACGGATGGACGCTGCTGCTGGTAACTCAGACCGGCGGCATGGCGGCCGTTGCCATCACCTTCGCCCGCTACTTTCAGGAGCTCACCCAAACGCGGATTCCCGATGGCGTCATCGCCGTGGCGACCCTTGCGATTCTGACCGCCGTCAACTGCCTTGGCGTGCGCGCGGGCAGTACCGTGCAAAGCATTTTGATGCTCCTCAAAATCGGCGCAATCGCCGTGCTGGTGCTTTGCGGCGCGCTGCTATCCGGCGGAACTGCCATCCACGGCCCCGTCCTCGACGCCCCTATTTCCCTCGGATTCCTGACCGGCCTGGGCGCCGCGATGACTCCCGTGCTTTTCGCCTATGGTGGATGGCAGACCGCCAGCTTTGTCTCGGGCGAAATGCGTCGCCCCGAGCGAGATCTGCCCCGCGGCCTTTTGCTTGGTGTAGTAGGCGTGGTGATTTGTTATGCCGCCGTGAACTGGGTCTGCTTGAAAGTCTTGGGCGCGGACGGGCTTGCGTCTACCACGACCCCCGCTTCCGCCGTGATGCGTAGTGTAATGGGCCAACGTGGCGCGCGGTGGATCGCGCTCGGCATCGCCATCTCGACCCTCGGTTTTCTAAGTCAAGGCATGCTGACCGCCCCGCGCGTGTACTTTGCCATGGCCGCGGATGGGCTTTTCTTCCGCCACGTCGCAACCGTGAGCAGACGGGCGGCCGTCCCGGTTGTCGCCATCGCGCTGCAAGGTTTTCTAGCTGGCGTGATTGCGCTCACCGGCCGCTATGAGCAGATCCTCAATTACGTGGTGTCGGTGGATTTCATCTGGTTCGGAATGACGGCCGCAACCATCTTCGTTTTTCGCGAGAAGGCGCCAGCCGCCGCCGGCTTTCGCGTGCCTGGGCATCCGTGGACCACGGTATTCTTTGTCGTCGCTTGTTTTTCAGTCGTGGCTAATACAATCTACAAATACCCGCAAAATAGCGCTGTGGGCCTGCTCATTCTGCTGGCCGGCGTGCCGGTGTATTTTTATTGGCGGAAGGGAACTCCAACGCTTTGAAAGTGATCAGTTCGGAATACATGTTGTGGGCGAAAACCAAGTCCCATGCCCGCTACAATCTCGCAACCAGTGGAGTTCAGCATTATCCTCTGTCGGACCTGCCCGTCAGTTGGTCCGATCTGGAGTTGAGCGGCCCGAGTTTTTATGGATATCCGCCGCTCCAGTCTGCGCTGGCGGCGCTCTGCGGTGTCGATCCGGAGTGCCTGGTTGCAGCGAACGGGACGTCGATGGCGAACCATCTGGCTATGGCGGCTCTGCTAGATCCCGGCGACGAAGTCCTGATCGAGCACCCCACTTATGAATTGATCGTATCGACCGCCCAGTATCTCGGGGCCGACGTGAAACGCTTTCACCGCGACCCGGAGAATGGCTTCGCTCTGGATCCGGCCGCCGTGCAAAAAGCGCTAACGTCTCGCACCCGGCTGATCGTTCTAACCAATCTGCACAATCCGAGCAGTTCGCTCGCGAATGAATCCTCGGTGCGGGAAATTGGAGAAATGGCTCGCTCCGTGGGCGCGCGCGTCCTGGTTGACGAGGTCTATCTCGACGCCGTCTTCGAAGACACCCCGCGATCTTCATTTTTCCTCGGCGATCACTTCGTCGTGACCAGCAGCTTGACGAAAGTCTACGGACTGAGCGGGCTGCGCTGTGGATGGGTTCTGGCGGCACCCGATCTGGCGCAACGCATGTGGCGTCTAAACGATCTTTTTGGAGTAATCCCCGCCCACGCGGCAGAGCGCCTCAGCATCACCGCGCTGCAAGAAATGCCCCGAATTCGTGAGACGGCACGCCGTCTCCTGAACCGGAACCAAGAAATCGTGAACAACTTTTTGAGCCTCCAGCCGGCGCTCGAAGCCAAACCGCTTCAACACGGAACCGTCGTCTTTCCGCGGCTGCGCGGGGGACGCGTGGAACGGTTTTGTGCCTTTCTGCGGGAGAGCTATGAGACTACCGTCGTTCCCGGAAGTTTCTTTGAAATGCCGGATCATTTTCGGATTGGCATCGGAGGCGACCCGGCGATGTTACAGGCTGGATTGGCCCGTTTGGGTGACGCTATTGCAGCGTTCGCGGATTTTTAACAGAAATTGATTAAAGGGATGGCTGACTTTAGCCGATTCATAACTGTGCAAGGAGATTTTAAGTTATGAGCGCAGTGAACAGTGTAACGAACGCAAATGCGGTTATTCCAATCCCGCCAGTAAAGGCAGGGACTGTGTCGGGAGGCGGTGCGCCCCTTCCCGTTGATCAACCCGTGGATACCGCCGATATTAGCCGCGCAGGCGCGAGGGGCTACCTCCAACTCGGCCGAATTGCACATGGTGTCAAATCCGGACAACTGACCGGATCGCAAGCGAAAACCCTGGCGGCGGAGACGGAAGCTCTCCATGATCAAATCGCCACCGCAAAGGCGGCGAACGGGGGTAAGCTTTCTATCCCACAAGCCCTCAACGCGGCGCACGATCTGAACCAGATCAGCCAGCAAATTTACGGCGCCTCACACACTACGTCCCCCGGCTTAGTGGGTCCACCCACTCCCGCGCCGAGTCCGGCCCCTGCTCCAGGTTCCATCGTCAACGTTGCGGGTTAATCTCTAGGGAAACGCGGGTGTAACGCGATCACCATCCTTCAGATTTCGCTCTGTTGGCAACGCGACTGCGTCTCCCTCCTTCAATCCGCCGGCAATAATTGCGCGGGTCACGCTCGAAGCGCCAAGATTTATTGGTTGCCAGTGAATGCGGCCCTCGCGCAGAACAAAAACTCCCGAACCATTGGCGTCGCGGCGCAACGATTCTTTGGGCAGCGTCAAAGCGTTCGGAAGTTTTTGTTCTGCGCGAGGGCCGCATTCACTGGCAACCAATAAATCTTGGCGCTTCGAGCGTGACCCGCGCAATTATTGCCGGCG
>JANYJA010000112.1 GCA_025358575.1 Terriglobia bacterium
CCTCGCGCTGAAGGAGCAGTTGCAGGGGGAAGGTCACGTCTTCAAAACGCAGACGGATACCGAGATCATCGCGCATCTGGTGGAGAAGTACTTCAAAGGGAATCTGGAATCGGTGGTTCGCGACACCGTTAAACAGCTTACTGGCGTCTTCGCCATGGCGGTTCTCTCGCGGCAGGATCCGAACAAGATTGTGGCGGCGCGGTCCGGGCCCCCCGTAGTGATTGGTCTGGGCGATGGTGAATACTTCGTGGCGTCCGATGTTCCGGCGATTCTCTCGCACACCCGCGACATGTTTTTTCTGGCGGATGGCGACATGGCGGTGTTGACTCCCGAAGGCGTGCGTCTCAGCGACTTCGACGGGAAGCCCGTGAATAGGCAGGTCCAGCACATTCTGTGGGACCCCATCATGGCGGAGAAGGGCGGCTACAAGCACTTCATGCTCAAGGAAATTTATGAGCAGCCGCGCGCCATCCGCGACACTACGTTAGGCCGGGTCGGCCAGGAAACCGGCAAGATTTTTCTGGATGAGATGGATATCTCGGCGCAGGAGTTTCGTGCTTTCAAACAGGTGAAGATCATCGCTTGCGGAACAAGCTGGCATGCGGCGCTGGCGGGCAAGTTCATGATCGAGAAGCTGGCACGGATGCCGGTCGAAGTGGATTACGGCAGCGAGTTTCGCTATCGCGATCCGATCCTGCCGCCCGATACGCTGACCGTCGTGATCTCCCAATCGGGTGAAACGGCCGATACGCTCGCGGCGCAACGCGAAGCCAAGAGCAAGGGATCGAAGACGCTCGCGATTTGTAACGTGGTTGGCTCGATGATAGTGCGCGAGGCCTCGGGCGCGATCTACACGCACGCCGGACCCGAGATTGGCGTGGCATCCACCAAGGCGTTTACCTGTCAGTTGACAGCGCTTTTTATTTTAGCGATGTACCTGGGGCAGGCGCGCGGCGTTCTGGATGAGAGGACAAGCTGCGCGCTGGTGCAGGAGTTGGTGCGAATCCCAGGCAAGCTGGAAGCTATTCTCTCGAACGATGGCTTGTATGAGGAACTCGGAAGGAAGCTTTTTCGCTCGACCGATTTTCTGTTTCTGGGACGGGGCGTTCATTTCCCGATCGCGCTTGAAGGTGCGTTGAAGCTGAAGGAGATTTCTTATATACACGCGGAAGGATATCCGGCGGGTGAGATGAAGCACGGCCCCAACGCATTGATCGACGAAAAACTTCCGGTTGTCGTTTTGGCCGCGCGCGACCCTTCCAGCCCCGAGAGTAAGGTTCTCTATGAGAAAACGCTCTCCAACATTCAGGAAGTGAAAGCCCGCGAAGGCATTGTGCTGGCGATTGTGACCGAGGGCGACAACGAAGCAGCCCAAGTGGCCGACCACGTCATCGAGATTCCCGCATCTTCGGAATTGCTGCTGCCCATTCTGGAAGTGGTGCCGCTGCAATTACTCGCTTATCACATCGCGGTGCGCCGCGGCTGCGATGTCGATCAGCCCCGCAACCTCGCCAAGAGTGTAACCGTTGAGTGAAACAATTTACGCGCCAATTGCAGGTACAAACACGCGGCAAGGGGCTGTATTCGATCACGAATCCGGTGGCCGCATGGGTCGCGGAGCAAAAGCTAAAAACCGGAATGCTGACAGTATTCATCCAGCACACCTCAGCATCATTGCTGATTCAGGAAAATGCCGATCCGGATGTTTGCCGCGATCTGAATGAATTCTTTGGGCGTTTAGTTCCCGAAGATGCCCCGTGGTACCGGCACTCAGCCGAAGGCGCGGACGATATGCCGGCCCACATCCGCACGGCGCTCACCACCACGCAGCTTTCGATTCCAATTATCCACGGGGAGATGGCGCTTGGCGCTTGGCAGGGGCTGTATGTGTTCGAGCACCGCTTGAATTCTCACCGGCGAATCGTGGTGCTGCATCTGCTAGGGGAGCCGTAGAAGCCGCGCGCAATGACTGAAAGGTACAACGAGCGGCTTACGACGCCAGAACAGTGCGTGACTCCGCAGTCCCAGAGATCGTCTTGTATAACGCATCGGGAGCAAGATCCGCCCCATTTGGCCAGCACACCGCGCCATACTCGTCGACATTCACCTGAGCGAACAAATCGGCATTGCGCAGGGGCTCAAACATGGGACCAAAAAGTCGTGTGGACAAATCGACCTTACCGCTCACGCCGTCGGCGAACGTTACCTCTAGCGTGTATTTCTGACCGACGCTGACGCGAACAACGCGATTCATGTTTCCTACTCCAAAGGCGGAATGGGATTGAGCGCTTTGTGCTCTTCCCCCCCGAGTCCAATTATCTCGCAGTTCCTGCTGATGAAACTTCGCCCATTCCGTGGCCAAGCCGAGAGCCCGGCGCGGAAGCTTCCCCTCAATAACCTCAAACGTGTTGATGTCTATCTGAGCTTCGTGCTCTCCATTTATTGCGTGAAAATGCGGCGGCGGGTGATCGTCGTAGTACATCCTAATGACGATTCCAAAAAAGATGCTGAGCGTTGGCATCAGTGGCGATTGTACGAAACATTCTACCCCCTCAATAAAAATTAGGCTGCGCCGCAGCTTCCCCTCAATGAAAATTATGCTGCGCCGGGGCCGCTGCGCTTGCTGTCGGCAGCCGCTCCACGCGCTGCGCCAGCACGTGAATCACGTTGTCTACATTCTGAATTTTCCCCTCCACCAGCAGCCACGGCTCCGTCACCAGCATCAGCCGTTGCGTCTCAAACAAATCCGGCATCACCACCGCATTCGCAATGCCGGTCTCATCTTCGATACTCAAAAACACGATACCCTTCGCCGTCCCCGGCCTCTGCCGCACCACCACATTCCCCGCGATGAGCACCCGCTTGCCCGAACGCATCCGCGCCAAATCCTTCGCCGCCGTCACTCCCAATAAGCGCATCTCCGCGCGACGGTGCGCCATCGGATGTCGGCCCACGGTCACGCCCGTCCCGTGATAATCCGCCGTGATGCGTTCATCCGTCGTCATCTGCCGCAGCGGTGTCACCGCCGAGGCAGTCACGTTCTCCGGCACCATTTCCAGCAGCGGACCCACCGGCCGTGCCGCCCGCCCCGCTTTCCACAAAGCATCGCGACGGTGCACGGCATCCAGCGCATTCAGCGCGCCCACCTCAGCCAGCTTCTCCAGCTCATCCTGCCGCAGCTCCGGAACGCGGCGCGCAAGATCGTCGATATCCGTAAATTCATCCGCCTCGCGCGCGCGCACCAGCGCCTTGCCAGCCTCCGCCCGCAGCCCTTTCACATAACGCAGCCCCAACCGCAGAGCCATCTCCTCCATGGTGCAGTTCCACTCCGACCGCAACGCACTCACCGGCAGCACGCGCAATCCATGCCGCTGGGCGTCCTTAATCAAAATCGCCGGATGGTAGAACCCCATCGGCTGATTGTTCAACAGCGCGCAAGTGAATGCCGGCAGATAGTGGCACTTCAAATAAGCGCTGGCATAAGCCAGCAGCGCGAAACTGGCCGCATGCGATTCCGGAAATCCATACAACGCGAACGCCGTGATCGATTGCACAATGGTGTCCTGCACCGCGCCCGTTATGCCATTGCGCGTCATGCCTTCGCGCAGCTTCACCTCAATCTGCACCATGCGTTGTTTCGACCGTTTAAATCCCAGCGCCCGCCGCAGCTCTTCCGCCTCGCCTCCCGTGAATCCCGCCACCACCATCGAAATGCGCAGTAGCTGCTCTTGAAATAACGGAACCCCCAGCGTGCGCGCCAGCACCGGCTCGAGCGCTGGATGCAGGCAATCTACCTTCTCTTTTCCCTGCCGCCGCGCCAGATACGGATGCACCATCTTGCCCACAATCGGACCCGGCCGGATGATCGCCACCTGCACCACCAGATCGTAAAATTTCACCGGTTTCATGCGCGGCAGGGAAGCCTGCTGCGCGCGGCTCTCCACTTGAAACAGCCCGATGGTGTCGGCCTTCTGCAGCGCCGCGTACACTTGCGGGTCGTCCGCCGGAAGCTGCCCCAAATCCACTTCCTCGCCGTAATGATCGCGAATCAGCACCAGCGATTCTTCGAGCACCGCCATCATCCCAAGGCCCAGCAGATCCACTTTAATCACGCCCATGTCCGCGCAGTCTTCTTTGTCCCACTGCACCACCACGCGCCCGGGCATGCTCGCCGGCTCCAGCGGCACCACCGCATCCAGCTGCCCCTGGCAGATCACCATCCCTCCCGAGTGCTGCCCCAGGTGCCGCGGCAAATCCTGCAGCGCCACCACCAGATCCAGAAATTTGCGAATGCGGCCGTTCTGCATGTCGAGCCCGGCTTCTTCAAACTGGCGCTCGGCGGTGTTGTCGGGGTCGCGCCATCCCCAAATCGGCACCAGGCTCGAAAGCGTTTCCAGCGTCTCGACCTCGAAGCCCATCACCTTGCCCACCTCGCGCGCCGCCGAACGCCCGCGATACGTGATCACGTTCGCCGTCATCGCCGCGCCCAGCTTTCCATACCGCGCGTACACATGCTGAATCACGCTCTCGCGCCTGTCGCCGCTCGGCAAATCGAGATCGATATCCGGCCACTCGCCGCGCTCTTCGGAAAGAAATCGCTCGAACAACAGTTCCATGCCGACCGGGTCCACCGCCGTAATGCCGAGCGAATAACACACCGCGCTATTGGCCGCGGAGCCGCGCCCCTGCACCAGAATCCCCTGCTCGCGGCAGAAATTTACGATGTCCCACACAATGAGAAAATAACCTTCCAGCCGCAGCTTTTCGATCATCGCCAGCTCGCGCTCAATCTGCACGCGCGCCTTCTCGTGATAAGGGCGATAGCGCCGCCGCGCCCCCTCATCCGTGCGCTTGCGCAAAAAGCTCATCATGGTCTCGCGCGGCGGCACCGGATATTCGGGGAACTGATAGCCCAGATCCGACAACGTGAAATTCAATCGCGATGAGATGCCCAGCGTATTGGCGAGCGCTTCCGGATAATCCGCAAACAGCCGCGCCATGTCGCGGTCCGGTTTCATATGGCGCTCGGAATTGCGCGCCAGCAGTTGCCCCGCCGTTGCCAGCGTGACTTTGTGATGCAGGCACGTGAAGATGTCGAGAATCTGGCGCTGCTCGGGAAGCGCATGGCAGACGCCGTTGGTCGCGACCAGCGGCACGCGCAGACTCTTCGCCAGTGCGATTACCGCCTGATTACGCGCTTCTTCATCGCGATGCAGGTGGCGCTGAATTTCGGCATACACATTCGGCTTCCCATAAATACCGATGAGCCGCTCGAAACCCTCGCGCGAGATGGGCTGCGCGTCGTCGCCCGTAAAGCAGATCAGCCCGTCGGCGTACTCCGCCAGATCTTCGGGCGTGGCCGTCGCCTGCGTATGCTTCGCAACGCGCAGCTTGGTGCGTGTAATCAGCCGGCACAAGTTTTGATACCCCGCGCGATTCTTCACCAGCAGCGGATAACGCCGCCCGTCGGTACATGTGATCTCGGCTCCGATGTGCGCGCGAATCCCGAGCTTCTTGGCGGCCAAATGGAATCGCGGCGAGCCATAAACGCCATCGCGATCCAGCAGCGCCATCGCGGGCTGCCCCAAATTCGCGCACACCTCCGCGTATTGTTCCGGGACACTGGCGGCTTGCAAAAAGCTGAACGCCGAGCGGGCGTGGAGTTCGATATAGCGCATGGACATCAGTCGTAATACCCTTCGATAAACCAGCGCGCGGCATCCCGATCCCGATACACGCGATACAGCCCGCCATCGCTCAGCGCAATGTCCCATTCATCGCGATTCCATGCGTTCGGGAGCCACCATTCGCCCGATGTGCGCCACGGTCCCGCGCAAGCCAGCACCCGCCCGCGCGCCGGTGCGCTTGAAATTTGCACGGGCCGCCCATCCTGCACCAGAACCTGCGCGTGCAGAGACGGGCGCAACCTTCGCAATGCTAAAAATGCTAAATGGGTTTCGGCGGGAAGAACGGCCGCGGGCGATTTTTCAGAACGTTGCGCCACGAATCGCTGGATACGGAAGCTGTCGGGTCTATGCGAATCCATGCGTTCCGCGATGCCGACATTTTCGGCCCCGACAATTCCGGCGATGCGCGCCAGTGTTAGTTCCAATTTCTCCGGTTCCGGGGCCACCGGAATAAATAGCCCATGCTGCTGCACGCGCGGTTTCACGGGCTCCAGCGCCAGCGCGACCTTCAACACCGGCCCGCCTGGCGGACGGTCGCTCAACTCCAGCTGCAGAAGTTTTAAGAACGCCTTCGCATCCCGGATCGGAACCGGCAATCGCAGCGTGGCCGTATGCGGAGCCGCATTTTCCAGATCCAATCGCAGACGAATCTCATGGGTCGCCAGAGACCGCGCGGCGAGCTTTCCGCACAGATCGTTCAACATGCGCGCCAGCAAAAACGAAAGCGGCTCCAGCAATTCCAGCGGATAATCCAGTTCCAGCGCTTCTTCGAAAATGAGAGCTTCGCCGGGAACGCGCAACAGGCGGTCGGCTTCCCCGCGCGCCAGCCGCTGCAGATGCACGCCTTCATCGCCCAGCCGCGCCGCCACGCCCAGCGGAGGCAGAGCCGCCAGTTCCCCGAACGTGCGAATGCCCCACAGGTCGAGCGTCTCCGCCGTTTCAGGCGACGCGCTCCCGCCCAGCAAATTCAGCGGCAGCGGTGCCAGCACACCGGCTTCGCGCCCAATGGGAATCACCGTGACGCCCGCAATGCCGCGCGCCGCATGAATCGCCGCATCCGGATTCCCCGCGATCGCGACACTCGCGCCAACGCCATTGCGCTGCATCAGAGCTTTCGCGATCTCCTCGGTACTGCCCCATAGCGGTTCGAGGCCGTCGATATCCAGCACCACCGTATCGGGCGAAGTCTCTTCCACAAGGGGCGAAAACTGGTGCGCGCATTCCAGCAGCAACGGCAAATTTCCGGGCGCATGCAGGCAGGCAAACATAGCATCACCGTCCTGCGGAAAACGCCGCGCTGCGCACGCGGTAATGCTTGCGGCTGTCGGCTTCGGCGCGCAGGCCCTTTAGAAGCTTGCCCGACCACAGAACCTGCGTCTGCCGCAAATTCAATTGCAGCGTGGAGCAGGACGCCGCATTCACATTCTGCGCGATAGCGACCAGCGCCGTTGCCGTCTTCTCCACCGCATGGCGCAGACGGAACCACGACGCCAGCGAGATGCGCCGGGCCTGCTGCGGCGGGGTGTCGGCGAGATCCATCACAATCAGCCCGAATCCCCCCGCCTGCACTAGCAGATCGGTAGCTTTGAGCGCGTGTTCCGCATTGCCGCCGCAGCGAATCCAAAGGATTTGCGGAAGACGGACACCGGCACATTCCGCGGATTCCGGGTCGAATGCGCCAGTAGTGTCGATCACCGCGCAGAACTCTTCACGGCTGGTAGCCTGCGCCAGCAGCGAGAGCATCACGGTGGTGCGCCCCGTGGATGCCGCCCCGAATATCTCCGTCAAGCCGCCGCGCGGCAGTCCGCCGGTAAGTTCATCAATTGATTGGATTCCGGTCGGCAGCGACTCCTGAACCGGCCGCCGGTCGACTCCAAATGCCGGGTCCCACCGTAGGCCAAGGGTGGATGAAATATGAGAGCGGAGAGCCGCTGCGGAGGTCGCCATTTTCGCCTTTTCTTCGCTGCACTCTACTTTTGCAGAAAATGAGGAAAGGCGCAAGGGTGGTTCGTGTCTTGATCCCCAAGGGAAGCTTGGCCTTCGGCACCGCGTGCGGGTTGATCTTCTATCGGTCTGCCCTTCTCTGGTCAACGCGGGGCATCACCGACGACGACTTGCCATTCCGACTTAAAAAGCTTTCAGTAAATGCTGCCGCCGCGCGTATCGGCCGAGATGGTCGCCAATAAACGCTGTCCAACATTTTTGCCGGTAATGTTCCATTCGCTTCCCAACTTCCGAGTGGCCGACGATTTGGACAGTATCCGTAAACGCCACGCCGTCACCGTGGGTTATCTGCGGCGTTTCGCAGCCACACTCTGGGAAACGCGGTTCTCCTTTCCTAATTTCCGGATTAAAAGGAATTCAGAGAGTTGCCGAACACATAAATTGTGGCGTTCGAAGGTCTACCATAGGCATCGCCTCGTCGCCATTCCACCTAAAGCCTGCCTCAAGGGTCATCAGCTTGTTCGCGCATCTCATTGCACGCGTGGCAAGCCCTTCGTACATGACCGAAAGGGTGCTAGATAGAATCACTGTATGCCTGTGTCAATGGACGCTTTCAAAACAAGGATCGAAGAGCTAGTCACAGAGCACTACTTTCAGGAACGGGATCGACCGCTTCTCCTATCCCATCTTGGTGCGTTAATCGAGAAGGAAGATGCCTGGCCAATGGACCGAAACGATCGGAACTTGCGCCAGTTGATTGAGGCCCTGCCGAACTCGGATCTGCAGATCGTGCGTGATCCGAAGTCGCCTGCCTATATAGCTGTAGCGCCCACGAGCGAAGTTCTCCGCGTGAACGAGACGATCGCCCGGCGAGCCAAGAGACTCGAAACGCCAGTTCGCCTAGAAGACATCGCGCGCCCCGTCTTGCTGGCGTTTTGTGCCAATGTTCCAGCTGGAAGCGCTGTATACGTTTCCAGGTCACGGCCGTTCCGGTACACCACAATACCAATTGAGGCCGATCGCGCTTTTGAGTGGATTCACATTGAGCCGCAGTATCGTCGCCCGGGGTTACGGATCGAGAATTTAAGTTCCCTGAATCATGAGGATCGCCATGATCTAGCTACTCGCATTCAGAACTGGTGTGTATCTCACGACGTTCGGCCGGAGCAATTCTCGAGGTCGCCCCAGAATGTATTTGCGGAGAACGCACCAACTGCTCTGGAGCGTCTTCTTGCAGCTCAGAAACCCGAAATTCTCCAGGCGCTTATGATCCCGGCCGATATCGCGCAAATCTTGTCGAGGATGAAGTAGCGCATGCGAAATCGGCGCGACAAACGCCGTACTCTTCCCCTTTCCCGTCCAGTTGCGGTCAGCGCTGTGGATGTCTATGTGCTTGCCGGACTTCCCCAAGCAGTTTTCAACGCTGCTGCCGGTTTTCTAAATCAGAAAGCCAGGTCAGGCGCCAAAGTTGTCGGCGTCCCGTCTCCAAACAAGGACGGGCGGCTATACTCGGAAGCGCTGTTGAAGCAGCTACTCAGCTTGGTTCTTCCGTTTGCAGATAGGCGCGTTCGCAACCGGCCCTCTGGTGCTCCCGTCCAGCCGCAGCGGTTGATGCTTTTTTACGTCCCGGCAAACGACCAAGAGGTGTTGCTCGAGGCCTTCGACTTCTTTGTTTTTCCGGTCCCTTTGAAGGGGCTGAGCACTTTCGAGCACGGCAGGCAAGGCAGGCACGTTCTAGAATCCTGCTTCATAGGAATCCAAGAAGCACTGGAAAAAGCGCGCCAGCAATTTGAACTGTTGGTAAAACCAAGAGTTCTGAGCCGCAAATCGGCGGAGGCGCTTCTTTTACCCCCTCGCAATTTCCAATTACAATCAGGCCAGATCAGACAGATGTTTCACGAGTTCACTCGAGGTGCCAGAGCTTGGGATGATCACTCAATGGAGGGCGCAACCCTAAAGACGTTTGACCATGATGGTCTCCCGACATTTCTTCGAAAATCAGAGCGCCAGACCATTTTCCAGGATGCTCGCGATCTTGTCTTTCCGTGCGCACGACCGGCTGAGCACCATGGCACGCCTCCACCCGCATCTGGTAACCAGGATCTTGCTTATCTCCAATACAACTTGAGGAGCGCCTTTCGCTTTGGCGTCCCACTAGAGGAGGGATTCCATCATGACGTGCAGTTTGAGCAAGGAAGGCTTATTTCCAGCGTGGAATTCCAGTGTTCCCGCAAGGGTTCTGTTCCAGTGAGCGCAAGCCACGTCAACGTTTATCCAAACGACTACGTTCGGCCCCCATCAACGAAGTAGGGCTGGAAACAAAAATAGCCGCAGCGCTAACTCGTAGCGACTGCGGCAAAATATCTCATAACAAGTTCGCGCACTCTAATCTACGTTCCAGCCGGTCGGTTTGATGGACATTGCACCACCAACCACAGCTTTTCCAGCCGAAGCCGAAATTGCAGGGCCTAGATAAGGCCATCGGATCTCAAAGCCGCAGCTCTGGAGCATTTCCTTCCCTCTCGGGTCGGTCCGCATCGGATACCACTAGGCGGCGAACTAATGTTCACCTCGATTATGCCACATTGGTGGGCTCTCCGAACAGGAAAACATTCGGGAGGTTGCGGACGCCATTCTCACCCAAAAAATTAGCTATCACGCCACAGTTGTGGCGTCACCCCTCTCCCCGGTGGCCCTTCAGACTCAGCGCGGACCACAGGCACTCAGATCTGAGAGAGTGGCGTTGCGGGAAAGTGCGTGGCCGCCGCTTGCATCGTAGGCGAATATTCGCTACTCGGAAGTTGAGTAATCGACGCTTGCGGGATCATGCCCGAAAAAGTTCCCGTTACCGGACATTGGCAATCGACTTTCAATCAGCCCTCGCCGCTAAGGAACCCCTGTGTAGTCGACTAGTGGTTACGGTGGCCCTGTTGCCAACCCTTTGCTCTTCATTTTCGGATTAATCCCGGATCACGCGCATCCGGAAATTGTCCAAGGTTCGGGAACAGTCGTCTTGACGGACCGAAAACACTCTCCCCGAGATCTAAGTTCGAAGTCCTACAGCCGCCGCGAAGAATCACGAAGCACCAGATCCGCTTGCCTATTCGCGATTTGCATTCCTTAGCCCGGAGGCGTATTTTAACGGGAGACAAAGGAGCCCTCGTATGGCTACAGCGACAGTGCAGATCGATCCTCAGGTTCAACGCTTTCTAGACGCCCCCCGCAAGATGCTCATCGGCAACCGGTGGGTGGAAGCCGTTTCTGGCAAGACCTTTCCGGTTTACAATCCCGCCACGGGAGAGCAGATGGCCCGCGTCGCACAAGGCGAAGCGAAGGACATTGACCTAGCCGTCAAGTCGGCTCGCAAAGCCTTCCAACAAGGCCCCTGGCGCAAGATAACCCCCTCCGAGCGCGGACGCATGATGTGGAAACTGGCCGATTTGCTTGAAGCGAATTTGGAGGAGTTCGCCATGCTGGAGTCGCTCGACAATGGCAAACCGCTCACCGTCGCGCGCGGGGCCGACGTGCCGCTCGCCATCGACATGTTCCGCTACATGGCCGGTTGGACCACAAAGATTGAAGGCAACACCATTCCAATCTCGGTGCCCTATACTCCCGGCGCTCAGTATCTGGCATACACACAGCGCGAACCCGTGGGAGTCGCTGGGCAGATTATTCCCTGGAATTTTCCTCTCTTGATGGCCGCGTGGAAACTGGCCCCCGCGCTGGCCATGGGTTGCACGGTAATTCTGAAACCGGCTGAACAGACTCCGCTCACCGCGCTCCGTCTGGGTGAATTGATCCTGGAAGCCGGCTTTCCCGAGGGCGTTGTCAATATCGTTCCGGGCTATGGCGAAGCCGGCGCCGCGCTGGCAGCGCACCCCGATGTCGACAAGGTGGCCTTCACCGGTTCCACGGAAGTTGGCAAGCTGGTATTGCAGGCGGCGGGCGGCAATCTAAAAAAAGTGACGCTCGAACTGGGGGGCAAGTCGCCCAACGTGGTCTTCCGCGATGCCGACGTCAATGCCGCGATTGATGGAGCCGCCAGCGCCATATTTTTCAACCAAGGGCAGTGCTGCTGCGCCGGTTCCCGCCTGTATGTGGAGCATGACATCTTCGACCGCGTGGTCGAAGGCGTGGCTGACCGCGCGTCGAAAATTCGCATCCGGCCGGGTCTTGATCCTGAAAGCGACATGGGTCCGCTGGTGTCACAAGAGCAGCTTGAACGGGTCTGCGGATATCTCGAGAGCGGCCTCGCGCAAGGCGCCAAGGCGATTTCCGGAGGCAAACGTTCCGGCTCTAGCGGCTACTTCGTTCAGCCAACCATTCTCGTGGACGCGCCGCATGACGCAAAAGTGATGCAGGAAGAGATCTTCGGTCCAGTGGTGACCGCAACTCCGTTTCGCGACATGGAAGAGTTGGTGCCGCACGCCAATGACTCGGTGTATGGATTAGCCGCGGGCATTTGGACTTCGGATCTCGGCAAAGCGCATCGCTTGGCCGCGGAACTGCACGCGGGCACGGTTTGGATCAACTGCTACAACATCTTCGATGCGGCGCTTCCCTTCGGCGGCTATAAACAGTCCGGCTGGGGCCGCGAGATGGGGCACGACGCGCTCGAACTCTATACGCAGAAGAAGGCGGTCTGCATCCGAATCGGATGAGCCCCCGGCTAGAAGGGGAAAAACGACTGAACTGAAATTAACACTGTATCTGTCGCGCCGCCGACGTTTAGTGTGATGGCAATACTGCTGGAACCCACCGCAAGCGGTATGGCGACATTGATCTGGGTAACGCCAGCGACAATCCCCGGCGCGCTGCCCCCGTAACTTGGAATCACCAAGTCTCCAGAAGGAGACGGGAACCTACTAATATTGACGAGGCACCCGACGCAATTGTCCACGGCCAAGACTGTCAGTTGTCCGTCATTGAGGGAGCCAAAGGTCGGGCCAGTGCCGGTCGCCCAAAGACTCACGATGGAACCCGGCGGTGCCGCATTATCCCTAGAGTTGACCGTGCCGTCCTGATTCAGTGCGGCTGCGGTCCCGTCGGGATTGGCGAAGATCGCCGGCGCTGCGGGGACCACGACTGACCGAAAATGCGGCGTTACGGACGCGATGGCGATATCGGCCAGTCCGGCCGGGGCTCTCATGGGAACGATCGCATCGATTCGACCCTCCGAGACATAGATCAGCGGGGCGCGCAACCCGCCAACGGTCACAGCGACGCCCGCCAAGGTGGTGGGCAAGACTCCGGCGCTATCAAACGTGGCATAGGCCTCCGCGGCCGGGCCGATGTGCCGTCCGTAAATTGAAATGAGCTCACCAGCTGCGATGCTGCCTCCCAGCGGAATTCCGTAGCCGCGGACGAAATCGGGCAACACTCTTTCTTTCGCCAGGGTGACTACGCCAAAGATTCGCGGCGATGGCGGGATTGTGGTTGAAATCGCGGCAACTGTGCCGGCAGCTCCGGCGGTGTAAACGAGCCCCGTCACGGGGCCCACGGCGACCGCTACCGCGACACCCCCGTAGTGATACAGCGCGGAGTAGACAAGGCGCGATCCTCCGCGGCTAATACCCACCAAAAACTCCGTGCCTTTCGGCTCGCCATTCGCGTTCGGAAATTCGGAAGAGGTGGTGCTCCCGCTTAACCAGACGACGCCGGCGGCATCGACGGCGATGGATTGAGCTGCATCCCTCCCCGCGCCGCCGAGGAACGTGGACCATTCCAACCTTTTTCCGTCAGGCGGCAGCACGGATACGAATGCGTCGCCTCCCAAAAACCCGAGTCCTCCGAAGACCGGCTGGACGACTCCCGCCGTTACTGAAAACTTTGGATCGACGGTCATGCCGGCCACGTACGCGTTCCCCGCGGCATCGACAGCGATAGCCGACGCTGTGGTCTTGGCACCCCCGCAGTCATCGGCTGCGTCCAGATACGTCAGAAAATCAAGGCTGGTGCCTGCCGAATTGATTTTGGCGACGAACGCGCCCACCCCCTGTTTCACAAGCGCTTCGGATGAGACCGGCAGATCCGTTGAATCGGTATTGCCCACGAGGTAAGCATTGCCGCTTCCGTCGACTCCAATGCCGACCCCTGCGGTTGTGAGCCCGTCCCCGGTCGGGTGACAATCCAGAGGGAGCGCCGTCCCGGCCAGTAGCCCACCATAAAGAATGTTGTCGCCGCCCGGCGAGATTTTCGCGACAAACGCACCTTGACGAACTCCGACGTTGCCGCGGGCATCGGGCATGCCGCGAGTTACCGGAAAATCCGATGCGTAAGTTGAACCCGCGACGTACAGGTTCCCCTGAGCGTCCGTGGCGACGGCCGCGATGCTCGATGCCCCCAGTGTCCCGCCAAACCAAGTCGAATACAGAATGGTGCCGCCGTCGGGACTGAATTTCACGATAAAGCCAGAACCGCCCGAGTTGGGCTTCTTTTGCAGAGCTTTGCTTAGAGGAAAGTCGAGCGACGTGCTCGATCCCGCGACGTAAATTTTTCCGGCAGGGTCAAGAACGATGGAAGTGGAAGTGTCTATTCCTTTGCCACCCAGCGCGACAGTAAACACGAGGCTTCCATTGGGGTCAAGTTTGGTGAGGAAGACATCGGTCGAGGCCGGAGGCGAGAGCAGGCGCGATCCCGCGATGTAGGCATTGCCGGCGGCGTCCGTCGTTATGGCGGCCGAATGGTACGGATAGTTGTCGCCGATGTAAGTGCTATATTCAGCTCCCAATGCCGGGAGCACCAGGATCAAGAGGCCGAATTTCGTTAGCATATTAACCGGTTATCCCTCCAAACTTCCGAGGCTCTGTTCGATCAGTTGTTGCGTTCCGGTATATGGATCGGCCTCGCCTTCCCATTCCATCGAAAAAAAGCCCCGGTATCCGCTCGATTTTGCAATCTTAAAGATATGCGCAACGTCCACCCGGTAGACCTTGCCGCCATCCACCTCTGAATCCTTCACGTGCGAAATGTTGTAGGCGTGGCGGAACATGGCGCGCAGTGAACGGTCGTTGTATTCCGAATCGCCCACCAGCATGGAATTGCAAAAATCCGGCAGCGCATGCAGCCATGGGCTGGCCACGCGTTCAATA
The DNA here is from genome assembly GCA_025358575.1 of Terriglobia bacterium. Lineage (GTDB taxonomy): Bacteria > Acidobacteriota > Terriglobia > Bryobacterales > Bryobacteraceae > JANYJA01. The sequence goes on from JANYJA010000112.1 coordinate 14,726, forward strand.
ATTCTCGTGATGAATTCGGCCTTCTCGCTTTTCGGATCGTCGTTCTCCAAGTTCACGACAACCTGCTTCTGCCGCCCGTAAGCGGCAAGCGCCTTCAGGCTGGCGACGGAGCGCTCCACATCGGGTTCAGTTCCGTGAATTCCTTCAATGTGCGCCCGGACACTTGGCGACCCCAGCATCACGGCCGCATCCACCCACTGGCGCGCGTCGTCCACCGCCGCCCGCCGCTTGGCGTCGTCCGAATCGCCGAAACTGCCCGCGGGGCTGAACGGAATATTCACGATTCGGGCCCCAGCCTTCTTATGAGCGTCACGAAGTTCCTTCAGGTACCGCGGTTCACGCGATACGAAATGCTCGCTCAACGGTTCCGTATTGTGGACGTTGAACCGCTGCACAACCATCGACGGAAAGTCAGTGAGCGGCATTCGCGCCTTGCCATCCTGACGAGGCTTCGCACCGGGGTATTGAATAAATTCGCGGAACGGGTAAGACGCTACCGCCAGCCGTTCACGCGCGTTCTTGGGAAATGCGATCGCCGCGACCTTCGCCTGCAGTAACGTGGTACTGTTCGCCAGCAGCCCCAAGCCACCGACTTCCAAAAAACTGCGCCTCTTCATAGTTCGATTCTGCCTCACCTGCACGTCCGCTTGCATGAGCGCTTGCATATGCGTGATAGGCTCGATTTTAGGTAACCCATGCAAGCTCCTCAGATGCAGGCTAAGGAAGTTGACCTAAAGATGGTGTATGACGCCGTCGTTGTCGGCTCCGGAGCCGCGGGCGGAATGGCCGCGCACGTTCTCACTTCGCACGGCATGAAGGTGTTGCTGCTCGAAGCCGGCAAGAAGCTGAATGTCACCAAAGAGCTGAAGTCCATGGAATGGCCCTACGACCATCCTCGGCGCGGCGAGATGCCGCCCGATTTCCATGCTCTTTCCGGCAAAGAATATTCCATCCGCAATCCGCCCTATACGGCCGATTCGCCCTACCCTCACGTCAAGAACTACGTCCAAGGCTGGAATGGCGCGGACTACAGCAAGAACATCGTGGTTGAGGAGAAGGACCATCCCTACACCGGAACCAAATACGCCTGGGTGCGCGCGCGCTGCGTGGGCGGCAAGACCAATATTTGGGGCCGGCTTGCGCTGCGCCTTTCCGATTACGATTTCAAGGCCAAGTCGCGCGACGGATACGGCGAAGACTGGCCGCTCTCTTATGCCGATATCGAACCTTATTACGACAAAGTAGATCTCTATCTGGGCATCTCAGGGCAGAAGGAAAATCTGCCGTATCTGCCCGACAGTTTATTTCAGCGCCCGATCAAGTTGACCGCGGCGGAGATGAAGCTTCGCGGCGGGCTGGCCAAAATGGGCCGCGTGTTGACCCCTTACCGCGCCGGCGTCACCACCGATGGATTGAAGCACAACAAGTACCGCAGCCGCTGTTATGGCCGCGGCGCGTGCGACCGCCACACCGGCGGCTGCGATATACACGCGGCTTTCGATTCCCCGACAGGCTTGATTCAGCCGGCAATGGATACCGGCCACCTGACCCTTCGCCCCAACTCCATCGTCCACGAAGTGAATGTAGATCCGAACACCGGCAAAGCAAGCGGTGTGAGTTTCATCGATTCCGATAGCGGGCAGACGTACCAGGTGCGCGCTCGGTCCGTGATTTTGGGTGCCTCCACACTGGAAAGCGCGCGCCTCATGCTGCTCTCGAAATCGACGCTCTATCCGAATGGGATTGGCAACTCCAGCACGCACGTCGGCCATAACTTTTGCGAACATCTGATGGGACCGGGAATCACCGGTCTGGTGAAGGATCTCATCGGGAAGCCTCGCACGCTTGACGACGGGAAACCCGGAAGCTTCTATGTTCCCCGGTTTCGAAATCTTTCCGATCGCCAGCCCGGCTTCCTGCGCGGCTACGGTTTCGAAGGAAGCAGTGGAACTACCATGCGTCCGGAAAGTGCGTTCCTCGCCGCTGGTTTTGGCACCAGCTACAAGAAAGCGGTCCGTGAATACGCCGGGGCTTACATCGGCATGGGTGCATTCGGCGAAGTTCTTCCCCGCTATGAAAACTTCGTCACTATCGACCCCACGGTGAAAGATAAGTGGGGCATCCCGGTGCTCCAGTTCAACTACAACTTCGGCGAAAATGAGCGCAAGATGGCGGCCGACATGGCCGTCTCGGCTCGGGAGATGTTCGAAGCCTCGGGCATCGAAGTTCTCGAGGTCACCCGCGATCTGCTGACCGAGGGCTGGTCTATTCACGAACTGGGAACCGCCCGTATGGGAAGCGATCCGAAGAAATCGGTCCTCAACCAGTTTCAGCAATCGCACGATGTGAAGAATCTTCTGGTGGTGGATGGCAGCAGTCACGTGAACGCATCCTGCCAGAATCCGACTTGGACCATCATGGCGCTCTGCTGGCGCTCATGCGACAACTTGGCTGAAGAGTTAAAGAAAGGGAACGTCTAAATGGATGGACATTCACGTCGTGACCTGTTTCGCGTGACCGCTGGCGCGATCGCCTCTACGCCGTTAGCGACCTTGCGGGCCGCGGTGGCGGATGACCCGAAGTTTTTCACGCCCGACCAGTATCGCCTGGCCGACGAACTTTCCGAGATGATCATCCCCACGGACGAGCATTCCCCGGGGGCTCGCGCCGCGGGCGTTATGGTTTACATCGATCGCCGCCTAGCCGAGGCCTTCACCGACGAACCCAGAAAGACTTGGCGAGACGGATTGAAGATGATCGACGCCTATTCGTCGACGGTAAACGGAGCGCCGTTTCTCAAGAGCACGCCAGAGCAGCGCGTGGCGATTCTCACGGACCTTCTAAAAAATGAGTTCAAGCCAAAGACGCCCGAGGAAATCTTCATGCGTCACGTGAAGACCGAAACCGCGTCGGTCTATTACAGCTCCAAGATCGGCATTCACCAGGAGATCGAATACAAAGGCAACGTGATGCTGGAAGAGTTTGTCGGGTACGACGCGGGCTTGGTGACCATCAAGCCCGTCTAATGCCAAACGGCAAAGTAAAAGTCGGCATCATCGGTTCGCGGTTTGAAGCGGATATTCACGCGGCCGCATTCCAGATCATGCCCGAGGAGGCCGAGGTCGTGGCCGTGGCATCGCCCACGGCGGACCACGCTGAAGAATTAGCGCGCCGTTACGGCATCCCGCGGGTGTTCCGGGATTATCGTGACATGCTTGCCGAGCGCGACATCGAAATGGTCACCATCGCGGCGCCCAACGCTCTGCACAAGCAAATGACGTGCGACGCCGCCCGTGCCGGCAAACACGTGGTCTGCGAGAAGCCGCTGGCGATGACGCTAGCCGAAGCCGACGAAATGATCGACGTTTGCCAACAGGCGGGCGTCCTGCTGCTCTACGCGGAAGAGTTATTCTTCACCCCGAAATACGTCAAAGCTAAAGAAATGGCGGACCAGGGCGCATTCGGAAAAGTCCACCTCGTTAAGCAGAGCGAAAAGCATTCCGGCCCGCATAGCCCGTGGTTTTGGGACGTGGAACGCTCGGGCGGCGGAGCGTGGATGGACCTCGGCTGTCACGGCATCGCGTTTTGCTACTGGTTTCTGGGACGGCCGAAAATCGAATCCGTTTACTGCCACATGGGGACCTACGTTCACGCCGACAAAACGCTGGGCGAGGACGAAGCGATCGGCATCCTCGAGTTCGCTGGCGGTGCTGTCGGCATGATTGAGAATAGTTGGACTAAGCGCGGCGGCATGGATGATCGCGTCGAGGTATACGGCGACGCTGGCGTGACCTACGCCAATTTGCACATGGGCAACGCCTTGCCCACTTACAGCGAGCGCGGCTATGGTTACGCCGTGGAAAAAGCCCCGTCTACGGCTGGTTGGAGCTACCCGGTATTCGAAGAGTTGTGGAATTACGGCTTCCCGCAGGAGATGCGTCACTTCGCGCGTTGCGTGCGCGGCAGAGAGACGCCGCAATCCACGGGCGAGGATGGGCGCGTGGTGCTGGAGGCGTTGTGCGCCGGATATGCTTCGGCTGGAAGCGGATCTAAAGTAGCCCTTCCCTTCTCATGCGCGGAATGGAAAAAGCCAATTGACGGCTGGCTTGGCCAAAAGCTCGGATGAAAGCGACGGCGATGCTCGACAACATAGTCGGTCAGCCGCAATCGCTGCGCGCCGTGTCTGAGTATTGGTTCGGCGAAGGCTCGGAAGCACTGCGATTGGCTGCTCACGCGGTGCGCGGCGCGGGTCAGGTTGTCTTCGCGGGTATGGGCAGTTCGCTGTACGCATCGATGGCGGCCGCGGCCTGCTTGCAGTCTCACGGCTTTTCAGCGCGCGCAATAGACGCTTCGGAGTTGCTCCACTTCGGCGGTGCGACGCCCTGTCCCGGTGCGGCAGTGGTGCTGGTATCACGCTCCGGCGAAACCGTTGAAGTGACGAAATTGCTTGCTGGAATGGAACATCGCGACGCCGTCATTGGCGTCACCAACTCGCGCGACAGTCAACTCGCGGGCGCGACGCGCTTTCCGCTATTCGTCAACAGCGCCTCGGATCGCATGGTGGCAGTGCAGACATATACCGGGACTATGGCCGCGCTCCTGCTGCTGGCCGCTGCGGTGCTGGAAATTCCGCGCGCTGAATCGCGCCGCGCTCTCGATCAAGCCATCGCCGCATTGGCTGCTTCCATCGACCACGAGTTGCCCGCGAAGCCCGAGTGGATTGAATTTCTCACTGGCGCGGAAGTGGTCTACTTTCTCGGACGTGGCCCTTCGCTCGCTTCCGTTCACGAAGGGGCGCTGCTGTTCCACGAAGCCGCTCGCACTCCCGCAATTGCCATGTCCGCCGCCGGTTTCCGGCATGGTCCGGTGGAAGTGGTGGACCGCCGTTTCCGCGCGATCGTCTTCGCGTCCCAACCAGTCACGCGCCACCTGGACGTAGCTCTGGCGCACGACTTGCAGGCAATGGGCGGCGGCGTGCACATCTGCGAAACGACCGGTTCGCCGCACTTCGCGCCTCTATCTGAAATTGTGCCAGTGCAGCTAGCGGCATGCTGGCTCGCTCTCGAAAAAGGTCTCGACCCAGGCGATTTCCGCCATGCCACGTTGATAACGCGAACCGAAGCCGGCTTCGACAAACCGTGACCCTCGGCGTAGACATCGGGGGCACCAACACCAAAGTCGCGTTGGTGCGAACGGGTGTCGCCACCAACATTGAAACATTTCCGACTGGCTCGGATAGCGCGCGGCTCGTTGCCAACATTTGCGAGGCGGAACGCCGCTGCCGTCAAGGTCCGCTGCGCGGAGCTGGAGTCGCCGTGGCGGGGTTTCTCAACGCCGCGCGCGATCGGCTGGCTTACAATCCTAACCTCGCCTGGTTGGCGGGCTTCCCGCTCCGGGAGGCACTCGCCGAGGCCCTCGGAACCGGCGTGCGGCTCGAAGTGGATTCGAACGCCGCGTGTTTGGCCGAGCACCATCTTGGCTCGGGCCGAGGCTCTCGCCGTTTCCTCTGTTTAGTCGCGGGCACCGGCCTCGGCGGTGGCATGATGATCGACGGCGATCTTCTTCGTTTCAACGGAGAATGCCTCGGCGATGTGGGACACGTCGTGGTCGATCCCGACGGCCCCGCATGCTCGTGCGGCGGGCGCGGATGCGCGGAGGCCATGGTGTCCGAGCGCGGGATCGTCGAAAACGCCGGTGCGGGAGACACTCTGCGCGACGTGATTGAAAGCGCTACACAGGGCGATCCCAGGGCCGTCGAAGCGCTCGCCGGGGCAGGCCGCGCACTGGGCATCGCGATGGCTTCCCTGGCGCAGATTTTCTCGCCCGATCGCATCGCGCTAGCCGGTGGATTGGCGGAAGCGGGAGCGCTCGTGACCTCTGCCGCGGAGCTTAGTTTCCGGCAAGCGGTGAATGCCGAAGCGCGTAGCGCGGTCACAGTCGTGAAAGCCGAACTCGGCTGGCGCGCCGCGGTAATCGGCGCCGCGGCCGCATGGGATCGAAATTTTCCGCTGAGTGTGATCTAGTAGATCCTGTATGCTTCGCATCACTCTCCTCGCAGTTCTCTTATTCGGCGTGTCCGCGGTCGCGGCGGATCGCTCCGGTGAATATGAAGGCACGTATGCCAGTACCGATGGCGATTCCGCGGGCAAACTCCGCATCGTGGTTCAAAAGAATAGCGATTCAACATGGCGTTGCCAGGTCTTCTTCACTGCCGGTGGCGGTGAGATTCCCACCAAACAGATTTCCTGCTCGGCGGACAACGATCAGATTGTCACCGAATTCGATGCGGATGTTGACGGCTCCACCTTCCACGCCACTCTCAAAGGCTCAGCGGTCGATGGCAAGACGTTCGAGGGCACCTATACTACGGCAGGCTCGGGCGGCGACGACCAAGGTAAGTGGAAAGTATCGCTGCGTTCCTAGTGGTGCGGTGTCTCACTGAGAAACTGCTTTCTTGACGGCGGCTGCCAGGAGCGCCGCATAGAGTCCGTTTGCCGCGGCGTCGGGATGCAGCCCGTCATGGCTCACGCTGCTTTTGTGTCCATAAGAGTCCAGCCCGTGCGCCCAGCGCGGGCCTAAGTCGATTTTGTAAACATGGGAGTCGCCCGCGTTCGCGACCGCGCGGTTCAAACTGTCGCGGTTCATCTGACCGAAGGGGATGATCACGAAAATGGCCGTGGTCCCGTCCACGGCGGCGCGCACATCGCGCAGCCATCTTTCGGCGGCCTGGGAGGTGTCATGATCGCCATCATTCGTTCCCAGATTGACAAAAACATAGTCCGGTGCCGGGCTTAGTTTGCGGTTAAAAAGTCGACTGTGGTTCTCAAAGTAAAAATTCCACGCATCGGGCAAGGCGGGGAAGAGGTGGACCGGATTGAGCCAGCTCATCCCGCCGAAACCGCAAGTTCCATACTCGGAATCCATGGCGGCCGCGAGCCACCGGGGCCACGCCTGCGTAGCATCCGAGTGCGCCACCCAGTCCACCCAGCGTCCCTCGATTAGCCGGTTCGAATCACCGTTTACCCACCCGCCCTCGGTGATGCTGTCTCCGAAGAAGACAGCTTGCTTGGGAAATCGGCCCAGGGCGCCGGACGGCGCTACCGTACTCCCGCCAGCGTCGAGAAGAATCCCCTGAATCCGAATGGCTTCCGCCGGTGTTTTCCACCGATCGTAGTTCGCATCCGTCGCCGCCAAATAGAAAATTAGGGAGTGACTGCCGCCTTTCAATCCCGAGGCCAGCAACAAAGAATCGGCTCCGCGCTGAAGTTGCTTTGTGAGAAGAGGGAAATTGTCGACAGACCAACGGACTTTCGGCATCTGGCCCTCCGAAACCGAACTCGCATCCAGTTTGAGGCGGGCGCTGGTTCCAGTGAACGTGGTCTTGAAATAACTGCCCGGATGAGTCCACAGCGCGTAAGTGCTTCCCGCGTGAATGTTATTGCGAAGAAGCTCACCGTTGCCATCGGAATAGGTGTTGTATGGGCTGAAGACCAGCGCCTCGTCGGTAACTGGAACGGTCACGGAAGATTCCCGGGTTCGGAGAGGACCGCTGAGGATCGCAATCATGGGAAGCGAGAAAATGGTGAGAAGCGTTCTCTTCATTTGGTGCTTTTCACTTTAACAGCGGACGCCGTGGCACTGTCGTAGCACTGTCGTAGCATTGACGTGGCACTGTCGTAGCATTGACGTGAGGAAACTTTGAACCACATACTCGCTATTCTTGTTGTTTCGGTAATCGCCGCGGCGTCCCTGTCCGCTCAGGATCACTCCACCTGGCGCGATTATGGCGGGGGCTCGGACGCGGCCCAGTATTCCAGCCTTAGCCAAGTGAACCGAGCCAACGTGAAGCAACTCGAGATTGCCTGGAGCTATTCTACTGGCGATACCAACAAATACGCTTTCAATCCCGTGGAAGTTGACGGCGTGTTGTATGTGCTCGCGCAGAATAATTCGATTGTCGCTCTGGACGCAATTTCCGGAAAGGAGATCTGGGTCCATCCCGCATTGCCGAATACTAAGATCATCACCAATCGCGGAATCAACTATTGGCAAAGCAAGGACGGTTCAGACCGGCGTCTGCTATTCGCCAGCAATCATTTTCTGAGGGCAATCGACGCTCGAACCGGCAAGACCATTTCATCTTTCGGGAAGGACGGCGCTGTCGACCTCAAAGAAGGGCTCGGACGGGATCCAAAGACGATTGCGCTGGTTCAAGCCACCACGCCGGGGCGGGTCTTTCAAAATCTGCTGATACTCGGTTCGGCGACAAACCAAGGCTACGGATCGGCACCAGGAGATATCCGCGCGTTTGATGTTGTGACGGGCCGGTTGGTCTGGAGTTTCCATACGATCCCTCATCCTGGCGAGTTTGGATATGAGACCTGGCCTAAAGACGCGTGGAAGAAAATCGGCGGGGCCAACGTTTGGGGCGAGCTTTCGCTGGATGAGACCCGGGGTATTTTGTATGCGCCGACTGCCAGCGCCAAGTACAACTTCTACGGCGGTGACCGTTTGGGGAGTAACTTATTTGCCGACTCGCTGCTGGCCATCAATGCGCTTACCGGCGAGCGCATCTGGCATTTTCAAATGGTTCATCATGACATTTGGGATTACGACAACGCCACCGCTCCCAAGCTCCTGACCGTGCAGCACGAGGGCAAAGCGGTGGATGTCGTCGCGCAAGTGGGGAAACAAGGCTTCATCTGGGTCTTCAATCGCGTGTCGGGTAAGCCGCTCTGGCCCATCGAAGAGCGCCCCGTCCCGAGCAGCGACATGCCGGGTGAGACTGCCTGGCCAACCCAGCCGTTTCCTTCGAAGCCGCCGCCCTTCGCCCGTCAGAAATTTATGGTGGACGACCTCAGCCCGTTCCTGAACAGCGACGATCGAGCCCGTTTCCGCGACGAGATTCTGACCGCTCGCAATGAGGGTTTGTTCACGCCGCCGAGCCGCCGCGGGACCATCCAAATGCCCGGAAATAATGGCGGAGCAAATTGGGGCGGCGCCGCGGTCGATGCCCGCAACGGCAAGCTGGTGGTGGTGTCGAAGGATCTTCCGTGCCTGCTTCAACTGTCGCCGGATAAGGCGGCGGACCGGTACGTGATGAATGGCTTTGGGTTCATGACGGCAACCGATGGGTTGGCGGCGATCAAGCCTCCGTGGACCTCGCTCACGGCCTACGACTTGAACGAGGGAACCATCAAGTGGAGTATTCCGCTGGGTGCCGTTCCCGAACTAGCCGCCAAGGGATTTGCGCAAACCGGCACTCAGTATCCGAAAGTGGGTCCGGTCATAACGGCGGGAGGACTGGTGTTCACCGGCACGCGCGATCGGAAGGTGAGGGCGTTCGATTTAGATTCCGGCAAACTCCTATGGGAGTTCGGAGTGGACATGGCGCTTGAGGGAATACCGGCGTTGTATGAGGTCGCGGGCCGCGAGTACATCGTGTTCTGTGCATCCGCCCAGGCCGGGCTGATCGCGGCAACGCAGTCTCCCATACACGGTGCTTACATTGCGTTCGCGCTGCCCGCGGCACAAAAGCGCTAACCGATTACGCAAGCTCGAACTTAACTACGGAAATATCCTTATCGTTGAATTTGCCGAGCCCGAGCATCCCGGCGATCTCAATGTGCTCTACCTGGCAATTCATGAAATGACTGTCCTTGTCGGGTTTGGAGAGCGCGATGGACTGCATGCCCTTCGCCGCGCGCTGGGCGTCAAGCGCTTTCAATCCCGTTTTGTCCAGCGCCACCGGATCGGTCGCGAAGTACATGGTCTTGTGCTCCCAAACAAATTCGGGCTTGCCTCCGGGACCGCCGTGCCACTGGGCTTTTACGGCGTCGCAGATATGCAGCACCGCTTTTTTGCGAAACACGGGTAGGCTCACCACCGCGGGAATAAAAGCGCCGCACGCGTTGAGCGTTGGCGTGAGATGGCTCCGGTTCACATTGTTTACCATTCCGTGTGACATGTTCTTCAGGCAAATTGTGACGCCAGCCGACTGGTGGTGCTTCAGCACGGGTAAATTGATCAGCTTGTTAGCTTCCTGCGTAAGCACTTTAGCCACATGGGAACGGCGGAAACGCGCGTCGTTTGGGTCTTCGCCCGGCTTGGTCAGAGCCATTTCCATATAAACATTGGGGTCGTAACCGTCCATATCCAGTTGGACCTCGTCATAGTCTTCCGATGCTCCAGTCCAGCGAACCCCGGCTGGGAGCCATTTATCGATACCGGCGGTGACGATCTCGCGGCGATAGCGGCTGAAGACGATAATGTCGCGCGCGGCGACGCCCGCTTGCCGCAAACCGTCGATAATTTGGTTCAACACCAGGGCATCGGAACAGAGATTCGGACCGCCGACCGGGCTAACCTTGATCGCGACCACGTCGCCTTTCTGGAACAGGGACTTCCAGGCGTCGGGCCACGCGGGTGCGCTGGTCAGTTCGGTCATGCCCTTGTGCATCATCGATTCGATTGGCCCGGACTGGTAGACGCCGTTTTGAATAGAATCTGGATGGCGGACTTCAATCACGCGGCCGGGATAAGGACCGGGCATTCCATTCTTTACCGGCGACGACCCTTTAGCGGTTGCGCCAATCAACGCAGCTAGGAGCGGGGATTTGAGAAGTTCACGGCGACGGAGCGACATGGGCGTATCTTATCGCGTTACGGTCAGGATCAAAAATCAACCGACTGATAGACCACTTTACCCCCCACCACTGTCTGTAGCACCTTCACTCCCGCGATTTCCTTGGCTCCAATGTCCATGACATTGCGATCTAGAACAATCACATCGGCTAACTTGCCGACTTCGAGCGACCCGGTCTCCCGTTCCTGATGCAGCTCGTAAGATGAATTCATCGTAATCGCCCGCACGGCGGCACTCCGGGACAAACCGGAATCTTCGCCGAGCCGTCCGGCATATCTGTCGTCCGCGGTGGGAGAGTTGAGCCGGGTCACGCCGACCTTTAAGGCGAACCATTCGTCCAGCTCGTCGACGGGCCAATCGCTACCGTAGGCCACGCGCGCTCCCGAGAGGGCAAGATATCCTTCCGGCTCGAGCACTTTGAAGCGATCGGGTCCGAGATAGTCGCGAAGGCCGTCAACGGTATCGGGCGCGGGTTTGGCCCACTGGAAGGATAGAACCGGGATCGCGTCCAATTGAGCGAAACGCGCGAAATCCGCCGGGTCGACAATCTCGTCATGGGCGATCGCCGCCCGGATGTCGTGCCCGGCGAATTCGCGGCGCATTGCCTCCACTGCGTCCAGCCCCTCGCGCACGGCGCGGTCGCCGTCTGCGTGCATGTGCGGCTCCATGCCTGACTTTGCCAATTCAAGCAAAATCAAGCGCAACGCGCCGGGCCGAAAATAGACGTCGGGACCTCGACTCGGTCCCGGCTCCCAAAGTGGATTCTCAGCCGAGCCTCGATTCACCAGATAAGGCTTCAGCATGGCGCCGGTGAAGGCCGGTGCCGCGATCACGCCATCCAGAAAGAGTTTCGCGTTGCGCACGGTTATGCTGGGTGCCGCTAAAACGCGCCCCCGGTCGAAACGTTTCGCGATTTCCTTTACGGCCGAGACTGCTTTGGCAGGGTCACCCGCGTCGTCGGGACGAATGAGCGGCGCGAAATGCGCACGCGCTGTTAAGCCTCCGGTACGCGCGACGGCTGAAAAGGCTTCCATCGCCGCGGGGTCGGCCGCGGCATCGAGGAAGGTCGTCACACCCTGCCTGCGCAGGGCATCAAGCGCCGCGCGTGCGGCGGCAATATTGTCCTCCGGGGTGGGCTTGGGAAGAAGCTTGGTTACGGGTTCGTACGCGGCATCCTCCAGAATTCCTGTCGGCGTTCCCGAAGAATCGTGAACGACCACGCCGCCGAGAGGATCTGCGGTTTTGCCGGTGATTCCGGCAATTGCGAGACCGCGTGAATTCGCGAGCACGGTGTGGCCAAACGACGACATCACGGAAATCGGACGTTGTGTCTTTAAGACATCCAAAGTTCCTTTGGTTACTAAGGTCCCTAATGGACGCATGTCTTGTTGGAACCAGTTGACCACTTCAAGCCAGCCATCGGGCTCCTTGGTGCGGGTGCTGTCCAAACAATCCTGAATCTTCGCCTGAAATTGAGCGGTTGTAAGCGCCTGGTAGTTCAAATTGCACTTCAGGAGCTGTGCGCCGCCCGACAAAGGATGCATGTGGCCATCCACTAGCCCCGGCATCAGCATCCGCTTGCGCAGGTCGATTACCTTGGTGCTGGGGCCGATAAATCCCGCCGCCCCGTCATCGTCACCTACGTACACGATTTTTCCCGCGCGAATCGCCAGAGCACTTTTCACGCTGTCGGCGGCGTCGACCGTGTAGACATAACCGCGGCGATACACCGTATCCGCGGAATCGGCAGCGGCGCTCGCCGCGCAAAACGAGATGAAAGTCAGGAATGTGAAGACAACCCGAGACCTAACGCACAATAGCAAAACCCCTCCGTCCCTTTACAACCCTGTGCACCCGTTACCGATAGGGGAACCCGCCAGGCCCGCCAATCTCCAAGCGAGAAAGCCGGACTTTGATGAGCACATGCTGCAGCACCGACCCAGACCCGTCCTTCGCCGTGAGCCCCACGAATTCATGAAGCGTTTGCGAAATTTCATGAAATGCTCTACGATCTTTTGCGGCGTGACTTTGAAGCAGCCTCGACGCGTACAGAAGTGCACCGGGAACGACGAAAAGGACGCATGCAGTTGCCGTCGAGATTGGATCTCGATAGATCTGGCTCAACCCTCTGGACCCGTATAAGTTCCCCAGGTAACTGAGGCCAATCAGTATCATCATGGCCGATAAAACAATCAGCGCGCGATGCCAGAAAAAAGCCCGACGGGAGCTTGATTTTAAGCGTTCGGCTAACGCCAGCAAACCCTCTAATTCCCCGGCGTCGACGCTTGATTGAGTTTGGCTATCAAGAGGCACAATTTCGGTCTACCCTCCGCAACAATCCAGTGATCAGTTGGTCTCTTTGCGATGACTTAAGCTTCGATGGAATGGTATGGCCCGCCCACTCCATATCCTCTAAGATTGCACATACAGGAACCGAATCCCAGTTGAAATTAAGTGATCCAACGGACTCCGACAGAGCATTCAGCTCGTTGACAAATTCATTGTTTCCGTAAGGTGAATAATAGTTTTCCGCTGCATCCAAGTCATCCGAATAAAGATCGCATTTCGTGGAAACGACGATCATCCAAATGGGTTTATGATGTTTCAGGATACTCCGCTGCACAAGACTGCAGCTTCGTCGGAGATCCGCGATCTCCTGGAGTAACATGTATTCGCGATACTTCTGAATCGAATCCACACCTCTCTTTTGAAGCGCGCTCCGGGCAGGCTTGCTCCTAAGCGTCGCGTATCCGTTCGCCGCGACGTGGAGGACGCCGGAAATCGGCTGCTTACCTTCGAAAATGCGTGTCGCCGCCTCATACCTGGCCCCAATTTCTTGACCGGGAATCGTTACCAGACGGATCCGCTTCTTGGGGGCCAGCACCTTGCCTTCCTCGGAAGTAGGCGATGGTTGAACCGGCAGCGGATGTCCTCGCTCATAAGCTTCGCCGGTTAAGTGTTCAAGCAAGACGCTCTTGCCGATACCAGGCATTCCGGTAATACCAATCAAGCTCTTCTTACCAAGCAGGTATGACGTGATCTTTTCCCAAACCGAGAGAATCTCGTCCTTGTGCTTGTAGCCCTCTTCGATCGCCGGAATTACCCAGGAAGCGTGTTCGATTGGCATGGCTGGTAGATCGTCATCATACCACCGTGCGTCTTGACCTCAGCCCACCGCTTTCGTTAGAACCTCGTGCAAGCGCCGAGCCACAATCGACTCCTCGCCCGGCTCGAGCATCCAGACTCCCACGACAATCGTGTTCTCATCGGACACCAATCCAGCCGATCCCGATGTCCGGCCAGTGGCGGGATTGAGCTCAATTGCGGGCGACCCGTTGCGCAGTTCTTCAGCCACCGCCAGCGGGCTCTTGCGGACCTTGCTTTGGTCATAACGCAAGATCAGATGCGGCACGTGGTTGGCGGCGGGGGGCGTAACGATCTCATATTTCAGCGTGGGAACATCTTTGAGCATCGCGGCGATCCTTTCCGCGCGGCGTTGAAATCCAGCTTGCATCTCCTCTTCGTTCTGGCCCACGAACCAATCCACAGCCGCCACCATTCCGATGATCTGCTCTTTCGCGACCTTCATACCCCGGCCGACGGTCTCATCGTAGGGGTTATTGTTAAGCGCAGCGGCCTCAATGAGGTCTTTGCGGCCTAGCAACAAACCGGCATTCTGAGGACCGCGCATTCCTTTCCCGCCGGAAAAGGTGACTAAGTCGAAACCCATTTGGGTATAAGCCCATAGATTCGAAATTGGCGGAACATCGGCGGCGGCGTCATTGAAGCAGGGCACTTGATGCTGGTGCGCCACGCGGATCCAATTCTCGCGGCTGATCTGTCCTTGTTCCGCGGCGTTGAAGAAGTGGCACATGACGGTGCGATCTGTAAAAGCGCGCTCGTATTCAGCTGGGGTTTCAACTTCTATGAAACGAGCGCCGCAATTTTTGATCGCGTGATCGTAGCCGTAGCGATGCGCCTTTTGAATGATGACTTCATTCTTCAAACTCTGAACGTCATTGGGCAGCAACTCCATGGCAGCTCGGTTCCCGACGGTCATGCACGCCGCGGTGCCCAGTGTAAGCGCGGAAGCGGCTCCGGCGCTCACGAGTGCACCTTCGCACTTCAACTTACTTGCTAAATATTCCCCGGCCTTCTTCTGTAACTCGGCCAGGCGCACTGGATGCTTCGCCGCCAACGCCACCGCGGCCTGCACTCGCGGCGGCATCACGGATGCCGTGAACATAGTGTAAGTGCCAGCCGCATTGATGATCTTAGTTACGCCGAGTTTGTCATAATAATCGATGCCAGCCTCCTGCCCTGGTTGGGTCTTAGCCGCGGCCAGCAATGCGGGGGCCGCCGCTCCCATGCCAAAGAATGTCCGTCGCGTGCTTGATTTCATGAGTGCTCCTTAGTCCGGCAGTCCAAAAGAAAGAATGTTGCCGTTTACGGCGACCGCGATGTATTGCTTACCCTTCGCTTGGTAAGTCATCGGTGAAGCGTGCCACTTCGCGCTTAACGGAAAGTGCCAAAGTAACTGCCCGGCTTTTGCATCCAGAGCGCTAAATGAGCCATCGTCGTTGCCGAAAAACACCAGGCCGCCAGCCGTGGCGAGCACGCCGCCCCAAGCTTCCCCGGAACCAACCTGCTCATGCTCCCAGGCAATTTTCCCGGTTTGCGGATCGATGGCGCGAAGATACTTACGCGGCATCTCGGACGCCACCGGTCGCGCCGAGCCACCGTAGAACGACTCGCCTTGCTTCCACCATTCGGAATTCTTGCTGAAAACGTTGCATTTTTCGAGCGCCAGCAAGTAAAACAAACCGGTTCCGGGATGATAAGCCGTCGACATCCAGTTTGACGCCCCGTCCATCGATGGGCATATTTCAGTTCCTTCCACCGAAGGCAGCCAGCCGGCCCCCAGCACGGGCCGTCCGTCCGGACCTATGCTTGTCGCCCACGTCAGCTTCTTCACGAATGGACTCGCTGCGAGGAATTTGCCTTCTGCGCGATCCAGAATATAGAAGAATCCGTTGCGGTTGCCCTGAAGCAGTAACTTGCGCGGCGCGCCATGATATTCCATGTCTACTAACATGGGCGTCTCTGTCGCATCCCAGTCATGCAGGTCATGCGGCGTGAACTGATAATGCCATTTCCGCTTGCCCGTTTTCGGATCGAGCGCCACCACCGAATCAGTGTAGAGGTTGTCGCCCTTGCGCTCGTCTCCATTGAAATCGGGACAAGGATTGCCGATCGGCCACATCAGGGTATCGGTCTCCGTATCGTAGGTTCCAGTCAGCCACGTAGCTCCGCAGCCATGCTCCAATGCCCGCCCCACCCAAGTGCTGGCCTCGGGATCGCCCGGCGCGGGGATCGGCCAGAAACGCCAAATGTGCTCGCCGGTCTCAGCGCGGAAGGCATTCAATTGCCCCCGAATTCCTTCATCTCCGCCCGAGACACCGGCCACTACCAAGTCGCCCACCACCAGAGGCGCCGAAGTAGAACCATAATGTTTTGTGGAGTCGGCCATCTCGACATCCCACAGCAATCCGCCGGTGAGACGATGGAGCGCGAGTAAGTGAGCGTTGTCGGTTACCAGAAAGACGCGGTCCCCGAGTAAAGCCACGCCGCGATTGATACCGCCCGAGGCATCGCCAACTAAACCCTTCGACGCTGGCCGGTTATATTCCCATATCTGCCGCCCGGTGCTCGCATCCAGGGCATACGCCGAATTCACCTGAGTCACATACATCACTCCATCCGCCACTACCGGGGTTACTTCCAAAGTGTGTCCGCCGCCAAGCGAAAACATCCACTGTGGCGCAAGATTTTTCACGTTTGCGGTGGTGATTTGGGCCAGGTCGGAGTAGCGGTTCCCGCCGAGCTTCCCGTGATAGGAAGGCCATTCGCCGGACTTCGGATGCGCGACGGATTCCCACGCGACGCCGCCCGGCAGCGGCGCGCCCAGCGCAACGTCGGGTCCAGGCTTCCACTCGGGCATGTGGCTCAAAAATGCGATCAGGTTCCGCGTTTCTACTTCGCTGCCCGTCCAAGGCGGCATGGCGGAGTGAGCATCCCGTTGCACCGATGAAATTTGGCTGGTGGAGAGAAGATGCAACCGGCCGTCAAGTCCCTGAAGCTGCATGTCCGCGCCGCTCTCATTCCGGATGAACCCGCGCAATTGCCCACCCTTGTTCAGCACTACTGTAGCCACCGCATAACCCGCAACCCTTCGCGTATCGGGATTCCGCAGCGACGTTTCCACCTCGGCTAAAGTGAGTTTCTTCGCCGCTTCGGTAAGGTCGGGACCGTTCGCTCTTCCCCTTCCCCATGCCATGTGGCACTCCGCGCACTTCCCTTTGCCGAAAAACAACGCTTGCCCCGCGCTCGCGTCTCCAGCAACCGCCGTTTTCATTAGCGGCAGGACCCTTGACTGAAGGAAAGCCACAAGATGGTTGAGTTCCTCCGGGGGCACGGTGAAGGCCGGCATCCCCACATCGGGAATGCCATGCACAATCAAGTCGCGAATCGCGCTTTCGGTTTCCATGCGCGATCGAAATCCGTGACCGATTGCCGGCGCCCGTTCGCCGCCCAGCCCGTCTTGCCCGTGACAGCCTGCGCAGCGAATGTTAAAGCGGCCGCGACCGGCTTCCACGTCGCCGGGGGCCGAAGCAAACGCCGGGATAACCAACAGCAGAAGTGATAGTGATCTCATTTTTCAAATTTGATTGTTCCGAAATTTTCCGGAACGTGATTGGGGTCGCGGTTCACCACACAAGTCGGCTGCCAGCACATGAAATGGCGCTGCGGGTCGGCACCGAGCCCTTCGATGCGGTACAGATTGGCACGCCACTTGGTGCCGGCTTTCACGCTCTGCTCGGAAATAGACCGCAGCGGTATTTTGGCGGCGGCGTACCAGATTTTACTTTTCTCATCGATGCGCGCGCTGGTCCGCCAACCCGAACGCCAAGTCTGGTCGTAGCTTTCCTTATCCAGGTTGATGGCTAAGTCGATCCAGTCTCCGGTTGGCGCAATCTCAAATTCCCGGTAATGCCGAATGTGCGTCCAATCATCGCCCAGAAACATTTCCACCACATCGCGATCCCAAAGCTTGTCCCGCGGACCGCCCCCCTTGGCTGGAAGGAAAAGATTCAGGTCTTTGAAAGGACACTCAAAGAGCAAATAAAGGTGGGTATCCGTCCAGAATCCACGCACCTTCGATGCAAATTTCGGATAGTCCACCACGTGGCTGCAGTCTTTCGAGATCGACGTTACCGAAGCCGCTTTCCATGTGGATGAACCGGGGTCTGTGTTCAACTCGGGCGCGCCCGATCTCCGGTGAATCGTGAAGCTCGCCGTGGGCTGGTCTACCTTGCAAACTTCCTGCGCCTGTAGAGCGGCGGTCGCAAGAAAAAGAATTGTCGGAAACAGCGCGCATTTATTCATACCGGTTTCTATTGTGGTATCACAGTCGGAGTGTTCGGATAAAGATTCCGAACACCAGGGAGAATTCAAAACCATGCGTTTGTGGCAGCGATTGAGTCGGAAGCGGACGGGGTCTAGCGTCATCAGCCGCAGAGATCTCCTGCGAAACGGGGGGGCGATGGCGGCGCTGCTAGCCACTCGCGAGGGCGAGAAGGCCTCCGCAAGTCCATTGGCGATTGGCCGCAATATCTACGAATCCATCGGCGTGCGCCCGATCGTCAACTGCAAGGGCACTTTCACCATTATCAGCGGCTCGCTCAGTCTGCCCGAAGTGAAGCGCGCCATGGCCGAAGCTGGCCAACACTACGTTCACATGGATGAGCTGATGCTCGGCGTAGGTCACCGGCTCGCCGAGATCACTGGAGCGCCTTGGGGCATTGTGACCGCGGGATGCGCCGCCGCCATGACGCACGTCACAACGGCGTGCCTGGTGGGGTCGGACCCCGAGCGCATGCAGCAACTGCCCAGTCTGCACGGGCTCAAGAGCGAAGTGGTCATTCCGAAGTTTTCGCGCAATGTGTATGACCACGCCATCCGTATGCTCGGCGTGAAAATTATTGAAGTTTCCGATCCGGCGAAACTAGCCGACGCATTCAGCGAACGCACCGCCATGGCTTACGTGCTGGCTGGCCCTGGCGATGAAGGGCCGCTGGGCACCAAGGCGGTTGTGGAAGCAGCGCGCAAATGGAACGTGCCGGTGATGGTGGACGCCGCCGCGGAAGACCTCACAATTCCCAATATTCATTTGGGCCGCGGCGCGACTGTAGTCAGTTACAGCGGCGGCAAGTGTCTGCGCGGGCCGCAGTGCGCTGGCATGGCTCTCGGCGATAAAAATCTGCTGCAAGCGGCGTGGGCCAATAGCGCCCCGCACCACGCCTTCGGGCGCTCGCTGAAGGTGGGCAAGGAAGAGATCATGGGGATGCTGGCGGCGGTGGAAATGTGGACCAAGCGCGACCACAAGGCCGAGTGGAGGCAGTGGGAAGCCTGGCTGGGACACATCTCTGACCGGGTGACCAAAGTGCCGGGCGTGACTACCGAAATCCTGCAGCCGGAGGATCTATCGAACCACGCGCCGCAGCTTCGGATCAAGTGGGACGGCGCGAGGGTGGGGATCACGGGGCGCGAGGTGGAGAAGATTCTGCTGGACGGAACGCCGCGCATCGTGGTGGGCGGGTCAGGGGGCAATTCGCTGACGGTGATGCCGTATATGATGATGCCGGAGGATCATAGGATCGCGGCGGACGCCCTCTATGCCGTGCTTTCGAAGCCACCCAGGGTGGAGGTGCCGAAGCCGCCCGCGGGCGAACCCGTTAATCTTGCGGGAAAATGGCAGGTCCACGTTGAATACTCTTTGGGGAGCGCCGAGCATACACTGACCATCGACCAGGCAGGCGAGAAAATATCGGGGAGCCATGCCAGCGAGATGTTCACGGGCCAGTTGCGCGGCAACGTGCAGGCGGCCCAGGTGCAGTTCCACAGTTCGCACCGGATTCAAGGGACGGCTATCGGCTATGATTTCACGGGTACGGCGGACTCGGGCGGGATGCAGGGAACGGTGGCGATGGGGGAATACGGGCAGGCCCGTTGGACGGCTCGGCGGGCG
>JANYJA010000113.1 GCA_025358575.1 Terriglobia bacterium
CATCGATTTCCCGCGATTTCTGGGGCTGTATAAGAAGCTCTGTCCCAACGCAGTCATGCAACTCGAGATCATAACCGGTAGGCCGCCGGAGACCCTGCCTTACTTCGATCCCGAATTCTGGAAGATGTTTTCGAAGATGCCTGCGTCCGAGTTCGCCCGGTTTGCGGCGCTTGCTAAGAAGGGACACCCGTTTATGGGATCGATGGTGATCGAAGACTCAACAGGCAAGAAGCCGCCCGAGTTCCAAACCGCCCTAAAAGAGCAGCAAAGAGTCGATTTGGAGCGAAGTTTCGAATACGCGAAGAAGACGCTGGGAGTAGGCGTCCGATGGAAGTCGTAAAAATTTTCCCGAAACCGGTACTTTTCTTCACAACTTCGAGTGGAGTTCGGTTATTATTATCACATGTCGTGCAATTGTCCCCTGTGCGGGAGCCGCAATTTGGATTTTGCTCATTCCATAAAAGGCGGGCCACGCTTCGCTTGGCTTCGAGCTTACAAGAGCTTGAAATGCAGAGATTGCCAGGAACGTTTCTATGGACGAACAGTCTCCCTAGACGACGTGAGGTACGCGCACTGCCCGAAATGCTTCCGTATGGATTTAAATCTTTGGTCCGTGAAGCATTTTGAACCTACCAAACGCCAGTCGCTATGGATGCGATTAGGAGGGAAGCGCTACCGCTGCGAATACTGCCGCGTCAACATCGTCAGCCTTCGCAAACGCAAGGAAGTATTCACCTTCCGCCGGTGGGAGCGGTTTCAAGCAGCCCCTCGGGAACAAATTGGCGCGTCCATGGTTGCAGCGGCGGGTGGCCACGGTTCGGGGCTATCACTGCGCTAACGCCGTTCCTACTTCTCCAGCCTTAAAATCATACCTGTATCGGTCGCTACCCAAACGTGTTCGGGATCGGCGGCGGAAATGAAAGCGCGGTGTGCGTCCGCGCGGTAATCCACTTTCATCTCGTACCAGGAATTGAGATCGTCAGTCGAATAGATTTTGAGCTTGCCGGGTATGGGGCTGTTGCGAACAGTGCCCACCAACTGAAAGCCAGCCATAAACCCTCCTCCGTTACCCAAGGCCGCTACGTCCGTGATAGCGCGAGCGCGGTCGCGAAATACGCGCCTGCTTCCGCCGGTCGCGGAATCAATCCGGTAGACTTCGCTCGGGTATTCGAAGTTATCGTGGAACTCGACTAGACTGAGTCCGAAACCGCTTGGCGCCATGCTCACTTGGCTAATGTGGCCAAACATAGAGAGCACTTGCGACTTCCATGTGGCACCGCCATCGCGAGTCTCCATGAAGACGGAGAGGGATGGCAACTGGCGGTGGCCTTGTGCCGTTTCGGGGTCCATCCAATCCGGGAACCGCGAGAAGCGCCTGCTGGCGGGCATGTTCCATCCGGTCGCGAAGCCCCGCTTGTTATCAATAAAGCTGATTGCTCCAAACACAGTGTTCTCTGGAGAGAGAGATAGCGCCGAGGCGGCAGGCACGGGAAGCCAGGTCGCTCCGCCGTCCTTGCTTTCAAGCATTTGCTTCAGCGCTCCAACGGCGAACCCATGCTCGCGCGTGAGGAACTGAACACGGAGCAGATCCTTATGCTTACTGATCTTGCGCCAACTTCGGCCAGCTTCATCGGTTTGCCAGATACCAGATTCCGTGACCATCCAGCCGAGGCTTTCATCCAGAAAAAAGAGTGACAGGCCGGCTTCCTTTACTGGCACGGGAGTCCAATGCTCCCCGGCGTCGCTGGTGACCAGCACCGTGGGTTTGTCTTTTGACTTATCTGAAAATATTCCCGATGCGATGCCGCGGCGCGAGCTGGGAAATTTGAGGTCGGTGATGGTGAGTGAAGATCGGCTTTGCTCGAAGATGTACTGAATACGCCAATGCGGCTCGGCCTGGAGACTGAGAACACTGGCGACTCCGCAGATCAGCCAAAAGGCAGGACGACGAAGCCGATTAGCCACGAGGACGAATGGGTCCTGACGAAAGCACAAGCTCAACGTGATTCGCCGACGCCACGGCGGTTGGCTCCATACGCGCAAGCACTAGCACGCAGCCGATCTGTTCGCCGACGGTAGTGAGGACTTCCATTTCGCCGCCAGTGTGCTGGTGAGCGCCGCGATGTTGCACGTTGATGACGCCGACCACGCGATTGCGCGCGATCACGGGCGCCGAAAGAAAGGCTTCGAATGAATCTTCAGGCAATTCGCCGAAGTATTTGAAGCGAGGATCCTTGTACGCCTCGCGGGAGATTGCGACCGAGCGGCGCTCGCGCGCGACCCAACCGGTGAGACCTTCATTCATGCGGAGCTTCACCTTGCCGATGGTCGAAGGGTGTGGAGTATTGGAAGCGCAGAGCACCAGCTCGTCGTGGTCGATGAGATAGACGAGGCAAGAATCGCACTCCATAAACTCGACGATGAGCGAAACGACTCCCTGCAGCACCTGCTGCAAGCTCATTTCCTTGACCATGAAACGGCTAATTTTCTGGAACAGACGCAACTGTTGCTCGGTGCGTTGTAGGCGGATCTCGAGCTCCTTGCTCTTTGACACGATCTAATTATAGGGCCAACGATGCGCGCCGCCTCCGAGATCCCCTAAAATTGAGGTTTGAACTTTAATCAAGTATGCCCGGAGTGCCCTTTCGGAGTCGAGATTTCGCCCGAAGTTCTCGATGAGATCCGCATGGCCGTGGTTGACGCGTTCTATTCGGTGCCGCGCGGGGGAGTTGAGATCGGCGGCATTTTGATCGGGAGTGACAATAAGCGGGGAGTGCACATCCAGGGATGGCGGCCCATTGAATGCCTCCACGCTTCTGGGCCTTCTTTTGCCTTGTCGGATGGGGATCGAGCCGCCCTTTCCGCGCAGTTGCAGAGTGTAGTCCACCAAGCGCAGAATTCGGATTTACGGCCGGTGGGCTGGTTCCACTCGCACACGCGCAGCGAGCTATTTCTTTCGCTGCAGGATCTTGCGCTTTTCAATGAATTCTTTCCAGGTAAGCGGCAAGTAGCGTTGTTGCTGCGGCCGAAGCACCAGCAACCGACCGTCGGCAGCTTTTTTTTTCGGGAAGGCGACGGGAAGATTCGAGCGGATTCGCCGTACGCCGAGTTTGAGGTGGCCCCGCTGTTGCTGCGGAGGCGAACCGAGCCGCAGGCTGTGCCCGTTGAGGCTGCAGAGCCTTCAGAACGAGTGGCACCGCAAGCGGTTCATAAAGGAGCGACGCCGCCCCGAATCGGGCAGTGGCGCGCGTGGATGCTGATATTCACTACGCTTCTCGTCGTTGTGGCAGGCGCGGGTGCACTTTTGCGACCCTACCTGAATTACGACTCCAGCGAGACTCTTGGCCTTGAGGCGTTCGATCTGGATGGTCAGCTTCTGGTCAGATGGAATCCGATGGCGCAGGCGGTGCGTCAGGCGGATACGGCCACGCTGCAGATTGTGGACGGAGTGAAAAAGAATACCATGGAGCTCGACCGGCACATGTTGCGGATCGGGGCTGTGCGCTATTTCCGCAAAAGCCGGCGGGCCGAGTTCACGCTGACTGTGCCGCGCAACAACAAAGCTCCCATCGAAGAAACGATGACGTTTTCCGCGCCGGTTCCCGATACACCCCCTAATTCTGACGAGATGGCGCGGCGCAATCGGGAATTAGAGCAGGAGGCGGCAAAACTGCGGAAACAAGTTGCGGACTGGAAGCGCGCCTGGCGCAAATTGGCGGACGTCAAGAGCGTCGACGGCAGTGCGGCGCCGAAGTAGATTGGACGATGACCTAAACGTCCGATGACGCTGGCGCGCGATGCAACATTCGCAGCGCCAATCGAAGGACCAGCAGCACCGCAATTGTGGCCTGATTCAGAATGACGACGGCACCGCCGCCCCAAAAACGTTGGACGATATATTGCACCAGAAGCAGCACCACGACGCCCAAGAAAAATGCGTCGAATGCGCTCAACGCAAGCCATCGCTTCATGAATCGCAGTCTATCAAACCGGTGCCGGCTCCCGGCAGGACCACCGGAGCAATAGATAGCCCGCGAGCGGGGGCAGCGCGACCATCCAGCAGACCCTTCCATAGCCGCTAATATCGACGATCCGCCCAATGAGCGGAGAGATCGCGGTTTGAAGCAGGCCGTAAGCGAAGACCAGGGCGGAGATGGCGAAACCGGCGCGCTCCGCGCCATAGATATCAATCGGTATCGAATACAAGTTGACACTTCCGGCGGTAGCGAAAAAGTAGCTCAGTGAAATCCAGAAAATCGCCCAACCGGGGGTTGATGTCGTTGGGACCACGATGGTCACGAGCGCTCCGACGGCGCTGATCAAGATTGCCCGCATACGTGCCGGCACCGGCGCGACGCCATGCGCGATCCACCGCATCGAAAGCCATCCACCCAGAAACGCGCCGAGCGGCAGAATCAGCGGCGGGATCCAGGCGTAGCTGGCGGCACCGGTCATCGAGAGTCCGTGTACTTTCACGAGATAGGGCGTGGTCCAGTTGGACCAGAGCGTGTAGATGCCCATCCAAAGCATGTTAGCCGCGACGAGGCCGAGCAGGCGGCGATCCCGCAACATGCCGCGGACCGGCGCGGGCGGGATGCTTAAGGCTGTGAAGGCAGGTTTGATGCGGCGCTCGGTGAACTGCCAGATTGGAATCCACGCGAGGCTGAGCAGGCCGGCGATTGCGAACGGGACACGCCAGCCGTATTTCACCGCGATCCACGCAGCGACCGGCGCCAGCATTCCTCCCAAGCTCAAACCGACTTGCGACACTGCCGCGCCCATGGCGCGCTCCTTGACCTTGAGATACATTCCGTTGAGTTTGCCGACGGCGGGAATTCCCGCCGATTCGCCAATACCTAGCGCCGTGCGGCAGGCCAGCAGAGCAGTGAAGCTGGTGGCGAAGCTGGTGGCGAGTGAGGCCAGCGACCAAAAAGTAACCGCGATGCGAATGCCTCGATTCACACCGAGGCGGTCGAGCAGATGACCGGCGAACGGCGAACTCAGCGCATAAGAAAGGGAGAATGCCGCAATGAGGAATCCATAATCCGTGCTGGTCAAGTGGTACTGATCGCGAATCTGCGGCCACACCGTCGCCAGGATGAGGCGGTCCATGTAGTTCAGCGTGGAAGTAAAGACGAAGACGCCGACCGCCAGCCAGCGCAACCGTTCATCGGAAGACACCATCGGATGATAAGATGGCGACACGCGCATGGCAACGGTGACTTCGCAGACTTCGGCCGTCCGCACGCGCATGACTGGCACGCAGTGGATCTTTCTGCTGCTGCTGGTGGCGTCGATTTGCATCAATTATATCGACCGGGGCAGCCTTTCGATCGCTAGCTCTTTTCTAACCAAAGAACTCTCGCTCGATTCGAAACAGCTGGGCACGCTGCTCTCATCCTTCTTCTGGACGTACGCGACTTTCCAGATTGTCTCCGGGTGGCTGGTGGACCGTTACAACGTGAACTGGGTTTACGGTGTAGGTTTTTTCATCTGGTCGGCGGCGACGCTGTTCACCGGAGCCATTGGAAGCTTCGGAACTTTGCTGGCGATGCGATTGGTTCTGGGAATGGGCGAATCGGTCGCGTATCCTTCTTACTCGAAGATCATCGCCAATAATTTTAAGGAGCACCATAGGGGACTGGCGAATGCCTTGGTGGACGCGGGGTCAAAGGCGGGGCCGGCGATCGGCGTGCTGTTAGGCGGGCTTTTTATGGACCGCTACGGATGGCGCGTTTTTTTTCTGTTCATGGGGATTGCGAGCCTAATCTGGCTGGTGCCGTGGTGCATTTTCGCGCCCAAGGATCAAGCTGCTCGCAGCCAGAACAGCACGGATATCCCGTCGATTGGGCAGATTCTCCGGAAGCGCTCGGCGTGGGGAACTTTTTTCGGATTGTTGTGCAGCAATTACGTCTGGTATTTCATGGTGCTGTGGCTGCCTCCTTATTTCCGCATGGAGCGGCATTACTCGCAGCGGGAGATGGCGCTGTTCGGATCGGTTCCGTTCTGGGGAGTGGCGCTGGCGTCGCTGTTGGGCGGGTGGCTTTCAGACCGATGGATTGCGCGTGGAGGGTCGCCCACAAGGGTCCGCAAGACCTTCGTGTGCTCCGGTTTGGCGCTCTGCACGCTGATGCTGCCGTCGGCCATGGTGAAGAACCAGACCATCTCGCTAACGCTGTTGACGATCGCCTGTTTGTCCTTCGGAATGTTCAGCTCCAACGTGTGGGCGGTAACGCAGACACTTGCGGGGCCGCGCGCGGCGGGCAAGTGGACCGGTTTGCAAAATTCGGTCGGTAACGTCGCGGGCATTGCGGCCCCTCTGTTCACGGGATGGGTGGTGAAAGAGACCGGGGAATTCTTCTATGCGTTCGTGGCCGCCGTCGGCTTTCTGGTGGTGGGCTGCGTGATGTACTTATTCGTGGTGGGAAAGGTCGAGGAAGTTTCATGGAATCAGACCTAGCGCTTTTAGAACGATTGCGCTTGGTGACTGAACTCCTTGAATCGATCGATCGCGACAGGAAGCTGCTGGACCGGCTGCCTGAACAGGACCGGCAGCGTCTGCATGAAGCGGTAGCGGCCGTGTACAATCCCGACCCGGTTGCCCGGCGGCGCAGGCAAAAGGCCGCGGAGCGCGAGCGGAGTTCGGCAACGACGAAACGCGATGGTGCCGTTCTCGAGGAGACGGGCATACGGGCATTGCGCCGAATGCCGGTTTTCAATACCCCGAACGTCTATCCACCGGAGAATTTCGAACCAGAACCACGGGAAGCGCTCGAGCCCCAGCATTGTTACGTTTGCAAAGAGAAGTACTCGGTGATCCACCATTTCTACGACCAGATGTGCCCGAGGTGCGCGGAGTACAATTTTGGGAAACGCACCGAAACCGCGGACCTGCGCGGGCGGGTGGCGTTGTTGACCGGAGGCCGCGTCAAGATCGGCTACCAGGCCGGGCTGAAGCTGCTGCGGGCCGGGGCGAATTTGATTGTCACGACGCGGTTCCCAGTGGATTCGGCGAAACGTTATGAAGGTGAGGCGGATTTCAGCGAATGGGGAAATCGTCTGCAAATCTACGGGCTGGATATGCGCCACACACCCAGCGTGGAAGCATTTTGCCGGCATCTGAATGCGACGTGTTCACAGCTAGATTTCATCATCAACAATGCGTGCCAGACGGTCCGCCGTCCGCCGGATTTTTATGAACACATGATGGCGGGCGAAACCGCTTCGCGGGACATCCTAACGGATGCCAGCGCCGCGACTTTGGCGGTCGCTCCCGCCCCTGAACTTTCACAGATGATCTTACTTCCTGAAGACGGTTTAGACCAAAAGCACCTGTTCCCCATCGGACGGCTGGATCAAGACCTGCAACAGGTGGATCTGCGTGGACGAAACTCCTGGCGGTTGCTGATGGCTGAGGTGTCAACGGTGGAATTATTAGAGGTGCATCTTATCAATGCCGTGGCGCCTTTCATCATCAACGCGCGCCTGAAGCCGCTGATGATGCGCACGTCCGATCGGGACAAACACATCGTCAATGTCTCGGCCGTGGAAGGCCAGTTCTACCGCAACTGGAAAACAACTCGCCATCCGCACACCAACATGGCGAAGGCCGCGCTCAATATGATGACCCGGACGGCTGCGACCGATTACCACGGCGACGGGATTCACATGAACAGCGTCGACACGGGATGGGTGACCGATGAGGATCCGGTGGAGATTGCGGCGCGAAAGAAAGAGGAGCAGCGTTTTCACCCGCCGCTGGATATTGTAGACGGTGCCGCGCGCATCCTCGATCCCATCATCGGCGGCTTCAACACCGGTGAGCATATTTGGGGACAGTTCCTCAAAGATTACCGGCCAACGGATTGGTGATACGCGGCGTTCTGAAATGTGGCTAAGTCTTCATACTGATCGGTGGCGATGTAATCGGCGCCGGCTTCGATGGCGGCTTTCCAACGCAGTTCGACGGCGGCGCGCGAGCCGAAGTTGTAATCGGCGTCCCATCCATTTCGCTGCATCACTTCTTGCGTGGAACCGTTGAGAGTGTAGAACCGAATCCAAAGATTTTGCGCGTGGGCGTATGCAACTAGAGACCGCAGACGCGCGTTGTCTTCGGGCGTCCAATCGCCGGCTTTGACCTGACCGCCGCGCTCAACGACGCGCCACGGATTGTTCCACCAGCGCCGGTAATTCGTGGCGTGGTTGGGCATGAGCAGCACGGGCGAGTCCATGGCGTGGTTCATGTCGACGTGCACGGCGCCGAAGACGCGGAGACGCGCTCCCACAGGAACAATGTTGTAGAAGGCGCGTTGTTGCGCGTCCGAGTCGCCCGTCAGAACGAGCATCGGTTTGACGTCCAGCGGGCGCGGTTCAGCAGCGGCGCTGGCGCGCTCGGCGGTGGTGATCCACGACTGGTACTCACCGAGAAGCTTCCAGACGGCGGCGAGATGCTCCGGCTCTTCGGATTTGAAGTCAAGATTCAGTGTGATAAGGGGCCAGTTGCCCTTGTTGCCTTCTCGGAATGCTTGTTCCACGATCGGCCGGATCCGCTCGAAAAAGTAATTACGCATGAGCGGCTCCCTACCAGTGACGTCCTTCCCGTGACTAACGACGGACCAGGATTTGCCCGTTTGCGGGTCGGTATACCAGTAAAGATCCTGTTCGATGGCGAGCGGCTTTCCGCTGCGAATGGCGCGGTCGATACGATCCGGCCAGCGTCCATCGTAGGGATAGCAATTGTGGGCGTCGTGAAGAACGCGGCTTCCGGGCTGTGGGACGGGAGCGGAAGTTACCGCGTTGAGCAACAGGGCAATAACGAGCGGAATTGAGGACATCGTATCTAAACAGTTACAAGATTTTTACATCCTGACAACAAAAACGGGCCGCCGCGGCTTTAAACTCGACCATGACTGAGAGGTGACCGATGACCATATTGACACGAATGATGCTGGCGATTCCGCTGCTCAGCGGGCTTGCGCTGGGCGCGGCGGGCGGTCTCGACCCAAGTTTTGGAAGCGGCGGGAAAGTGATAACCGGCTTTGGCCACAATGCCAGGGCGCTCGATGCGACTTTGCAGAGCGATGGAAAGCTGGTGGTGGTCTTGACCCTCGATAATACACCGATCGCAACTTCAGCCTTCGCCGTGGCGCGCTATTTGTCGAATGGAACCCTTGACGCGAGCTTTGGCCGAAACGGGTTTGGCGAAGACCGCGTTCACGAACTTCATCAATACTCCGAACTCGGTTGCTATTCAGCCGGACGGGAAGATTGTGGCGGGGGGCGAAGCACAGAGCGCGGATGGTTCCGTCGATGAGTTTGCGATGGCCCGTTTCAACGCCAACGGCACACTGGACACCAGTTTCGGCACCGGCGGCAAAGTTACCACGGATTTCCTTACAACGCATGCCGGAGGATTTCATGAAGGGGCGAACGTGGTCCTGTTGCAGCCCGACGGCAAGATACTTCTGGGCGGCGTGGTGAGTCCCAACCCGGATGCGCCGACCGATACGGCGCTGGCTCGGTATAACTCCAACGGCAGTCTGGACACGACCTTCGGAAACGGCGGGAAAGTTTCCGTGATTTCAATTGGCGCGGTGAACGCGCTTGCAGTGCTCACCGATGGGCAGATTCTGGCGCTCAATAATGCGGCGGGGATCGCTCAGTTTCAGTCGAACGGAACTCTGGTGCCAGTCACGAGCGGAACCATTGCGGTCACGTCGCACACAGGCATTACGGGCTTTCAACTGGATGCCAAATTCATTTTGGCTGGCGGGGGGCTCGGGCCCAGCGGCGAGAACGATCTTGACGTGAAGTTGTCGCGCTTTCTGCCGACGGGCGGCATGGACCCATCATTCTTCAACAGCCCGCTTTTCGATTTTGGAGCGCCCGGGGCTTTTACGAATTCGGCGCAGGCGTTTGCCGTCGGATCGAACGGGCGAATTGCGGTGGGCGGCTTATCGCAGACGCCAAGCTTCGGGGATATTTTTGGCTTGGCGCGGCTCAACAGCGATGGCACTTTGGATTCCACGTTCGGCACCGGTGGAACAGTCACTACAACTTTCGGAGGCTCGGATCAGGTGCTTGCGGTGATAGTGCAACCCGACGGCAAGATCATCGCGGTGGGCCAGACTTTCAATAGCACCAAGAGCATCGCGAATCTGGCGCTGGCGCGATATCTTCAATAGCCGATCTCGCTATGCTATAACCATTGCGGCGACTTCGGTTCATTGCGCTTGCGTGCTTCACGGCAATCTCAAGTGGCGCCTTGAAGGCACAGCAGCCCTTTTACACGGACGACCCTTCCGTCACCGATGCCGGAAACTGGCACTTTGAGGCCTTTAACGAATTCGATTCGCTGCAACGTCCCCAATTTCCGAACCTGAGGCAAAATACTTTTAGTTATAGGCTCAATTACGGCCTTCCTCACAATTTGGAGATCGATTTGGATGCGCCGTATCTTTCGATCTTCCGCGCGGTTGAGGGCTCGCCGGCCACTTCGAATGGCATCGGCGACACGAATATGGGTGTGAAATGGAACTTCCACAAACACGCTTCAGAGTCGTGGGTTCCGGAAATGAGCGCGACCCTTTACTTTGAATTTCCAACGGGAGATTCGCGGCAACAACTTGGGTCTGGGCTGACCGACTACTGGCTTAATCTGATCGGACAGAAACGGATCGGAGAGAAGACGCGGATAAACGGCAATGCCGGGGTCCTGTTTGCGGGCAATACAAGCGTGGGCGCGCTGGGAATTCAGACGCGGCGCGGGCGCGTGTATACTGGGGGCATTTCGATGCTCCACGATTTCAATGACAGATGGACATTCGGTCTGGAGTTAGTTGCAGGAATTACCGGTAATCTTGATTTAAGCAAGAGTCAGCTTCAATTCCTGGCGGGCGGAAACTATGCCATCCGCAAGGGGCTCACTTTTGACTTTGGGGTTTTAGGAGGCAAATACATTGCGAGCCCGAGAATCGGCGGGCAGGTAGGATTTTCGGTGGATTTTCCTTCAGCGACTAAGTAATTTAATTACTTCTTGGAGTTATCGAAAATCGCCACTAACGTCGGGTAGGGATTGATCGGCGTGCCCTGCCACCAGTGTTTTTCGGGACCCAGCTTGAAAATTGCGAGGTGGAGATGCGGGGCATTGGCGGCGGCGTCACCGGTGCTACCGACATACCCAAGGACATCGCCTTTGCGCAGGAGCATGCCTTCCTTGAGTCCGGTGGCATAGCGGTCAAGATGAGCGTAGTAGAAACAATATTCCTGTTTATCGTCAAACTGGTAGACGGTCAAACCGCCTAGCTTGCTGTTGAACAGCTTGACGACATTTCCTTCCTTGATGGCGTGCACCGGAGTGCCGCGCGGCGCCATGATGTCAGTGGCCTCGTGCTTGCGGCCAGACCCTCTGGTGTCGTCGAAGGTATTCTGGATATCGGTACGCTTGAGGCCATCCAGCGGGAATATGAAGCCGCCTGGATCGAGACCACCGGTGGCTTCTCTATTTTCTTCGATGGGCGGCGGCGAGCTTGGCGCGGGCGGTGCCGTCAGGATGAACGGATCGGGCCGCGCGGGGCTGGAAGCTGTCGCGGGTATCGGCTGCTCGGCGGTTTTTATGGGATCGGAATAGAGCGGCGGCAGAGGTCTATCGGCGAGCGACGGGGAATGTCTGGTCGTCAGGTAATACCCGATCACAAGCGAGCCCAGCACGACCGCGAACAGCACGAAGAATTTAACAAACGGAGAGCGCATTCGTTGAATTCTAGTCTTTCAGAGTGACCGGCGTGCCTTTGCCGACTATTTGCGAGAGCTCAAGGGCATCCCAGTTGGTAAGCCGGATGCAGCCATGCGATTGAGCATGACCGATAGTGTGCGGCTCGGGGGTGCCATGAATTCCGTAGTGCTCTTTCGAAAGCCCGATCCACACCAAGCCTACCGGGTTATTCGGACCCGGCTTGATGGCGGCTTTTTCGTTCTTACCGCTTTGATCCCAGAAAAGTTCGGAGTTGTAGTGGAACACGGGGTTTTTCGAGACCTCCACAACTTTCCATTCGCCTACCGGCAGCGGGTCGTGCTCGCTTCCCACGGTGGCTGCATAAGAGGCTAGAACTTTGCCCCCAGCGTCCAATGCCTGCACAGTCAGATTGGTTCCGTTGACCACTACGGAAGCCGCTTTGGCGGGGGGTGCCGTAATGACGTTGGGGACAACGATCTGCGTGCCGCCTATGTCGAACGGTTTTCCGGGATTTAACTTAGTCAACAGTTGGGGGCTAGCGTGAAACTTTTCGGCGATGGCCTCCAGGGCGGATTCGTAGGTCATCGCTGGCAGCTTGGCTTTCTCCATCATGTCCTTGGGAAGAATTTCAAAAGGGCCTTTTACGTCATCGGTGGTGATGGTGTATTGCAGCAGCGCGGGGGCGGTATCGGCGTTGAGCAATTTCCACATATCCGCAGTGACAAAATCCCCCTCGGGCAGGCCATTGGCGAGGGCATAAGCCGCGACGGCTTGCTTAAAATTGCGACCTTGAGCGCCGTCGATCTCGCCGCAGGAGAATTTGGCACGATCCAGCAATATTTGCGCGCGCAGGACGGCGGGCCCGGTCGATCTGACAGTCAGAGGCAGCTCGGTCACCGCATTGACGGAGGCCTCATTGATTGCCGCCGCGGCGGGCACGCGACGCCTTTGTGGCGTGGTGCGTGCTTGCACGGTAATCAAACTCAGTAATAAAAATATGCCCGCGTAACGAAACATGGTTCACCCGCAGGCTTATGTGCAATCGAACCACCAATTGGCGTGTTAGCCTGAAAGTTCGCATGATCCCCGCCGGCTCGCGGGCTTCCGGCTGTGATACCGCGGAAGTCCAGGCAGCCATTGAGCGTTTTCTCAAAGACTCCCATCGCCCCGCGTTGCTCGAACCCGGAGAGCCGTTTCTTCCGCTAACCGAAGGAAATTACTGCCTGGAATTTCGGCAGTCGCGCTTGGTGCTGCAAGCGTGGGACGAAAACCGGAATCTGGTTCGGCGGATTCTGCGGGTAAGTGAACAAGTGCGCGGCAAGCTGACGCTGACCGTGGAAAAATTTGCGCGACGTGAAGGGGAATTGGTGTTGATCGATCTTGCGCGGCCGCAGAGTCAAGAGTGGCAGCGGCGCGGTTCGCGCATGGTTTCGCGAGAACGCTTCCGGCAGTTTTTGTCTCGCGAGTTTCCGGATTGGAAGCTGGCCGAAATTAGTTCGGAGCCAAATCTGGAGCACACGTTCTCGCCGGCTTACCCGCGGGCTTTGCTAACGCGTGGACAGTCGGGGTGGGCTGCCATTGGGGCAGGCGCGGAAGTTGAAGATGGCTCAGGGCTCCTTTCGTTCGGCTTGATCTGGCTGGATTATCTGCGGCGTCGAGATCCGCGCCGGACGGTGGAGGGACTGGTGCTTTGGATGCCGCAAGGCAGGGAGAAGACAACCAGTCTCCGGCTGCCCTTCCTTAGCCAGGCACAGGCTCGCTTCGAATTGTTCTTGTATGACGAGGACGACCACGCAGTAAAGTTGGACTCGCAGGATTATGGAAATGTGGAGACGCACCTGGAGCGTTGTCCGCGTGGGGTCTCGTCAACCGATCCGCAGTTCCGCGACATTCAATTCCCAGAGGCTTGGCTGGAGGCGAAGGTGCGACGAGATATTGAAACGATCGACGCGACGCTCGGTCCTATTCCGATATACGGGCAGGTGCCTGCGTTCGCCGCCGCGGAACGGGGGATTATCGATCTGCTGGCGGTGGACCGAGCGGGGCGATTGGCGGTGGTCGAGTTAAAGGCCAGCGCCGATATTCATCTTCCATTGCAGGCGCTGGATTATTGGATGCGCGTGAAAAGACATCTGGACACCGCGGATTTCACCCGCTGCGGATATTTTCCCGGCACAGCCTTACGCGGCGAAGCGCCTCGATTGCTTTTGGTGGCTCCATCGCTCGATTTTCACCCGAGCAGCGAGACCATACTTGCGTTTTTGTCGCCGGACATCGAGGTGGTGCGTATCGGGGTGGCGGCTAATTGGCGCGAGAAGCTTCACGTGATGTTTCGGTTGTGCGGAGCGAGCCGTCCGGATTGAACCTATAGAAGGATGAGGCCTTGGCGAACTCCGAGGGTGACGGCTTCGGTGCGGCTGGATGCGCGCAGCTTCTGGAAAATTGACGCGACGTGAAATTTAACGGTGTGTTCGGAGATGCCTAGGCGCCACGCGATTTCCTTGTTGGCGTGTCCTTCGGACAGCAGGCGCAGCACTTCGACTTCGCGCCCCGTCAGGCGCTGTTCGGAGGGAACGTTGGGCGTATCGACCGGCTCGAATGTCTCGGGATGAAAGGCGATCAAGCCCGCGGCGGCGGCTTCGATGGCGGACACAATCTGGTTGGCCGTGGCGGACCGAGGCAGCACGCCGCGCACGCCGGCGCGCACATAGTTCATCGCGGAATCGTCGATCAGGAGCACCACCGCCGGCACGCCGCCTTGCACCCCGAGCGAACGCAGCGTTGGACCCGCATCGCTCGCCATTTCCAGCAACACAGCGTCGGGCTGCAACTCTTCGAAACGCGCGGCAATGCGCGCAAGATCCTCGCAGGTTCCGGCCACGCTCAACACGGGGCTGGCGCGCACCAGCGATTCGAGCCCCGCCCGCACTACGGCAGAATCGGCGGCAACTAAGACTGAGATCATACGAGAACGATCAAGCGGCGCGCGCTCCGGCGAAAGCCCGCGCGAGAAAGAGCGCAATGGCATGCGTGGGGACGGCTAGGGCGATGCCTTGATAAATCATCGAATTGATGCCGATGAGGCGGCCTTCGGTGTCTGCCAGCATGCCGCCGGAATTACCGGGTGCCAGACTGATGTCAGCCTGAATCCACTCCTTGCGGCTGGTCGCGTGGATAATTCCGGTGGTAACGGCTCCGCTCACACCCAGCGGATTTCCCACCGCGAGCACCACTTGTCCGGCGCGGAGATTCCGCGAATCGCCGAGGGCCGCCGGTTCCCAGGGTGCCGCAGGCGAAACACGAAGAACCGCTAAGTCACGGCGCGCATCGCGTTTCACCAGAACAGCCTCGAGCTTGCGCCCATCAGGAGTCTCGACGACGCATTCGCGGCTCTCGATTACGTGGGCATTGGTGACAACGAGGCCTTCAGCGTTCCAGATAACACCGGAGCCGGCGCCGTGCCGCCGAGCGTAAATTTGAACGGTCGAGCGGCGCAAAGTTTCGGCGAGAATTTCGAACATCAGCGGCCTCCTCGCGGGCGTTCGCCAGGTGTAATGGAGACGTTGAAAGGCTGGCCGCCGCGGAGCAGCGAGGCGTTTACCGGCTTACCGACGCTTTCGCCCGCGAGATGGGTTTGCACGTCTTCGGTATCGCCGACGGGTTTGCCGTCTAGCGCCAGAACGACGTCGCCAATCAAGATGCCCGCTGAGCCGGCTGGCCCGTTGGGTTCCACGCTGAGAATGATGAGACCGCCGCGCCCATCGGGGAACTGCACGGGATGCAAACCGATTCCCAGATAACCGCGGGCGATGTGACCCTTGGCAAGCAACTCATCGGTGACGCGGTCGATAGTGACAGCGGGAATGGTAACGGGAAGATTGCGCGTCAGGGCCGGTGTGTTGATGCCCAGCACCCGCCCCTCTACGTCGATAAGCGGGCCGCCCGAGAGGCCGGGGTACATATTAACATCGGGACGAATGAAGCACTCCATCTGGCCCCCGCGCCAAGTCCGCCAGGGACCGCCCACCGCACTGACGACACCGAAGCTGGCGGCAATTCCGTTCTCTCCGCGGCGGCCTAACGCTAGGGCCATCGAGCCAGCTTGCAACGTGGCGTGAGAAGCGATTCGGGCTGCATCGACGCCCGCGACGTCCACCCTGAGCACAGCGATATCGGTGCCGGAATCGCGCCCCGCCAGCGTTGCGGGTACGGTGCGATTGTCCGGAAGTGTGACGGTGATTTCTTCTTCGCACTTGATGGTGTGGTCGGCGGTGATGACGACGCCTGGACGCCAGAGCACGCCGCTTGATGCTATACGCTCGCGGGCATGCACCGCGACCACTACTGTTCCGCCGCGAGCCACCGCGTCCGCCAAAGCATTTGAATATTCGGTGAGGCTATTTGCCACTTGAAGGTCTCCTGAATTCAGGATGCGCGTTGGCGGGAAAAGTCGCTATCGGTCAAACGGTTAGGGTGAGGCTGGATATTCGGGCGGGTTAGAGGACGTCCGCAAAGCCGCGCTTCATGTAGCGAAAGAACAACCCACCTACGAAGAAAGTGACAATCGCGTAAACCGCCATCAAGCCAAGATCGGACAAGGACGGGATCTGCCGGCCGAGCAGCATTCCCCGATATGCGCGAACGATATAAGCCAGGGGATTCACCAGGATCAGGAAGTGCAGGCGGGCGGGGAATTTGTCCTCGGCGATGAAGATCGGGGTCACCCAGAACC
The DNA here is from genome assembly GCA_025358575.1 of Terriglobia bacterium. Lineage (GTDB taxonomy): Bacteria > Acidobacteriota > Terriglobia > Bryobacterales > Bryobacteraceae > JANYJA01. The sequence goes on from JANYJA010000113.1 coordinate 16,467, forward strand.
AGAGCGTCAGGGCGACGGTAAGGACTTGTGCGGTGTCGCGGAGGTATACCTGCAAGCTGGACGCGATCCATCCAATTCCGACCGCGAACAGCCCCAGCAAAACCAGCAACACGGGGAATAGCAGCAGCGCCGGGCTGATCGCCCCGATCCAAACGGCGGCGGCAATGGTCACGAGCGCGAGCGCCATCAGATGGCTTACCAGGGACGAAAGAAATATTGAAATAGGAATGATTTCGGCGGGAAATACGGTCTTGGTAATAAGGTTCGATTGTTCGATTAGCGAGGCTGACGAGCGCATCACAGTCTCGCTGAAGAGCAGCCACGGCAGCATCCCGGCGAAAAGAAATAGCGGATAATTCTGCGTGACTTGGCGGGCGTCGAGCTTCTGTTTCAGGCAGACGCTAAACACAAACCAGTAGCTGAGCAGCAGCACGATGGGGTGAATTAAGCCCCACAACCAACCCGCCACGCTGCCGATGTAGCGCTGCCGAAAATCGCGAACCACAAGCTGCAGAAGAAGGCTGCGGCGATCGATTAAATTGCGCAGAAATCGCGTGCCGGGAAGGTGCCGTGACAAGCGGGGATGGTAGCAGCAACGTGGGTTGACAATCAAGGTTAATGGTTGTTAACCTTTGAAATCAAAGGTTTTTTAGGAAATCGGTCCCCCGCGGGGTTGCGTGTGTTGGCGCTTGTATTTGGGTTCGCAGGACCACAAGAGGAGACATGAAGCAAGATTATTTTGTCGTGGTATTAGCGCATTCGCTGCATGGGCGCTTGCGGCGCGTGCACATCCCTCACAAAACGGTATACGGCATTTTGGTTCTTGCGGTTTTCGGCGTGGTGTCGCTTTTCGGTTTTGTTTCGAGTTACGCGCGCATGGCCTGGAAAGTGGCGAATTACAATTCGCTGAAGCGCGAAACCGATGCCATCCGGACCCGCTATGAAAAGCTTCAGAAAACGGTCAACGAGACTAATCAGGAGCTGGCTACGCTTCAGTTGTTCGCCAACGAAGTGTCGGTGGCTTATGGGATGAAGCAGAAGCTGGAAGGCTCTCCCGATATTGTTGCAGAAGCGCGTTTGGTGCCCACGTTCCATGAAAGCGTTGAGGAGTACAACTATCTGCGCGCGGGAAATCTGTCACGCGATGGATCGTGGTCCAAGGAAATTAACGCACGCCATTGGAAGCTAAATGCGATGCCGAGTATCTGGCCAGTCGCCGGACGATTGATGGGTGGTTACGGCGAGCGCAGCGATCCGTTTTCGGGTGAAGGCGCTTACCATACCGGCGTGGATATTTCGGCTCCAATCGGCACGTCGGTGATGGCGACGGCCGACGGCGTGGTGGCCCACTCGGCGTTTAGCGGCGGGTATGGACGTTTGGTGGTTCTGGATCACGGCAACGGCTATGAAACGTATTACGCGCATCTGTCGCGCGCGGATGTAGTGGAAGGACAGGAAATTCGCCGTGGCGAGATTTTAGGCGCGGTGGGTAGAACGGGCCGGTCGACGGGCCCGCATCTTCACTACGAAGTTCGCGTTGGCGAAGCACCGGTGAACCCGTACCGGTTTCTGAACCGGCCAGTAGCCACGCAAGGGGCTGCGGTGCGGACCGAATTTCCGTTCTAGGCGGAGCCGCCTTGTGCGGCCGGGATTTCCGTGCTCGATTTGACCAAGTCCCGCAGTTCAGTGGCTTTGGTGATTAGGTCGTCCACCGTATCGAGCGAAGCAGACACCATCGCGTCGCTCGCAATCGTTTCGTCAATGGTAGCTGCGAGGTTGTTTAGCTTATCGACAACGTCAGGGTCAAGCGGCTTTACTCTAACTTTAGCTGCCTGCAAGCGCGTTTGCACAATCGTAGCGATCCTGATTTCAAGCGCCATGGTGCTGATTTCAGCGTCAATGTGATCCTGCAACATCGGGCTTCCAGCCGCCTCCGGGCGCAGTTCCCTCAACCGTTGCATACCCTTAGTCATTACATCGATAGAACTCAGATTCATTTCGCGGAGCGTAACGATATCAAATACTGGTGCGGCACCCGGCATACTTCACCTCCCTTCATTTCAGTTTTCAAGTCTACTTCGAATCTGGCTTACCACCGTCCCCGGTTGCGCACTTAGGATTCGCGTTGCAACCGGCGGACTTCTGGCGGGCCGTCAGCGAGGCTATCGTCCCTTTCAAGGCACCCTTGCGGTTCTTTTCTTGTGGCTGGTCAGACAGAACTTTGCTTTCATCTTCCAGGTTTCCCTGCGCGGTCGCGAGCTGGTTTGAGAGATCCTTACAGATTGATTCAGACAGGCAGCCCTTGGCGGAAATTGCGTAATCCTTCCAAAAGCTCAGCTTTTGCAGCAACGAGGGTTTTTTGGTCAAGGCGTCCAGCGCTTGGCTGGCGGCATCTATGGCGTCACCGTCCACCGCCAGCTTATTCAGCGTGGACAGGTACTTGTCGTAATTGTTGGATTCACGGGTTAGTAATTCGTGCGTCGCTTCCGAATCCCGAATGGCGTATTCCTTCAATGTGTCTTTGATCGCGGTGGCGGTAGGAGTTTTTCCGGCGATGGCAAGATCGGCGAGTCGGTCGCCGCGTTCGTGGCGTTCATTGCTTAGTGACGCGAGTAAGTCGCTGTCCGCGGCTTCGCCATAGATTCTGCCTAGTGTCTTGTAGGCTTTCTGTTCGCCGGCGGACTTGGCCTCTAACTCCTGTCCATAATTTTGCAGCACGTCCATCAAGCCTTGCGCGTATTTGAAGGCTTCGTCTTCGCCTTTGCATCCGGAGAGCGCCAGCGAGCTGGCAATAATCAAAAAAGATAAAATCTTCATGGTTCGCTCCTATTGTTTCGCGGCGATTAGGCTTACTCCGGCCAATTGTCCAGCCTGGAATACCAGTTGGGCCACCTGCGCCGGCTTGATACCACCGGCGTGCAACAGCGCGAGGCGTTGCACCCCTGTGTTCACCAAAGTCTCGTAGGCCCGCGCTTCCAGCGAGGATTGGACAATCGAATAACGCTGCTCCTCCTGCGCCCGCCGCAGTTCCGCCAAATACTCCGGAGTGGCGCCTCGCGTTTCCACGGCAGCCGCCTGAAACAAAGCACGTGAAAGAGATTGAAGCCGGGCTCGTGGCGGCACGGCATCCATGCAAAATGCTCTTTGCTTCTCCTCACTGGTGCCAAGTAAACTACCTTTCTTTGCGGCATACAAATACTCGGGCACTGAGTTAGAAAGGTCCAAAGACGCGCTCTGGCCAAGCTCCCGAAGGGAATCGTCGATCCGCCTCAGATCGAAACCCTCATCCCGGTCCCTCTCGCAAATCACGATGGCCCGATATTCTTCAAAAGATTCAGCGGCATCTTCCAATTCGCGAGCGCGCCTCGCTTCGATAGCTACCAGACGGCTGAGATGCTCCTCTTCCGCTACCAGTTTGAGAATGGCGACCTTAAGCATCTCTGCCTTCAGTTCGCCTAGCTGGTCTTTCACTTTTGTAACCTCATCGCGCCGAGTTTTGTAGTCCTGATAAGCCGTCCCCAGCCGTTTCAGCACGGCAAGGGTCTCTTTCGCGGGTGCCGCCAGCGACGTTAATTTTCCGCTGGGTAACAGGGTTGCGAACTGATCTACACCCTGTTCAACTTCAGTGAGGTTTCCGGCTTGACCGAGCAAGGCCAGCAGCCTGGGCTCGGTTGTTTCGGGCGCATTTTTGAGGTCATCGATTTCCTGTCGCCGTTTGTGTTCTTCGTCCTTGAGCTGGACGAGAAGGGTTGTTAATTGGTCGATATTTTCCTTTCGGTCCTGCGCCCCATCTGCTTTTTTTTCCAGCAACTGTCGGCAGGATAATTTCAGATCCCTAACCCGGAGAGCTTCGGAGCGGTTCTCAACATGCTTTCCAGCCTCATCGTCGCCCGCCGGCCGGGCAGCCTTAAGCGGCCCGGGATTTGACGCTGGCAGCCCTGGGTACCCCAATCGGAACATGGTGTCGACCATGTCGCTATTTACGCTGCACCAGTTGTCCCACGTCTGAATGCGGTCCCGCGTCTGGCGGCGAATGCCGGAAAAAGTCGTCTCGAAATCCTGCGCGCTTTGTGTGGAAAGGTTCTGTAGCATGGTCCCGAATAAGTCTTTGCTCCCGACTTTTTCCATGGCTTTCACGGCCGCCTGCGCCGCCGCATCCATATCTTTGCGGTACAGCCGCTGTCCGCTTAGGGAGCCCGCTAAAACCAAGGCCAAAAGCGCCGAAATCGAAGATACACGCATTATTTCTCCTTGCTCACCTGTATGTGTAAGCGAAAAAACGGACTGAGCCGGGTCATCTTATCAAAAAATCTCCAGCGCGGGTTCCCAATTGCTATTGGCATTTTCGTGATTTCGCGGTAAACTTAAATTGGTCGTGTCGAACTCCTCAAGTGGGCGAAAGCCCACTTTTTTTATGGAGTTCGCAAATTTTATGGCGAAGCAGGCGGTAATCGCGAAAATCGAAGAAATCGCCCGGCGAGTGGCCGAGTCCGAAGGCATCGAAGTCGTCGAAGTCGAGCTCAAGGGAGGCGGACGCAACCAGTTTCTGCGGATTTCGATCGACA
>JANYJA010000132.1 GCA_025358575.1 Terriglobia bacterium
AGAAGTTGTCGTTGAACTGTTTCTGGTCTTCCGCGCTGATGTGTCCCGAGCTGTACACGTACAGCTCACTGAAGGTATCCAGATGCGGCAGCCCGGTGTGCAGCACCACGAAACCACCCATCGATAGCCCGGCTAGTGCTCTATCCTCGCGTCTTGCCTTCGTCCGGTAGTGGCTGTCTGCGTAGGGGATGATGTCTTTCAAAAACTCCTGTGTACAGGCATCGTCTTTGCCGGGGGCCGATGGCGTGGGACTGGCGCACCCGCTGGTGTCGGGCATCACCACGATCATCGGCTTGGCCTTTCCGGCGGCGATCAGATTGTCCAGGATGAAGTGTGCGCTGCCGCCCCGCTTCTGATCTTTGAACGACCATCCGGCGTCGTTGTCACCACCGCCATGGTTGAGGTACAGAACCGACATGCATCCTAATTTATTAGGATGTTTGACCCCGTCGAGCGAATAGGCAAGCATGCGGCTTCGCCGCCAGGCAATCCACGTGATCAACCTATTTTGAGCGATAGCGGTCAAAGAAATCAAAAATCTTCGGTAAAACCAAGGGCACCATTCCGGGGTGGTCGCCATCCACCTCCAGATACTCGAATTGGAAGTCGTGATTCTTCATCCATGCTGCCAAGAGCCGGCTACCTGCTAGGGACGGTGTGGCACCAGTCCCTTCCGTCATGAAAATCGGCATTTGCCGGATGCGATCGAACGGATAGTTGGCTTCCTCTACAAAGGGACCCGACATCGGCGCCAGGGCGGCCCAGAACTGCGAATACTTGGCACCCAAGTACCAGGCGCCGCCACTTCCCATGGAGTGGCCCATTAAGAATATGGACGAGCGATCCACCGGATACTCGTTCAATACAATTTCAAGCACATTGATGACGTCTTTTTCGCTGAGTTCCAGAGTCCGTTCCCGGGCGGCGTCGACGGCGGCGCGCTGCTGGGCCGCAACATCCGGCTTTCCGAAAACGGCAGGAAGCCGCAGCGGAGTTCCGTAAGCGCCGAAGGGGCCGTATCCGAAAGGAGACGCGACAAAGTAGCCATGTTGCTCCGCCAGATGAAGGAGCTGCTTGCCATTGCGATCCATGTACCCGTTCTCGTCGTTGCCGGCGCCATGGAGCATCACGATCAACGGTAATGGGGACTTGCCATCCCATGAAGAGGGCACGTATAGGCGATAAGGCGAATCGGTTGCCGCTGCAGCAAACCAATATTTCCGGTGGAGGTCGCCCTTGGCACGCCATTCGGGCGCGGCAGGCGCGGCGAGACTCTTCGCGACCTGCTCCGATTCGCGGATCTGTTCCTGCGCGTCGAGAGCCGATCCAAAGGCGATGGGAACAGCCGGCTGTGCCGATGTCGGTGCCAGAAAGCAAGCCGAAAATACTGCCGGAATCAGGGCCAGCCGTTTCATAGACCAGGATTTAGTTTCTGTTGAACCGTCCAGCGCGGGTCAACGCATAGGCCACAGGCCGGACCGATGAACATCTTGGCCGCGCGGCTGTCATTCTTCAGCTGCCATTGGAGCCAGGCAACACCCACCACGCCGAACGGGCCACCATAAGACTGTGAGTAGGTTCCGCCGTGGCCGACGTCTATGCTGGCCATGAACGCGGGAACTTTCTGTATCCGCGCGAAATCGTCGCTGGCGTTCGTATAGGCAATGTCTTGCTTGCCGCCTGTGATGTAGGCGACCGGCGTGTGCAGCTTTTGTAAGGTATCTTTACTCACGTGAACCGGCATCTTGGGCCCCTGGCTAAAATCATTCAAAACACCGCTGCTCCAAATCATGGCAGTTGTAATGCGCGGATCGGGAGCCACTTCAAGCGCCTGTAGCCCGCCGCAAGAGTGGCCCATCACGGCAATCTTCATCATGTCCACCTTGCCGGCATATTTGCTGCCCGAGCGGCGGTTCTCGGCGGCAGCCCAGTCGATGGCGTCCAGGAGTTGCGAAGGTCTCGTATCATTGCCTTTACCGCCAGTGGCGGGCCCAATGGCGATGACCAGGAAACCATGCGATGCGATTTCCGTCAGGAAAGGCGCGTAGTACGTCGAGAAGTTGTTGCACGCGCCATTCGCCCATACCACCAGGGGCAACTTCAGATGCCGTCCAAAGGCGGTGAGATTCTCCGGCCGGTAGATCGCGTGTGTGGGAAGCGAAGGGTCGCCTTCGAGGATGGCCGGATGCGGCCCGGTACCCGCCGGCCCCGAGGCTATTGGTGGTGTCTGCCCAAAAACGCAGACCGCAAAAATGGACAGCGATAGAAGCACAAAAAGCGATAGAAGCACAAAAAAGGATTTAGTCGGCATATTTTCCTCGAATCGCCGGAGACGGCAGCAAAAGGAATCCTGCTGCGACAGCTGAAACCCGGCGGATTGCTCTCTTCGAATGTGTCACGTCGGTCCCCCTTGGATTCAGGGACGCGGCCCATAGTGCGGCGGTGCCTGACCCATTTCTATAGCGCCTAAATCCGGAGCGCTCCCGGCAAATCCGTCGGTGATGTTCGGCAACGGGGTGCCGCGATCCACCGCGGAAGCTCCCGGTTTGAGCCTGAAATCGAAATCCTTAGCTTCTTAAAGCCTTTGAACCGTTTTGACGTCATGTCCGTCGAGGCGTGGCCCCGAAGATGGAAAGTGCCGGAAGGGCGGGCATTGCTTTTAAAATATCCCTTCGTCGCAACATGATACTCTCCCCTGATTCATTCCATCCCACCAGCCGGCATTGCATCACGCGAAAAGCAGCCCCTCGAGCGCACAATTCACCAGGCGCATGGGGCGGCTCTCTTGGGCTCTGCCGCCAAGCACAAAACTCTACCACTGGTATTGGGAGGTGTCAACGGGCCTGTATGAGACGGGTGTGTATGGCAGGTTGTCCCGGTACATCCATAAACACATTCTCCCAATCGCCGTCGGATCCGCGCAGTTGTTAAGCCGCGCGGTCGTCATCCTCGCCGACTGACGGCGTTGTTAGAATCGGGGCGAGAGGCTCCCATGCCACATGAATCCGTCATCGTCAGCGATCCCGAGATCCTCGGCGGGACACCCTGTTTTCGCGGAACCCGCGTGCCGGTGGACTCGCTTCTTATTTCCTGTAAGCTTTAGCTATGAGAGTGTTTACCCTCGGCTTGGCAAAAACCTCCGCGCCACTGACTCTCACCTCGCTTTACCAACCTCCATCCAGCGCCACTGTCCCCGGCCTCATACACGCAGAATGCCTAACCCCGATGCTGCTGGGTTCGCCAATCTTATCGCCCAAGCGGATGCAACTTCGAAAACTCGTCATGTTCGCCGCATGGGAAAGCGAAGACGCCATCGACGAGTTCATGAGCGCATCTAAGCTTGGCCAAGCGATCACCGCCGGATGGCATCTTCGAATGACCTTTCTTCGCCGGTGGGGATCAGTGCGCGAATTCGCCGCTCTCCCTGAGTCCATCGGAGAATCCGACCCGCAGTCCCCCGTCGCTGCATTCACCCTCGCACGGATGAGGTTCCGAGAAATCCCCCGCTTCCTCCACTGGGGCAAACCGGTGGAAACACTTGTGCGAGACAACCCCGAAGCATCCTTTTCTCTCGGGGCAATCCGTCACCCAGGGACGATCGCCACGTTCTCAATTTGGAACTCCCAACAGGCGATGATAAACATGGTGCGGGGTCAAAGCGCGGTTGCTCGACCCAAACGCCATCTAGCAGCCATGCAGGAGCGGGAGCGCCGTGATTTTCACCACGAATTCACGACCCTCCGCTTTCGGCCTTTCGCTGAATTCGGATCTTGGGAGGGTCGATCCAAGCTCTTACCGAAGGAAACGGACGAATGAGCAAATCGATCTACGCGACAGTTTTAGGTGAAGATTTCCAACGGCTTCATCCTAAGATCCAAGAGCGTTTCGGGTTTGACAGTCACTCTCGCAAGAGAGCCATCGGGCGCGGCATCATGGATCGGGTTTGGCGCGGTAAGTTATTCACCACCCCCTTTCTGATGGTCGGCACGTGGCGCAACATTATGTTCCCGGAAAAAGGCGAGAACATCCCGTTTACAATCGAAAACTGGGCTTACGTCGACACTCTCGGCCGCGAAACTGTAACCGAACTCCGCACCTTCAAACTGGGGCGGGAACGTCGATTTGACGCCTACATGGTGAGAGATCCTGTTCGCAATCAAGTCGTCGACTACATGGGCACTCACCAGCATTTGGCCGTCGATCTCCGCCTTCGTGTTGCCGACAATGGCGGTCTTCGCATTGAGTCTGGTGAACAGCGATTCTACGAAGGCAGTATCGCTTTCAAATTCCCGATGTTCTTCTCCGGGAAGGCCTACGTATACGTCTGGTTCGACGAGGCGATCGGTAAATACAGAATCGAATGTGAAGTCAAAAACGAGTTCTGGGGACCGCTGTTTGGCTTTGTCGGCACGTTTGATGTTGAGTGGGAAGAGGTTGACCCGGCTAGCATTCCGAAATCAATCATGCCAAAGCGCGAGGAATCTCGGAGATAGTTTCGCTGAGTTCGACTGTAATTTGCGTCCACCATATTAAAGCTAGTCGGGGAGGATCTCCGTTCGTTCACGCTCGCGCAGCGGTTCCGCTTCCGATATCCGGGCGTTCGTTAGTCCAGCCCTAGGGCGCGAAACGGCGTTCAGGAAAGTGTGCTCGGCCATTGCAACCTTGCGCTCGGTGTCACCCCGCGCGGCAAGGCTCGTGGGAACCGCGAGATCGCCCAGCGTGGATTCGAACTGGAGATACCAGAAAATAAGAGAGTTCCGGCGAATGGCAACTCAGTCTCTTCAAACGCCCTGTGTTTTCAGTGTTTTGACTATGTGGCTCCCCAAAAACCATGGTTTCCAACTACCTCTCCGCTCCGCAAGTCACTGATTCTGGGTGATCCAATTTTGGCGGCAGGGATGCCTCCCCGAGCGCGACATTGCAAGAAATAGAAATTCGCCTGCGGACCAGAGTCCGTAGGCCACTGATTTCAAGCCATCTCGGCAGAATCGGCGATTGCCACAGGTGCCGATTCTCTGATTCGATGTAAAGCTCGGGCGACCACGCGATCCATCCAAAAATGAGGATTGTCTCCAACCGTTACGCGATCTGTTCGGTGTCTTTTTCCAGTTCCCAAGTCAAACAAAGGGTATTTCACAGCCGAGAGATACTGGCGAAATGGTTGATTCGAAAGGGACTGCTCAAACGCTCAAACTGGCACTAAGTTGAATTGTCCCACTGAGGCCGGTTCCCAGAAGCACAGTACGGTACCATTGGTCTAATACGCAACAGACCTTCGATTAACTGCCGATGGAGAAGAAGCGCGCCGAGACGTCGTTGACCGAAGGGCGCTTGCCCGGACAATGCCCGACTCTCGTGTTGCTCAGGCACGGTGAGACCCTGTGGAATCGGCAAGGGAGGTTCACTGGTTGGACTGACGCATCAGCCTGTCGGACAACGGAATAGCGCAAGCAAGACGCGCAGGAGAGGTCCTCCGGTCGGCTCAGTACGCTTTCGACATTGCCTATTCCTCGGTCTTGATACGCGCGATGCAGACGCTGGATTTAGTTCTAGACCAAGGGGGCCCATGCAAAGTGCCGATTCGCTATAAGCGCCGGATGCATACTAGGCCAGTAAACGCCGCGTGAGCGGCGTTCGGCGGTAGTAAACCAGACCGCCGAGAAACTGGTTCCAGCAGACATCGCCAACGTGTTTGTGGAACACCTGAGTGGTGTACACAGTGGAGTTATACGCGCGGGTTCGACGATCGGTCTTCGTCGACAAAATGAGCGAGCGCGAGGCGGCCCGGCAGTATGGACTGGCTCGGGAAACAGTGCGGAAGATGCTGCGCTACGCAGTGCCTCCTGGATACCGGCGGCAACAGGCGGTACGCAGACCGAAGCTGGGCGCCTGGGTGGGGACCATCGACCAGATCCTGGAAGACGACAAGGCGCAGGGCAGGAAGCAGCGTCACACGGCCAAGCGGATCTTCGAGCGGCTGCGCGACGAGCACAGCTATCTTGGCGGCTACACGATCGTGAAGGACTACGTGCGGCTCAGGAAGCTGAGCCAGCGCGAGATGTTCGTGCCGCTGGCGCATCCGCCCGGGGATGCGCAGGCCGACTTCGGCGAGGCGATGGTTGTCATCGGCGGTGTGGAGCGCAAAGCGCACTACCTGGCGGTGGACCTGCCGCAGTCCGACGACTGCTTT
>JANYJA010000188.1 GCA_025358575.1 Terriglobia bacterium
CAAAACCGAGAGCGAGAGCGCTTTTTCGCTGAGTTTCGTGGCGTTTCTAGGCAATATCAAAGCGTTTCTGCTGATCGTTTGCGCGGCCGTAACTTTCACCATCTTGTTGGTCTCCGCGAACACCATCGCGATGTCCGTTCGCGAACGCGTCCGAGAAGTGGGTGTGCTTAAGGTGCTTGGCTTCACGCGCGGCACAATCCTGGGGATCATTCTGGGAGAGGCCGTGGCGGTTTCGCTGATTGGCGCGGCGGTGGGAGTCCTACTGGCGACCGGCCTCGCGTACATGCTGCACTTCGCGCCGGTGCCCATGGAACAACTCAAAACACTTTCCATCGGACCGTCAGTTGCGGCCATCTGTCTCGGAGTGGGCGGCTTAATTGGGCTGGTCAGCGCGTTCCTCCCGGCTTTTCAGGCGTCGAGCATCTCAATTCTCGACGCGCTGCGCAGCACGGACTAACCCGGAATTTCGCTCATGGCCATCCCCATCACTTACAACCTTCGCAACCTGATTGTTCGCAAGACCACCAGCATCATGGCTGCGCTCGGAATCGCGCTCACGGTAGCGGTTCTGCTGGCGGTGATGTCGCTGGTTCACGGCCTCGACACATCGCTAAAGGCCACCGGCAATCCGCTTCACGTGCTGGTTTTGCGGAAGGGCGCGAACTCGGAGTTAGTGAGCGGTGTTTCGCGCGAGCAATTTCAAGACATTAAGTTCAAGCCGGGCATCGCTCGCGACAAGGCGGGTGAGCCGTTCGCATCACTAGAGATCGTCACGGTCATCAATCTCACCAGCGTGGATGCGCCCGATGGCGTGAACGTGACGCTGCGGGGGTTGAACCCCATCGGCGTCGAACTGCGCGACGAACTGAAGCTGGTGAACGGGCGATGGTTTCAGCCCGGTAAACGGGAAGTTGTGGTGGGCGCTTCCATAGCTAAGCGATTCCCCGGCGCGCGCATGGGCGAGAAAATTCACTTCGGACGCGGCGATTGGGATGTGGTCGGCGTGATGCAAGCCGGCCAGAGCGCCGTCAATAGCGAGATTTTCGGCGACCTGAATCAGGTGAGCTCGGACTTCAACCGCAGCGAAGCGCTCAGCTCGGCGCTGTTACGCACGACTGATGCAGTCTCCGCCGACGCGCTTGTTAAAGCGCTGCAAGACGACCAGCGCCTGAATGTTTCTTCGCAACTCGAAACGGAATATTACAGCAAGCAGACCACGGCGGCACTGCCGATCCAATTTCTCGGCGGCCTGGTGGCGGTGATTATGGCGGTGGGCAGCAGTTTCGCGGCCATGAATACGATGTATGCGGCGGTGGCGAGGCGGTCGCGAGAGATCGGCACGCTGCGGGTGCTTGGGTTCTCGCGCGGGAGTATTCTACTGAGCTTCTTTGCCGAATCGGTGTTGCTGGCCGGAGTTGGCGGCCTGCTCGGTTGTCTTCTGGTGCTGCCTCTTAACGGATTGACCACTGGCATCGGCAACTTTGCGACGTTCAGCGAAACGTCGTTCAACTTAACGGTGAGCCCCTCGATCATGGCGTCGGGAATCGCCTTTGCGATGCTGCTGGGCGCGGTCGGCGGGTTCTTTCCGGCTCGTTCCGCGGCTAAACGGGAGATCCTGGTAGCGCTTCGCGCCGTCTAAGAGTTCATATGCAAGCGGAATTAAAAAGTCTAAAAATCGATCGGAACAAAACGACGCGCACCGAGCCTTCACGCTGGGCTACGCGGTGGATCATTATCGGCATCGCGCTGTTCGTGGTGCTTGGCGCGGCTGCCCTGATCAACAAATATGCCAATGCCGCCACCGAAGTGGAAACGATTCGCGTGCATACCAGTGGCGATTCAGCCAGTGGTGGCGCTAGCGTGGTGCTGAACGCCACTGGATATATTGTGGCGCATCACAAAATAGAAGTTGCGGCGAAAGTGATCGGCAAGGTGCAATGGATCGGCGTCGAGAAAGGCGACCATGTCAGGCAAGGCCAAGTGCTGGTGCGCCTGGAAGATGATGAGTACCGCGCCCAGCTTCAGCAGACGAAGGGCAACCTGGCGAATCTTTTAGCCCGGCTTGCGGAATTGCAGAACGGATCGCGCCCGGAAGAAATCGCGGTCACGCAATCGAATCTGGAGGTAGCCAAAGCGGATTTGGAAAACGCCAAGGTGAACCTGGATCGCACCAGAAATCTGGCATCGCAAGGCGTGGTTGCGAAGCAGACTCTGGATGATGCGCAGGCCCGGTATGACGGACAGATTGCGCGCGTGGCATCGCTGTCCAAGACATCGGATTTAGCGCGCATTGGGCCTCGCAAGGAGCAAATCGACGCTGTAAAGGGACAAGTCGAACAGGCCCGCGGCGCGGTGGCCTTCGCGCAAACCACGCTGGAGAACACCATTATCCGCGCTCCCGTAACTGGAACCATTCTCGAGCGCGCTGTCGAGAAGGGCGAATTCGTCACCACCAGTTTCGTGGGGGACCGCGGGGCCAAAGGCTACGTCGTGTCGCTGGCGGACTTGAACGATCTGGAAGTGGAACTCGATATCGCGCAAAACGATTTCGCCAAGCTCCACGCGAATCAAAAAGGCACGGTCACCACCGACGCTTTTCCGGATCGCAAATACGAAGGGCGCATTTTCGAGATCTCGCCCGAGGCCAACCGCCAGAAAGCCACCGTCCAAGTGAAAGTGAAGGTGGTCAATCCGGACGACTATCTGCGGCCTGAGATGAATGCCAGCGTGTCGTTCCTGGCGGACGACCAGCCGGCGGCAAGCGGTCGTATTACTAAGCCCAGCATCGTGATTCCGGCTTCGGCGGTGAAGAGCGGTTCCGTCTTGGTGGTGCTTGGCGGCAAGGCCGTGAGCCGTCCCGTGAAAACGGGCGCGACCACGCCTCAAGGCATTACCATCGACCAAGGACTCATCGGTGGCGAAGAACTGATTCCGAATCCCCCGGCCAGTCTCAAAGATGGCGACCGCGTGCACATCAAAGGAACCTAGCTCATGGACGATATCGTTATACAGACTCGCGATCTGCAAAAGGAATTCGTGCGCGACGAATTTCATGTGATCGCGCTGAAAGACGTAAATATTGAAATTCATCGCGGCGAGTTTGTGGCACTTATGGGACCTTCGGGCTCCGGAAAATCGACGCTGCTCCACCTCATCGCGGCGATGGATACCGTGACGGGCGGAGAGATTACGGTGCTCGGCGAGAACCTGCGCAAGCTAAGCGACCGGCAAATCGCGCACTGGCGCAACGAACACGTCGGATTTATTTTTCAGCAGTTCAACCTGATCCCGGTGCTGAACGCGATCGAAAATGTGGAACTGCCGCTGAAGATTACTAATCTCAAGAAGCAGGATCGCATCGATCATGCGCGCACCGCGCTGGAGTTGGTGGGGCTCGGCGACCGCCTAACGCACTATCCCCGACAGCTCTCCGGCGGTCAGGAGCAGCGCGTCGCCATTGCGCGCGCCATCGTTACCGATCCGGCTTTGATCCTGGCCGACGAGCCCACGGGAAATCTGGACGCCGCCTCGGCCGACGAAGCTCTGACACTGCTCTCGCGGCTCAATAAAGAATTCGGAAAGACCGTGGTGATGGTCACTCACGATCCTCATGCGGCGCGATTCGCCAGCAAGATTTACCACCTGGAAAAGGGCGAGCTTCTAGGGCAGGAAGCGGCGGCGGCAGACTAATATGGCGGAATTAGAGATTCATCACGAAACCGAGGCAAGCGACCCATTTAGCCGAAACGTAGGAATTTTCGCCGCCGTTTTGGCTGTGCTTCTCGCGATTGTCACCATTCTTTCGCACCGAGCCCATACCGAAGGCGTGCTTCTCAAAGCCGACGTGAACGACAAGTGGTCGTATTACGAATCGGAGCGCATTAAGAGCCACAACTTCGAGCTGGGCCAGGATTTGGTGAAGGCTCTCGGAGTCAATACACCGGCGGGCGATGCCATGCTGAAGCATTATGCTTCTGAGCACACCCGTTATGAAGAGAAGGCCAAGGACATCATGAAAGAGGCCAAAGATTCGGAGGCCGAAGTTGCGCACATTGAGAAGCGCGCGCTGCGCTACGATTTGGGCGAAGGCTTGCTGGAAATCGGGCTGGTGCTGAGTTCGCTTTACTTTATCTCGAAGAAAAGACTTTTTCCGGTGGTGGGGGTTGTGGCGGCTGTGTTGGGAGTAGTTTGCGCGGTGTCGGGGCTGTTGAGTTAGAGAGACGCCGAAGAGCGCACTCGCCGCGCACGGGCGCCGACTGCGTTGTTCTTTTCTCAACCCGATACAGTGGTATCGTGCGATCCAAATGCGCATTCGTTTTTTTGATAGCTTGCATTGCTAGCGCGTGGGCTCAGACCGCGCCTTCCATTAACCCCGGCGGAGTCGTCAACGCCGCAAGTTCACTTCCAGAAGCGCCCCTCGCTCCAGGCAGCATCGCGTCGGTGTACGGAAACTTTCTGTTGAGTGCGCCATCCGTGGCGTTGAGTACCCCATTGCCTACGGAGCTGGCGGGGCTGTCCCTCGCATTCGGCAAGATCGAAGCGCCCCTGTTCTATGCGGCGGGCGGGCAAGTGAACTTGCAAATACCGTGGGAACTGGCCGGACAATCGCAGGCAGTCTTGTCGGCCGCGTTTGGCGGCCAAACCAGCGGTCCTCAGACCGTGAGTATGGCGCGATTTGCTCCGGGTCTATTCGCGATCGTCGACACTTCTTATCATTTGGTCACTCCATCGAATCCTGCCGCCGCCGGTATCACCGTCATCTCTATCTATTGCACTGGGCTCGGACCGGTGACCAACCAGCCGGCGACTGGCGCCGCGGCGCCGTCGATCCCTCTGGCCGTCACCACCACAAAGCCGGATGTAACTATCGGCGGCGTGCCCTCCCAGGTGCTTTTCTCCGGTCTCGCGCCCGGATCGGCCGGCGAATATCAAGTGAACGCGCTGGTTCCGGCGAATGCGCCCATAGGCGATAGCGTCCCCGTAATTCTCTCCATAGGCGGCGCAACGTCCAACGCCTTGGAAATAGCGATTCAAGCGCCAACCCCCGACCAGCGCGCGGACCAGTTGCTCACTCGGATGACACAAGAACAAAAGCTTCAACTTGTGCACGGAGCGGGCGGCCCGGTGAGTGCAAATACTCCCATTCCCAAGGGCGGCGGGGGCTGGATTCCAGGTATACCGGAGCTCGGGATCCCAGACCTCTTCATCGCTGACGGCAGCGTCGGCGTCGGCAATGGCGTTGGCCCAGCCACCGCTCTGCCGTCTTCCATCGCCAGCGCCGCCAGTTGGGATGTGAGCGAGGCTTTCAAATACGGCAGTGTCATCGGCGCCGAGATGCGCGCCTACGGCATGAACGTGAATTTGGGCGGCAATATCAACCTGATCGGCCGCGAGCCGCGCGACGGGCGCACCTTCGAGACCAAAGGCGAGGACCCCATCCTGGCCGGCAAAATCACCGCCGCGCACATCAACGCCATTCAAGCCCAGCATGTGATCGGAGGCATCAAACACTTCGCCCTCAACGATCAGGAAAGCGGCCGATTCATAGCCGATGTGCACATCGACGAGCGCGGCATGCGCGAAAGCGACCTGCTGGCGTTCGAGATTGCTATTAAGGATTCGCATGTTCTGTCGGTCATGTGCTCGTACAACCTCGTAAATGACGTGTATGCTTGCGAGAATCACCACCTGCTGACCGGCATCCTTAAGGAAGAGTGGCAATTTACAGGCTTCGTCATGTCGGATTGGTGGGCGAAGGGTTCAACCGTGGTTTCGGCGCTGGCGGGGCTTGACCAGGAACAACCGGACGACGCGTTTTTCGGAAGCCTCGCCCAAGCGGTCGCCAGCGGCCAGGTGCCACAATCCAGGCTGGATGACATGGTGCATCGCATTCTGCACGCAATGTATGCAGCGGGATTGTTCGACTTTCGGGCGGTCGCGCCCATAGATACTTTGGCCGATCAAGCCATCGCTCAAGAGACTGAGGAGCAGGGTGCCGTCCTGTTGAAAAACGCTGGCGGGCAACTACCGCTCAATGCCGCGGCGGTCGCGTCGATCGCCGTGATCGGGTCGCACGCCGACATCGCCGTCCTCTCCGGGGGCGGTTCAGCGCAGGTCTTTCCCACGGGCGGGCCAGCGCTCTCGGAACCTTCTCCGTGTCCACCTTGTTGGCCGACCGTAATCTGGGACCCGTCGTCGCCATTGCAGGCCATTCAGACAATGGCTCGAAAGGCCACTGTGCAATTCGATAGCGGTACCGATGTCGCGGCCGCAGCGAAGCTGG
The DNA here is from genome assembly GCA_025358575.1 of Terriglobia bacterium. Lineage (GTDB taxonomy): Bacteria > Acidobacteriota > Terriglobia > Bryobacterales > Bryobacteraceae > JANYJA01. The sequence continues at coordinate 6,284 of JANYJA010000188.1, forward strand.
CGGCGGCCTCGCAAGTCGCCATTGTGTTTGTAAGCCAATGGGCCAGCGAGGGCATGGATCTGACAAGCCTTAACTTCGATCGGGATGCCCTGGTAGCTGCGGTGGCCCGCGCCAATCCGCACACCATCGTCGTGATGGAGAACGGGGGCGCTCAGGTGATGCCCTGGCTCGACGGCGTCAGCGCGGTGCTGGAGGCTTGGTATCCAGGTCAGCGCGGCGGACAGGCCATCGCCAATCTTCTGTTCGGCACGGTCAATCCTTCCGGCAAACTGCCCATCACGTTTCCCGCTAGCGTGGACCAACTGCCGCGCAAGGCCGTCGCCACGCCGCCAGACGGCACCACGCCGTTCCCCGTGAACTATTCCGAAGGCTTCAATGTTGGGTATAAGTGGTATGACTCGCAGGGCTTGACGCCCCTGTTTCCATTCGGATTTGGGCTGTCATACACCACCTTCGCGTTCTCGAATCCGGTGCTTGCGAATTACCTGACATCTGGCAAGCCAAACATCCAAGTGACTTTCAACCTGAAGAATACCGGCGGCGTCGCGGGCGCGGAAGTCGCGCAAGTGTATTTGGGGCTCCCCGCTTCTACCGGGGAGCCGTCCAAACGCTTGGTTCAATGGCAAAAGGTGTTTCTGCAGCCCGGCGCGGCCCAACAGGTGACCATAGCAGTGGATGCCAGCGATTCCTCTCACCCGCTGTCTTATTGGGACGTCAACTCGAACGCGTGGCTGATGGCACCGGGAGTGTATACGGTGTATCTCGGCAACTCCTCCGGCGGCGCCAGCCTGACCACCGTCGGCACCTTTCAAATCGGACACTGAGGCGAACATGGGTCTCCAAAAAAAATTGACACCCATGCCCCCCGATTGCTACCCTCAACTCTAGTTACCCCGCTCGTAACCCCCACCCCGTCCGTTCGCACCCGCCGCACGCACCACGGCACGTTATAATTATCCATTCCGCCTTCTCCGAGGTTCTGCATGACGCGCGTCTCGGCAGCCGCCACGCTGCCGCTTTTAGTGTGCCTCACCGCCATTTTTCTATCCGGCGCGACACCCGCCAACACGCCTGAATTTTTCGAGAATCGAATCCGCCCGATCCTCGCCAATAATTGCTTTCCCTGCCATACGAACTCCGCACTCGGCGGCCTCCGACTGGATTCGCTCGACGCCATGCTCAAGGGCGGCGCAACCGGCCCCGCTCTGGTCCCCGGCGATCCCACCAAGAGTTCGCTCATCACCGCCATCCTGCAGACCACCGATCTCAAAATGCCCAAGGGCGGCAAGCTCAAACCGCTGGAAATTGAAGACCTCACGGACTGGGTGAAAAACGGCGCCCTCTGGCCCGCTTCCGCCGCCCCCGTCGTCACCAGCAAAGGCGCCGACTACGTCATCACTCCCCAGCAGCGAGCCTTCTGGTCCTTCCAGCCTCTCAAAGCCGTCACCCCGCCGCCCGTCAAGAACAATAAGTGGGCTAATACCGAGATCGATC
>JANYJA010000021.1 GCA_025358575.1 Terriglobia bacterium
TTGAACACGTGCGCGATGCCCCCCGCCAGTATGCCGAGCCGCTCCAGATTCTGGATCTGGCGCAGTTGTTCATCGCTGCGGCGGCGCGCGATGACAGCGCCAATCCGCGCCTGAAGCAGAACCGGATCGATGGGCCGCGAAAGATAGTCTTCAGCTCCCATTTCGATCGAGCGAATCACTCCGGCCATGTCGTCCAAGGCTGAAATGACGATCACCGGGGTATCACGCAGCCGCGCGTCGCCTTTGATCGCAGCCAGCACTTGGAAGCCATCAAAATGGGGCATCACGATATCCAGCAAAACCAGATCGAATTTGGATTCGCCAATCAGACGAAGCGCGTCCCGTCCATTGTCCGTGATAACAACTTCATAAAAATCGCGTTCCACGCGCCGGCGCAAAACGTCCCGATTCATTTCGTCATCGTCCACAATCAGCAAGCGTCCGCGGGGATTTTCCCGAGTTTGGAACGCAACCTTCGATGGCGCAATGGGTCCCGGCGCTTCGAGTGAGTGGCCCGCGGCCACCGAAACCAGATTATTGGCCGCGCTGCGAATCCGTTCGATGTCCGCCGCCAGGTTTGGATCTTCCTGCGGAGCAATCGCCTCGAGCGCCGCAAACGTAGTTTGCAACGAGGTCTGAATCTCGGTCGCAAAAGCGCCGCGTTGCAGCCTTCCCGAAGAATCCGCCAAGCGAACCTGAATCGCCTTCAACAACTGCTTGGCCTCCTCGCGGATAGTGCGAAGTTGCGTCAACAGCTCGGTATCGCCGGGTTTGGTCGCATCTTCCATCAGCATTTCCGAATAGCCGATGATCTGGTTCAGAGGTGTGCGCAAGTCATGGCGCAGCTTGGCTCTTTCGTCAATGTCAAAGCTGGAATCGCTATTCATCCAAGTGTCTTAATTCGAGCCTTCTCCAGCCAAAGTCGTCGGGGGAACAATTGTCTCGCGATGGCGAATGCGCGTCACAACCAGCCGGGAAACCTCCTCAAGCAGTTCATCTTTCTTGTATTTTCCCTTTTGCAAAACCTTGCTGACTTGCCCGTTCAATTGAATCCGCTCCGCCGCCGTAAGATCCTTCGCGGTCACCACCACAATAGGGATCAGCTTCCATCGGCTGTTTTTTTGCATGCGGCTGACAAACTCGAAACCGTCCATTTCAGGCATCATCAAATCAAGAAGAATTACTCCCGGTACATGCTTCTCAAGTTTCTTGAGCGCCACCTTGCCATTCTCAGCTTCGTCAACTTTCCAGCCGTCCCCCTCGAGTCCGCGCCGCAAAATATCGCGAGAAACCGCGTCGTCCTCCACGATCAGAGCTTCGTTAGTGGAATTGGAGCGGCGGTAACGCTGCAGCACCGTAAGCAGACGCTCACGGTCGATGGGTTTGCTTAGATAATCCGACGCACCCAGCGCATAACCCAGATTCTTGTTGTCGACAATGGTCAACATGACCACGGGAATATCGGCCAGCTCGGAATCCGTTTGTAGCGCTGAAAGCACGCTCCAGCCGTCCATTCCGGGCATCATCACGTCCAGCGTGATGGCATCCGGACGAATCTTGCGAGCCATTCGAAGGCCTTCCTCGCCGCTCCGCGCGCTTTCCACGCGAAACCCATGTTTGACAAGTGTTCGCCTTAACAGTTCCTCTACACTGGGGTCGTCGTCGATCACCAGAACCACGCCCTGTGGTTCCACGCCGGCGGCATCCGTCTCAACTTCGTTCGGAACACTTGCGGGCATCATTTCCCCGCCCACGCTCGCAGGCACACGCATGGTAAACGTGGAGCCTTTCCCAGCTTGGCTTTCTACCGCAATATCACCGCCCATCATTTGGCAAAAGCGGCGGCTGATGGCCAGGCCCAGCCCGGTTCCACCGAACTTCCGCGTCGTGGAAGAGTCCGCCTGCGTGAATGGCGCGAAAAGACGTGCCGTCTGATCTTCTGAAAGGCCCACGCCCGTATCCGTTACCGCGAAAATCACCCAATCTGAATCCGCCACCTTCTCGCGTTTGACACCCAGCGTCACCGTTCCCTCCGAAGTGAACTTGCAAGCATTGTTGAGGAGATTGAGCAGGCTCTGCCGAATCTTGGTAATATCCGCCCGCATGCTTCCGATCTCCGGATCACACTCAAGCTTAATTACATTCGAGTTGGTCTCGGCCGAAGGCTGGATGATGCCAATCACTTCTGAAGCTAACTCCGAAATGCTGAATGTTTCCAGGTATAAATCCATCTTGCCAGCTTCGATCTTGGAAAGGTCTAGCACGGCGTTGATTAGGTCGAGCAAGTGCTTACCCGCGACGCGGATCTTCGCTAAATCGGGAAGCAGGTGCGTGCTTCCGGACGCCTCGGCGTCTTCATGCAGCATCTCGCTATAGCCGATGATCGCGTTTAGCGGTGTGCGCAGTTCATGGCTCATATTGGCGAGGAATGTGCTCTTTGCCTGATTCGAGCTTATGGCTCGTTCCTTTTCCTTTTTGAGCCGGAAATTCGCGATCATCACCAAAATGAAAAGTGTAATGCTCGCAAGTCCCGTGACTAAACCGGCGTTGCGGGCTTTCGTTTCAGCTTCCCGCGACCGCGCATCAAGCATGGCCGAGTCGTCGGCCTCAATCATGCCCGCGATGGACCGAATCTGATCCATCAATTTTCGACCGCGATCGGTCTCAACAATGGCAACCGCCTCGTTGAAGCCAACATGTTGACGGATCGCTACGCTGCGCTTCATTTCTTCGATCTTGGAGCGCGACAGGCTTTCTATGGCCCGAACTCGTAACAGTTGTACCGGATCTCCCGCGTTTATATTTGAAAGAAGTCTAAGACACCCGTCTACCTGCCCGATCGCCGCTAGATAGGGGTCCAGATATTCCGGTTTCCCCGTAAGCAGGAAACCGCGTTGGCCAGTCTCGATATCCCTTAAAAGAGACAGAAGCCGCTGGGTCTCCTCAAGGGACCGGTGCGTGTGCGCCACCGCCCCATTGGCCTTGCGCACATCGGCCCAGTTCGCGAACGCGAACCCTAAAAGCAGTAAGAGCGCCAAAGCCGAAAGCAGGAACCAGGCAGTTCCGCCTCGGCTGGGGCGTGCAGGTTTCATGGTAAACAAAGAATAAGATCCAACCCAAAGAATAACAAAAGGCGTCAAACCGGGAGCATCGTGGCCACAATATTGCTGATCGAAGACAACGAGATGAACCGCGACATGCTGTCACGCAGACTGCAACGGCGCGGGTTTGAGATGCTGCTGGCTGTAGACGGGGAACAGGGTATCGCGATGGCTGTAAGTAAACTTCCGGATTTAATCTTGATGGACATGAGCCTCCCGGTGCTGGATGGATGGAGTGCCACTCGAAAATTGCGCGAAATACCCGAGACGAGCAAGATTCCCGTCATTGCGTTGACGGCCCACGCCTTGAGTACGGATCGCGAGGCCGCGCTGGCTTCCGGGTGCGACGATTACGATACCAAACCCATCGAAATGCCGCGTCTGCTTGCCAAGATTGACGCACTGCTTGGCAATAAGCTTGCCTAATCCGGATCGTTAAATGGATTCGCAGCCCACATCGGACCACCGCATCGAAGACACACGTGAGCAGAAAGTTTCGGGTCACATCCTCGTAGTTGACGATAACGAAGCCAATGTCGACATGCTAAGCCGCAGGCTGCGGCGCGAGGGTTACCAAGTAAGCACCGCCCAGGGAGGTGTTGCGGCTCTGGAACGTGTCGAGAAGGAAAATTTCGATCTCATGCTGCTCGACATCATGATGCCCGACCTGGACGGATTCCAGGTACTTTCCGCCATGAAATCCAAAGCGGAACTGCGCGATCTTCCGGTCATCGTCATCTCGGCGATCGACGAAATGGATAGTGTTGTGCGCGCCATTGAACTCGGCGCGGAAGATTTTCTTCCCAAGCCGTTCGACGCCGTGCTCCTGCGCGCCCGTATCGGTGCGAACATCGAGAAAAAGCGGCTGCGCGACCGCGAGAAAAACCGCACTATCGAACTCGAGAAGGCGCTAGCCGAAGTTGAAGAGCAGCGTCGCATTTCTGAATCCCTTCTGCTGAATATCCTTCCTCGCCAGGTCGCTAAAGAGCTGCGTGACAGCGGTTCGGTGAAGCCCCGCAGGTTCGATGACGTGACCATCGTGTTTACCGACTTCGTGCGCTTCGCGGCGTTTTCGGAAAAGCTGACCGCGGAGGCTTTAGTGGCTGTGCTCGACCGATGTTTCACCGCCTTCGATCGCATTGTGTCGCGTTACAAATTGGAGAAGCTGAAGACCATCGGCGACAGCTACATGATTGTAGGCGGATTGCCCACGCCTTCTGAATCGCACGCCGTGGATGCCGTGCTGGCGGCGTTTGAAATGATCCGCGCCTTAGAGAAGATGGAAATGCCCGCGGACCTGAGGCTCACCATGCGCGTGGGGGTTCATACTGGCCCAGTGGTGGCGGGAGTTGTGGGCGTGGATAAATTCGCATTTGATGTCTGGGGCGATTCGGTGAATTACAGCTCGCGCGTGCAGTCGGCCGGCGCGCCCAATCGAATCAATTTATCGGAAGAAACCTTCCGGCGTGTCGAGAGCTTCTTCGCCTGCGAGCCCCGGGGCCTGGTGACTACCAAGGACGACCGTGAACGCGAGATGTACTTTGTAAATGGGCTTCTGGGAAGTCAGGATGCATTCGAGGAAAGGTACCGGCAAGCATTTTCTTCCGATATTCCGCCAGTCG
>JANYJA010000024.1 GCA_025358575.1 Terriglobia bacterium
TGCAACGGTGTATCGGTAGATACCGCCTCCCGCTAATCGCGGAGAGGATTCGATGAGTAAAGAGTTAGTGATCTCGACCAATCGCCACGAAACAAAAGTGGCGATTCTAGAAGACGATCAACTGGTAGAGATTTATTTTCAGCGGGCCAATGAGTATTCCCTGGCCGGCAGCATCCACAAAGGACGCGTCACGCGTGTGCTACCGGGAATGCAATCGGCGTTTGTCGATCTCGGACTCGATCGCGATACTTTTCTCTACGTATCCGATTTTTTCGAGGAAAATGAGGAGTATGATCGCATTGCGGGCACGGGGGATGAGCGTAACACCCGCGTCCGCGGCGATAAGTCTCGGGAACAGGCAGTTCAAACCGCCACTGCGACAGCGGCTTCCGCCGCACCTGCATTAGAAATCCCCGCGCCTGCCGAGGCCTTTATCGCCGAGCCTTCAGTTCCCCCGCCGGGAGTGGACGGAAGTGAGCGCGACCGGCAGCAGGATCGCGGTGACCGGCACGGACGCCGTCCTCGCCGCCGCCGCAATCGCGGACGCGGTTTTCCGGATTCAAAATATGCTTCCAATACCGCGGGCAGCGTGCCTGCGGCAGACCAATACGCGGCGGACGCGCCGGCGGAAGTTGAGGCTGGAGTCGAGGCCATTGCGGCTTGGGAAGGGGAATCGCCAGCCGCCTCAATAGTGCAAGCTGTGCAAGCCCCGCCATCCGGCCCCAAAGTCCCTTTATTCGTTCTGCCAGGCGAGTCGCTTGCCAAGTATAGTCATGCCGAGGAACATTCCGCGCCGGTGGTGCAGGCCGCCCCCGAGCGTGAGCCGGCAGTGGTTCCCGAGCCTGTGGTGGAAGCCGAAACAGTCGCCGTGGCGATGGTCGAGTCAACGCCAGATTTCGAACCAGAATCTTCACCTGACGACACAGTGATCGCGGATTCGGAACTCGCCGCTGCCGCCGAAGAATTGGCCGATATCCGAGCGGAAATGGCCGATTCGATTGACGAAGCCGATGTCGAGGATGAGATAGAATTGGGAGACGTCGAGGTAGAAACCCTTGCCGGCGAATCGGGTGAAGAACTTTCTGAAGACGAACCGGCATCCGCCATCGAAGATGAAGGCGTCGAACCCGCCCGTCAACCACAAAGCCTCACCGCGGTTCTTCGCGACCGCGACAACGCCGCTCGATTCCAGCACCGTTCCGGCAGGCGCATGCGCCGTCGTGGACGCGGAGGTCAGGACCGCGAACGGCGCGACGATAACGCGCAACGTCCATCCGGCATTGAATCCGTCGCGGCGCCCATTGTGGTTGCCGCTGCCAGTCCAGCCCCCGCCGCGGCCCCTCAGTCCAGAGCGGTTATTCGCGAAAAACCACCTGTTCCCTCTATTACGGATCTGCTGAGGGAAGGCCAGGAGATTCTGGTCCAGATTGCCAAGGAGCCGATCGGCCAGAAGGGCGCCCGCATCACTTCCCATATCGCACTGCCCGGCCGCTATTGCGTCTACATGCCGACCGTCGAGCATATGGGCGTCTCACGCAAAATCGAAAGCGACGACGAACGCATGCGTTTGAAGCGCATCCTGCAAGCCCATCGCGTCGGAGTTCCTGGAGGCTACATCATCCGCACGGCCGGTGAAGGCAAGACCGAAGAGGATATCGCCAGCGATATGGCGTTCCTCTATAACCTTTGGCTTGATATCCGCACCAAGTCGGAACGCCGCCCCGCGCCTCTGTTGGTGCATCACGATCTCGACATCGTTCAGCGCATTCTTCGCGATCAACTGACAGCCGATTTCAAAACTATCTGGCTCGATAATGAAGAGATGTATGAAAGCGTGCTCAGCTTCGTACAGCGCTTCCAGCCTATTCTTGTAAGCCGCGTCAAGATGTATACGCGGCCCGCGCCGATTTTTGACGCATTCAACGTCACGGCCGACTTGGAAAAGGCGCTCCGTCCGAAAGTATGGTTGAAATCCGGCGGATACATCGTCATCAATCAGACCGAGGCCCTCGTCGCAATCGATATTAATACC
>JANYJA010000134.1 GCA_025358575.1 Terriglobia bacterium
TGAGAGCGTGCATGGCGCCGAACTCGAAGTGCCGATGTTTACAACCGCTCTCACCACGCCGTTCGACCCAACGGCGCTCCCCATTATCTATATAGCGGGCAAGTCCGGTGTGCGCTTGTTCAAGCCTGGCTACTGGCATTACGGCTCATCCGACATTTTCACCCGCGTTGCCCTAGTGAAGCAGGATGTCGCGGGTCTGGCGACGATGGGTCGCCAGTGCGGGATGGCGCTCGGGCTGCATAACCACTCTGGAGACAATGTTGGCGAGGCGGTTTGGGACAGTCAGTCGATCCTCTCCGATATCGATCCGCGCTGGGCCGGTTTCTATTTTGACCCGTGTCACGCAACCGCGGAGGGCGGCCTGTCGGGATGGGAGATCTCACTTCGACTCGCGCTTCCGCGAATCAAGATGGTGGCAATAAAGGATTTCTACTGGGCTAAAAAAGGCGCCGCTTGGGAAATGCAGATGTGCCCTCTCGGCGAGGGAATGGTCAACTGGCCCAAATTTTTTTCGATGCTGGCGCGCGGCGGATTCGATGGGCCCATTTCGCTGCATGTCGAATACGAACCAAAGGACGAGCTCGCCGCCATGGCGCGCGACGTGGAATTTGCGAGAAAGCAGCTCCGCGCGGCCTACGGCAGCATGATCTCGGGATCGTAACCGGCAAAAGGATCCGGTGCGGGCTCGGGATCCGGATCGGGTCCTGGATGCGGATGGGGCTCCGGATCGGGCGGCGCAAACTGGTTTCCGTGCATCTGCTGGCGCTGGGTCAACACTGAATTGTCCTCCAATCGCACTTCGCAATCGCAGCAATCGCTGCAGCGGAAGCAGCGCTCGCACAAGTGATTGCCGCATGTATCCTTGGTGCAGTAATCGCAAATGCCGGTGGATCCCTCTTCGCAGATTGCGCAGCTAAACGTCATGTTCATTTCTATTTCCTCGCAGGCGCGTGGCGCGCCGAAGGCGTCTCACGGGAAAGCGTTCCGCGGCAGCGTTGCGCTTCCCGATCCGCTATTTGAAACTGTTGGTCTTTTTCGGTGGCCATGTCGAGCACGTATTGCTGCAGTTGCTCGCGAACCGGGCCGTCTTCAGCCGCGACGCTCAACATCAGATCGGCCAGCGCTGGATTTTGATATTTCCTCAGGCCCTCGCCAACCGACGCCAATTCAGCATGAAATGCTTGGATGCGGAAAAGAAGCTGCAACGCGTCTGGAAGCTTTTCGGGATGCCCGAGCAGCGCCTGGGCGGACGTTGAAATTGCGTTCGCCTGAGCGATGCTGGCCTTCCACTGAATTGCGTACGTGTCAGGCGCGCCCTGCGCCACCCATTCCCGCGGACGGATCTGTTCAAGTATCGGCATGATCCGCGAGACGCCGTCAGAAACGCCGCGCAGTGTCTTGCCAATGTCCCACGCTTGCGGAACGCTCGCCGATTGCGAACCCAACGGGCACATCGACACGACAAGCAGTAGTGAAAGCCGAAACACTCCCCACTGTATCATTCGGTCGCGCGCAAGATGGCGTCGGAAATTTTGCGGGTCACTGCGTCGTCGCCTAACAACACGCGATGCGGAAACCAGAAGGCGTCTTGGATGCAAGCCTCCGCGATAGGGCAGGGCTCAACGCGGCAACCACCTGCCCGATAGAGCGGATTACGATAGAGCGTGTGCGGATAGAACGGCGTGCACGGCACGCCAGCGGCGACCACGGCCTTATGGAACTCGTCTCGCGTTTTGCCGAGAGATTTCGCATCGACGCGCCCCAGCAGCAAGTAGTTTGCGTGGACGCCGGATTTGGGCGGCACGTGCTGGAATGTGAGCCCAGGGACGTCCGCGAGTGCGTTGCGCACCGCCGCCGCATTGCGCATCCGGCGGCAATTTTGTTCAGGCAGCCGCTCCAGTTGCGCGAGCAGCACGGCCGCTTGCCACGCCGTGATTCGGTAATTGGTGCCAAGCGAGTAATGATGGAACCATCCGCCATCGGGTCGCCGCCCTTGGTCCGCAATGGCTCGCACACGTTCCGCAAACGCGGCATCGTTCGACGTCAACATGCCGCCTTCGCCGGCCGTCATCACCTTGGAATTCTGGAAGCTGAACGATCCCGCGGTGCCGATGCTCCCCGCGCGGCGCCCTTTCCACTCCGACCCATGCGCGTGAGCGGCATCCTCCATCAGAGTGAGCTTGCGTTCTTCCGCGAGCGCGCCAAGCCGGTCCATATCCGCCATGGGTCCGCCGAAGTGAACCGCGATAATCGCGCGTGTGCGCGGGCCAATTGCGGCTTTCACGCGCTCGGGGTCGATGTTGAAGCTGTACGGCTCGATGTCCACGAACACGGGGGTGGCCCCGACGCGAGAGACCGCGGTCGCTGTGGAGATGAACGAAATCGCGGGCACGATCACTTCGTCGCCTGCGCCGATGCCGCATGCCTCCAGCGCCATTTCGATAGTGACCGTTCCATTGAACGCGCTCACGCCGTAAGCGCATTGTTGAAATGCCGCGAACTCGCGCTCGAGCCGCCCTACGAATTCGTGATACCCGCCCCAGCGTTCGCTTGCGAGCACGGCGCGCAGCAACTCCAGCTCGCGCTCGCCCGATATGGGCCATTGGGGAATGGTCATACTTGTTAGATTAATGGATGTGAGCGTCTACGAAGATCGGCGGAAGGAACTGGAGAAGCACGAGTTCATGATGGGCCTTCCGCGCGGCCGTTTGGCGGTAACGCTCGACGTGCTCACGGACGCGCTGGTGCTGGTTGGGCAGCACGGCGTTTACTGCCAGAGCCTGCGCCAGCCCGGCAAGCCCGCGATGGACATTCAGATGATTACGAAGTCGATTTCGGATGCGAAAGAATTGATTGCGGGTGTGATGGGGGAACTGAAGCGGGTTTCCTAAAAGCCTATGGACACAATCTGTCCCGAAGCGCGGTCAAGAAACATGGCCGCGATCCGTTCGCGCGGAAACCGCTCCACGGAGAAAGCGCTTCGAGCGCGATTGGTGCAAGCTGGAATCAAAGGCTGGAGGGTCTGTGTTCAAGACATTGAAGGCTGTCCCGATTTTGCTTTCAACTCTTGCCAAATCGCAATTTTCGTGGATGGTTCTTTTGGCATGGCTGTCCAAAATGTCACCGGCCGCCAACATCGAACACCGACTATTGGACAGCGAAACTAGCCCGCAATCGGAAACGAGATCGCCGTGTGACCCGCAATTTACGGGCACGCGGATGGCGCGTGTTGCGTATTTGGGAGCACGAACTTGCGTTGGCGCCCCTAACCGTCTTACACAGTATCAAGAAAGAATTATGTCCGTCTTCTCGGATCAAGAAGCCTGCGGAAAGTTTCGCAAGAGCCCGTGCAGCACCTTGAGCTGATCTTCGGGCGTTTCATGGCACGGCCCCAGGCCCCCCTACTGAGGGTTTCATATCTGTCGTTTACGCTCTTGCTGAACGAGCAATCATAAATTACCGAACTGTTGAGATCACGCAAAGGTAAGCCACGAAACATGAACAGTCACTCTCTCGGTTTTCCTGAACAGGAGCGGCCCAGAAAGAGGGTTTGGGAAAATCTCATGGAATGGTAACTCCTGGAAATTCCTCACGACGAACAGGAAGAAGCGGTCTCTCAATACCGCAGCCACGTTGTATTCCTTGGGAGTCAGCGACAAACTTCCGGTTTTCTCCTTCAGACCTTTGACCTCTACAGCCAAGAAATTTTCCTCGGCCTCGGTCCGCAACCGGAAATCATACCCACAGCCAAAGCGCGTTGTATTCTCCAGAATGTAACCTTTGAATTCAGGGAGAGTAGGCTGAATTGACTCAAAATAATGTTCCGCTGCGAGACCAGTGATCAGCCTCTTCGCGAAGCTGGACTCCGTTTCATCCGGTTCGTCGTTCGCTGGAATCTCGCGCCAGGTGTCGTCGTCGGAGCCCGCGAACGATTTGACTAAACCGGTGAAGGATTCGATATCGAGACCTTTGTATTCCTCATACAGCTTCAGGCAATAGGCGCGGATAGGCCGCTTATGCCAGCCCTTTCTTCGGTTCGGAAACAACGGGTCGAACTCATCGCGATAGTTTTTGATGGATGCAGGTCTTGACCCCATGGCGTACCCCATGACGTTAAAGGCCTCCAGGAAGCTTTCAAAGCCAAGTTTCTTCACGCCGAGAGAATCGTATTTCGAAAGATACAGCCCAATCAAGATAAGTTTTTCTCTAGTCGCGAATCGTTGTGGATTCAACGCCATAGTCTTACGCGCCAAGCTACCCACAGCCCCGTATCACCCCCGCCCCACCACCGGATTCATCCGCTTCTCACGCCCGATCGTCGTCGATTCTCCATGCCCCGCTATCACCACCACCTCATCCGGCAGCGCGAACAGCTTCCCCTGAATCGATTTCACAATCTGCTCGCTATCCCCGCCCGGCAGATCCGTTCGTCCGATATTCCCGCGGAAGAGCGTGTCCCCAGCCACCAGTTTCTGCTCGGCCGGAATCCACAAGCTGATGCTTCCCTGCGTGTGCCCTGGCGTCTCGATCACATGAAATTCAGTCGCGCCCGCCAGCACCACATCGCCTTCCCGCGCCTCCGTGTCGATGCCCGGATTCTCCGGCGTCTCCACTCCCAACCATGCCGCCTGCCAGTCCAAGCGATCGCTCAGCATGGTGTCGCGTGCGTTCATGTGCACCGGCGCGCCGGTCGCCGCTTTCAGCTTCGCCGCGCCGCCGATGTGGTCAATATGCGCGTGCGTGATCACGATCGACTTCACGGTTAGCCCGTGCTTGTTCACCATCGCCAGGATCTCCGGGATATTGTCGCCCGGGTCCACCACAATCGCCTCGCGGCTTCCCTCGTCACCGAAAATCGAACAGTTGCACTGCAGCATGCCCACCGGCAGGATCTCGTGAATCATCTGGTTTCCCATTGCATCCTAGCGCAGCAACCCCTCATCATGAAGAGGAATGCTTGATGTTCTTGGTGTAATCCTGCGCTGGCTGCACATTATTTCGGCGGTCGCGCTGCTCGGCGGGATGATCTACTCCCGTTTTGTCGTGACGCCCGCGCTTTCAACTCTCGTTCCCGAACTTCAACAAAAACTCTCCGACTCCATGGCGCGGCGTTATCAGGGCTTGCTCTATACCGCCATCGCCGCGCTGTTGGTCTCCGGAACCTACAATCTGCTGCGCAAGACCGGCCTCACGCCGCTCTACCATGCGCTGTTCGGGATCAAAATTCTGCTCGCGCTGCATGTGTTTATAGTTGGGTTTCTCGCGATGCAACCGGGCAATCAGAGGCGCGGCCGCCAAATCACCGGCATCGTGATTTCAGGAACTCTAATTGTCGCGATCTCTGCCGTGCTGCGGAAACTTTCGTCATGACTCCCGGCTACCGGGCTCTGCGCGAATCCGCCGCGGTGCTCGATCTCTCTCCGCGCGGCCGCATCTATGTCTCCGGCGACGACCGCGCCCGCATCATCCACGCCCTGACCACCAACCATATTCAGCAACTGCAAACTGGCCAGGGATGCTATGCGTTTTTCCTGAACGCCCAGGGCCGCATCCTCGCCGATGTCAACGTCCTCTGCCTGGAAGATCGCCTGCTGCTCGATCTTGAGCCAGAAACGCGCGCGCCGATCCTGGCGCATCTCGATCATTACATTATTGCCGATGATGCGACACCCGACGACGCTACCGATCGCACCTTCTGCTTAGCCGTCGAAGGCCCCAACGCCGCCGCGCTGCTCGCCCGCGTTGGCGCGCCATTTCCCGAGACACCGCAATCCTTCGTCAAATGGAACGAGGCTCTAGTCGCAATGCTGACATCCACTGGTGAGCGGGGATTTCGAATCTTCGCCAGCCAGCCACAACGCGCCGAAATTGAATCGCAGCTTTACGCGGCGGGCGCGGTGGACGCGAGCGCGGTGGACGCTCGAACCGTCCGCATAGAGCATTTTCTGCCGCGCTATGGGGACGATATCGGCCCATCCACTCTCCCGCAGGAAACGCAACTTTCGCGCGCGCTGCACTTTGCCAAGGGTTGTTATCTCGGTCAGGAGATTGTTGAGCGCATTCACTCCCGCGCCCACATCAATCGCGTGCTAGTCGGATTCGAAAGTGACATGCCAGCTATCCCCGCCTCGATCAAGATCTCGTTTGATGGTCAGGATGTAGGAAAAGTAACGAGCACCGCCTTTTCCCCTGCCCTTAACAAATTCGTCGGGATCGCGCTGATTCGCGTGTCCGCCTCTAAGCCTGGGACCCTCGTGAATATCGACGGCCCCGCAACCATTCGCGCGCTGGCGACCTGACTATAGACCCGGATCGAATCCGAGATCGAAGTCTTCTTCCACGTCCTTATTCAAAAGATCCCGCAGCAGAACATCGACCGTGCGCTCCACCTTGCCGTTAGCACTGAAGTGGATGCCGCACTCCTTCTCGGCGTCCTCTTCCCACCACCACCGGCCAGCGCGCTCGGATTCGCCCGCCACCGTTGCGCGCGTGCAAGGCCCGCAGCCGATGCTCGTGTAGCCCTTGGCATACAACGGATGAACGGGGACATTGTGCTCGGCCACGTAATCGTCAATCTGGCGGTTGGTCCACTCGATCAGCGGACTCACCTTCACCAGCGAACCCGCTTCCACTTGCGGCACATTAGCCCTCGTCGGATTATTACCACGGCGCAGTCCGGTCATGTAAGCCCGGAATCCCCGCAGTTTGCGCCCCAGCGGCCGCACTTTACGAATTTTGCAGCAGAGCATGCGCGAAGCGATGTCTTTGTAAAAAAGATTCGGCCCGTGCCGCAGCAGCATGGATTCCACTTCGCTGGTTTCCGGCGAAACGGTCTCGACCTCCACGCCATAGCGCTCGCGCACCTTCTCGATCATGCTGTAGGTCTCTTCCGGCAGCCGGCCCGTGTCCAGCGTAAACACGCGGAGTTGCGCATTGTGGCGCACGGCCAAGTCGAGAATCACCATACCGCCCTTCTGGAAGCTGGTGCACAATGCGAGGTCTTTGCCGTAGTGGGCGACGGCCCAGGTGATGATCTCTTCAGCGGGGCGCGATGGGTCCGGCAATCCTACGCCTCGGCTTTGCCGATGAGGATGATCGCTATCGGCAGGCTGCCTAAGTTCGTGTTGAGTGTCCAATCGTGCTCTGCTTCCTTGGTGAAAGAGATGCTCCCCGACCCCGGCGCGATGCTAAGTACACCCGGATGCGGGGTTCCCGTCGCTTTCACGCTCATGGCGATCACTGCCTCTTGGGTGGGCGTCGAAGCCGGATCTTTGTCCAGAGCCGCCGGGATCATGGCCACAAAATCGCGTTGCGGTGCCGCGCCCAGGTGATCGCCGGAGACCGGCATCAGCACGTAGCGCAGCGTGTAGATTCCCGGTTTGATGGTTTGCCCGCGGCGGTCCGCGCCCTGAACCGGAAAGCGAATCACCCCGACCAGACTGCCTACCGGGATAGTTCCCATCGTGACGGCGTCCTCGGTCACCTTCGGACCGCTGGCGACAGCCGTTCGGAACCAGACCTCACACACCGAAGACCCGCCGGCATTAACCACCCGGCTTCCGTCTTTTTGAAGCAACGAGCTTACCGCCGGTGCAAGCTCGGAAGGCGGGGAACCCGCAGGGGCAATTTTATACTGGCCGGAGGCCGCAACTGCCATTGCGGCAAAACTGAGGATTAGATTTTTCATGGGGCCATCCTGGGGTGAAGAAATTGGAGCGGGAGACGGGATTCGAACCCGCGACATCGACCTTGGCAAGGTCGCACTCTACCAACTGAGCTACTCCCGCAACGAAAATCTTATTTTCTACTGCCGCAAGGCATCGTGTCAAACTATGTGACTGGGTCATTACGCTATCGCTGTAGGTTTATGATTCTAATAGTATTTAAAAATTGCTACCATTTCACATATCTGTGCTAGACTACCTTTGCTGATCGATATTAACTCGGGATCGGCATACAGATCGACCGCCGTTTCGCCCCCCTGCTCGACAGAGTTTGAGCCCCGGTAACGTGTGAATTTGTTGGTTTTTTTCCCGAGGGAAAAGTGTGTATTTGTTGTGAATAATCTAGGTGCCGCAGGGAATCCCTGGTCCCAAGTTAAAGTAAGGCTGGAAACGCTGCTCAGCGCGGAAAGTTATGAGAACTGGATAAGTCGTACGGAGTTCTCGCAAATTGATGGCGACCTGCTTCGCGTCACCGTTCCCGATGATCAAACCCGCGTCTGGATGGAAACCGAATATGGCGAAATTGTGCAGGAGCTTGTTCGCGGCCTCGGCCTTTCATTGCGGCGCGTCGCCTTTGAAACCGCTCTGCAAACCGGACGTGCCGGCACCCTCAATGCCCTAGTAAACGACTCCTCCCGAACCGACGAGTTTGAATCGGCTCTTACCAATCTCAATCCTAAATTTACGTTTGACACATTCGTCGTGGGGGCCTGCAACCAATTCGCGCATGCCGCTGCTCGGTCGGTGGCCACCAACCCCTCGCGCAGCTACAACCCGCTCTTCATTTATGGGGGCGTAGGAATGGGTAAAACCCACCTTATGCACGCTATAGGCCGGTCGCTTTCCAGCCAGGGCCGCATGCGTGTGGTTTACACTTCGAGCGAGCGTTTTACCAACGAGGTGGTCACCGGTATTCGCCTGGAGCGCATGGCCCAACTACGGCAACGTTACCGCTCCGCCGATGTTCTGTTGATTGATGATATTCAACTCCTTGGTAATAAAGACCGCACGCAGGAAGAATTCTTTCATACTTTCAATGAGTTACACGAGCACCAGAAACAAATTGTGATTTCCAGCGATTCCCCGCCGAAGGAAATTCCCGGTTTGGTCGAGCGTCTACGGTCCAGGTTTGAATGGGGTTTGATGGCCGACATCCAAGCACCTGACCTGGAGACTAAAATGGCTATCCTCGACAAAAAAGCCGAGGTTGAAGGTATCCGCCTTCCAGAAGACGTCCGAATCTTCATGGCCACCAGAACGAAAACAAATGTGCGTGAGCTTGAAGGGGCATTGGTCAAATTACTTGCATATTCATCGCTCACCGGTGCCGCGATCAACCTGCCCATGGCCCAGCAGGTTTTAAAGCATCTGCTCCACGCTCAGGACCGCCGTGTCACTATCGACACCATCCAGAAAGCGGTCGCCGACAAATTCGGTATTAAACAATCCCAGCTTAAAGAAAAGAGCAACACGAAGGCGGTGGTGCATCCCAGGCAGGTGGCTATGTATATCGTGAAGCAACTGACGGTTGCCTCGCTGCCGGAGATCGGCCGGGCATTCGGCGGCAAGCATCACACCACGGTGATCCACTCGATCAATAAAATTGCCGAAAGGCGCCACGATGATTCAGAATTAAACAGGCTGCTCCACAGCCTAATTGACTCACTTCAATGAGTTTTTGGTTTTTCTTCCACAGGGTATCGGGCTCGGGTCCCGAGCTTCTGTGTAAATTGGGTGTCGGTCGGTCTTTTCGCTCTTTGATTGCGCCACTTTTGCACACTCAAGCAGTGCGGAAAGCGGTAGGATTTTGTATAATTTAGAGAGACTTCAACATTTCGACAGGCCCCACGAATACGGTTATATTTTGTATTCATTTTTTAGTTAAGAACAGTAGTATAGGGGACGTTCACTTCTATGGAATTCACGGTCGGTAAATTGGATCTAGTTCGGGAGTTAAGTCTCACGCAGGGCGTCGTCGAGAAGAAGTCAACCATCCCCATTCTCGCTAATATTCTGCTGGAGGCTCACGGGGACCGTCTGACCCTGACCGCCACGGATCTGGAACTTGGAATCCGCTGCTCCTGCCCCGCTCGAGTGAAGAAAGAGGGGGCAGGCACGGTTCCGGCCCGGCGTCTGCTGGATTACGTTAGATTGCTTCCGGAAGCGGACATCACCATCAAGTTTCTGGAAAACCACTGGGCGAACCTTACCTGTGGTCGCTCGCGCACTAAAATGGCCGGAATGTCTCGCGAGAGCTTTCCTGAGCTTCCAGTTATGCCGGAAGCCGTTGCGCAGATCCCGTACAAACAGCTTTCGTCGATGATCTCGCGAACGGTCTTCGCAATTTCGATGGAAGAATCCAGATTTACGCTGAATGGGGCGCTGCTGGTCCTCCAGGACGGCGCGATCACAATGGTTTCTACCGACGGACACCGGCTCGCTTACATCCAGAACGTACTGGCGGATGGGGACGCGCATAGTTTTCGCGCGCTGGTTCCCCGCAAGGCCATGGGTGAGATCGTCAAGTTGGCTGACGAAGGCACCGCGGACGACAAAGTATCGTTGGCGGGCGACGACAATCACCTATTTTTTAAGTTTGGCGAGCGCCTCCTGATCACCCGTAAATTGACGGGTAACTTTCCAGATTACGAACGTGTCCTCCCGAAGGAAAATACCCATATCGCGACGCTGGCTAAGCTAGAAATACGCTCGGCCATCGAGCGTGTGGCCCAGTTTGCCGATGAGCGTTCCAAAGCCATTCGCGTCCAATTCTCTCCGGGTGAAGTGCGGGTGTTTTCATCTTCGGTCGAAACCGGCGAGAGTGAAGAGAACGTCCCCTCTGAATACAAGGGGCCAGAACTTGAAATTGGATTCAACGCGCAGTATCTGCTGGATTTTTTGCGCGCCATATCTCAGGACCAGGTAGCCTTCGCCCTGAAAGATGAAAAGAGTGCCGGAGAGTTGCAGCCCGCCTCCACGGAAAGCATCAACGGACATTACCGCTACGTGGTAATGCCCATGCGAATTTGAGCGGTTCCCCAAGGAAGTAGTGAATGAGTTCTATGTCCAACGAAGTAACTGGTAACCACGAAAATTACGATTCCAGCAGTATCAAAGTGCTGGAGGGTTTGGAAGCCGTCCGGCTCCGCCCCGCTATGTATATCGGCTCCACCGGTGAGATGGGCCTGCATCACCTGGTTTACGAAGTCGTCGATAACTCCGTGGACGAAGCGCTGGCTGGGCACTGCACTGAAGTCAATGTGACCATCCACATCGATAACTCTGTAACGGTCATCGACAACGGCCGGGGAATCCCAGTTGACATGCATGAAGAGGGCGTGTCGGCCGCTGAAGTCGTAATGACCAAGTTGCACGCGGGCGGCAAATTCGATTCGAAAAGCTACAAAGTTTCGGGCGGTTTGCACGGTGTCGGCGTGAGCTGCGTCAACGCGCTATCTGAACGCCTTGACCTGGAAATCTGGCGCGAAGGCTTCACCTGGCAGCAGGAGTATAACCGCGGCGTTCCCAAGACTCCCTTGCAAAAAGCCGGGAAAGCGGGACGCAAAACCGGAACTAAGATTACTTTCAAACCCGACGCGACCATCATGGACGCGACCAAGTTCAGCTACGATCTTCTAGCTCAGCGGCTGCGCGAATTAGCATTCCTCAATAAAAGCCTCAAAATCACCCTGGTCGATGAGCGCGAAGATCCGGTTAAGGAACACGAATTTCTCTATACCGGCGGAATTGCCGAGTTCATCAAGCATCTCAATCGCGGCAAGACCGTGCTGCACGACAAGCCCATCTATTTTGAAGCCTACAGGGAAATGGCGAACGGCAACCAGATCGGAATTGAAGTCGCGCTGCAGTACAACGACAGCTATTCCGACACGGTGTTCAGCTTCGCCAACAACATCAACACGGTCGATGGCGGGACGCACCTGAGCGGCTTTCGCAGCGCCCTGACGCGCACCATTAACGCCTTCGGCCAGTCCGCCGGACTCTTCAAAGACGTCAAGGAGAACCTGAGCGGCGACGACGTCCGCGAAGGCCTCACCGCTGTAATTAGTGTCAAAGTTCCCCAGCCCCAGTTCGAGGGTCAGACCAAAGGCAAGCTCAATAGCGACATTCAGGGCCCAGTCACGCAATTCGTAAACGACGGGCTAACCGAATTCTTTGAAAAGAACCCCACGGTGATGAAGAAGATCGTCTCTAAGGCGATTGATGCCGCACGCGCGCGTGAAGCTGCGCGCAAAGCCCGCGACCTCACACGCCGCAAGGGCGCGCTCGATTCCAGTGGCCTTCCCGGCAAGCTGGCAGATTGCCAGGAGCGCGATCCAGCGAAATGCGAACTGTTCCTGGTGGAGGGTGAATCGGCGGGCGGAACCGCCAAACAGGGCCGCGACCGTCGCTTCCAGGCCATTCTGCCGCTCAAAGGCAAGATCCTCAATGTCGAGAAGGCACGCTATGACCGCATGCTCGGCCACGAGGAAATTCGCTGTCTCATTACGGCCCTCGGCACGGGTATCGGTAAAGACGATTTCTCCTCCGCCAAGCTGCGTTACGGCAAGATCATCATCATGACCGACGCCGATGTGGACGGCTCCCACATCCGCACTCTGCTGCTGACGTTCTTCTTCCGCCACATGCAGGAGTTGATCCAGCGCGATAACGTCTACATTGCGCAGCCGCCGCTCTACCGCATCAAAAAAGGCAAGAGCGAGAAGTACATCAAGAACGAGCAGGAGTTCACGCGCGAGATCATGCGCCGCGCCACCGAGAACCTCACTTTGGAGATGGGCTCTAATGGCGACAAGTCCACTCTTGAAGGCGGTGAGTTGCGCGCTTTCCTGCTAAGCCTCGATGAATTCGAGCAGATCTCTCACAAGGTCGAGCGTCGTCTGCGCGACCCGCGAGTGGTGGATATCCTTTCGAGTATCAAACTCGCGATCGACACCAAGGCCGATTTCTCGGAAAAAGCCAATGTCGAACAGTTGGTGGCGGCGCTGAACGAAGCGCAGATCCCGGCGCGCATCAAAGCCGACGAAGAGCATTCGGCGTGGATGGCGGTCTATCACGATTCCACCAACGCTGAGAGGCATGTGGGGATCGACCTGGCCTCGCAGCCGGATTACAAGAAGTTCCGTGTGGTCTCAAAGCAGATCGGCAAACACAATCGGCCGCCGTTCCTGGCGATCAAGAACGATCGCCGCGACAGCCAGGCCAGTTGGCAGGACCTTCTGATTCACGTGAAGATCGAGGGCAAACGGGATGCCTCCGTGCAGCGTTATAAGGGCCTCGGTGAAATGAACGCCGAGCAGCTCGCCGACACCACCATGAACCCCGAAAAGCGAACACTTCTCAAAGTCCGGTTGGAGGATTTGGTGGAAACCGACGCCATTTTCACCACGCTAATGGGCGAAGACGTAGAAAGCCGCCGCAAGTTCATTGAAGAGAACGCGCTCGATGTGAAGAACCTGGACGTGTAGCGCTATATCGCGTGTTGCCACGCGCAGTTGCGGGGGCATCTGGTAGACTTCCTCAGTGAAACGTTCCCTGCTGCCTTTGATGCTCCTGTGTGGGACAGAGGTTCTAGCCCAGGTGCCGACGGAAACAGCGCCGGATCAGGTGCAAGGAACTCTCACCGTTGTCATTGAGGATTACTTCGCTCAGCACCGAGCTGTAACCAGATACTTTGTCCGGGATCAGGCTGGCCGGGATATCGAGCTTTCATTCCGACACGAGCCGGTAGAGGCTTTGACACCTGGCGCGCTGGTGAGAAGCCGGGGAAAGATGAAAGGAGAATCCTTCGAAGTTTCCGAGTTTCACTTGGTTGAGTCTACTCAGTTAGCGGAGAAAGCCGCAAGGATTTCGCCGTCAGTCACTGGAATCCCTGGCCTTCCGGCAATCACACCTTCCAGCGGCGTTCAAAAAACGCTGGTATTCAATCTGGTTTCCGCAGTAGCCGGATCGGAAACCCCCAGGTTTTCCAATGGGCAGCTTCGGCAAATCATGTTCGCTGCGACCGGCTTGAGCGTAAACACTCTCTATTTAGAGAGCTCCTTCAATACGGTTAGTTTTTCCGGCGATATCATCGGACCTTATAAGGTGACTGACCCGACGACCTGCGACGTACCAAGCATCACGTCCCAGGCAGTTCAAGCAGCGAAAACAGCTGGAATTGATAGCTCATCATATTCCCACTTGATCTACATGCTGCCAAGCGACATGATTAAGTACTGCACGTTTGGCGGCACATCTACGCTGGGGGGTACACCATCCGTCGAATGGATCAATACCGGGGCCTTTGGTCCTGCGGACACCAATGTGTTTCCAGCCCTAACACACGAGCTTGGGCACGGATTGAAGATGGCGCACGCCCAAGCGATTGCTGCCGATGGGAGCTTTTCGGAATACGGAGACGATTCTTGCCTTATGGGCAACGGAGGTTACCGCATTATCGAATACAACGTCGTTCACCGGATTCAAGAAGGCTGGATTCCGCTTAGCAATGTTTTGCAGGTGAGTGCACCCGGTACCTACACTGTGAATTTCGCGGAGACCCAATCGAACCAGGTGCTGGCGCTACAGATAACCACCCCGGGTTCCACAGGCAACATGTTCATTTCGTACCGCCAGCCTATAGGGCAAGACGCGAACCTTCCGTCCGCATTTTTAGGCGCTGCATCCATCACGTATTGGAAGGGGGGCAGCAACAAGAGCCAACTTGCGACCAATTACCCCTGGGGCGGCGCGCTCTCCGATAACCAGAAATTTAACTCGCCCGACGGAACCGTTGCCATTCGCCAGATCTCTCACACTGATACCAGCGTGATGGTTGAGGTCTCAACATACACCAACGCGAGCGTGTCCGCTGCAAGCAACCTAGGGGGCTTTCTGACGCCCGAAATTATTTCAACTGTTTACGGCACAGGGCTCGCAACAGGAACGGCCTCAGCTCAGGAACTTCCGTTGCCGACCAATCTCCTTGGGACAAGTGTTCAGGTCATCGACATTCTTGGCACTGCCCGACTCGCGCCCCTCTACTTCGTTTCTCCCACCCAGGTCAATTATGAAATGCCAGCCGGAACTGCCGTGGGCGTCTCCGAAGTAGATGTTACGTCCGGAACAGGAGCGGTCAGCACTGGAGCGATTCAAATCGCGCCCGTTAGCCCCGGCCTGTTCCTGCTGAATGACGCTGAACTGGCAGCCGGCGCGATTTTGCGAGTGAAAGCCAACGGCGCTCAAACCACGGAAGCGATCTTTAAGCAAGATGCGTCCGGAGTTTTGGTGCCTCTTCCGGTTGACATGAGCGATCCGTCCGATCAGTTATATTTGACTCTCTACGGTACCGGTCTCCGAGCAGCGGGAACCAGTGGCATAAAGGTAAATATCGCCGGGTTCGCTGCGCCGGTAACCTACGCCGGACCGCAGGGATCCCTGGTGGGGCTGGACCAAGTGAACGTGCGCCTTCCACAATCGCTGGCGGGAGCAGGCATCGCCCCAATCTTCCTGTCCGCCAATGGCCTCAGCGCCAACCCAGCGGCCATTTCTATCGCGGGGAAGCCCAGCCCACCTACCGTTGCGACAAATCCGATCATTCTGGCGCAAGACAACTTTAACGTTCCGCCCTATATTCTGGGCGACCTTAGCGGGCAGCCGGTTGGCGGGACTGGATTCACGGGTACTTGGCTTGGAATTCTAGGGCAGGGGTTGACTGTCACCGGACCCGGCCTTGTGGGCAGACCCGCGGTTACGGCACAAAATTCAGGTGAGTGCGCGACTTTTGCACCCGCTCTAAATTTTGGAGGTCAGCTCTTCATCAGCATGAATGTCGCGAATCAACTTAGTGCGAATTTGAGTTCGTCCAGGTTGCAGTTGAATTTCAACACTACTCCAGCCGGTGTTGTTTATTTGGGCGGGCTCGGATTACATTCCAACTTCAATCTGACCGTAGACAACGGGGCGGGATCTTCGGTGACCGCTCAGACTGCGCTCGCGTCGACGGGCTCGCACAGAATAGTTGGTGTACTCGATCCAATTGGTGACCAGATTGCAATTTTTGTGGATCCGACCGAGAAGAGCTTCTATACCTCCGCAAACGCCAACAACGCCGATGCCGTCGCCCACTGGGTTCCACCACCGACGCTTTCATTCAACAGCTACTGTTTAATTGAGAATCTATCCGACCAAGTAACTTTTAGTCATATCGCCTTCTCAACAAATTCCAAGCGGATCCATTGAGGAGACGTCTGCCTTCTACTTCGCGTGCGGCGTCAGCTCGTCTTTTTCCACTTTGCCGTCGCGCACATGAATAATCCGGTGCGCATGCATCGCAATCTCCAGCTCGTGCGTCACCAGAATAATCGTATTGCCTTGCGAATATAGCCGCTCGAAGAGCGTCATGATTTCATTGCCCGTCGCCGAATCCAGATTTCCCGTCGGCTCGTCAGCCAACAGGATCGACGGGTTATTCACTAGCGCCCGCGCGATCGCCACACGCTGTCTCTGACCGCCCGATAGTTCATTGGGCTTGTGATACATGCGCTCTTCCAGATCCACTTGCCGGAGCGCCGTCTTGGCGCGTTCGATCCGCACATCTGTCGGAGTGCCGCTATAAATCAGAGGCAGTTCCACATTGTGCAGCGCACTTGCCCGAGGCAGCAAATTGAAGGTTTGAAAAACGAATCCAATCTCTTTGTTGCGGATGCGCGCCAACTGGTCATCGGTCATCTCGCTAACCAGCGAGCCGTTGATATAATACTGCCCGCGAGTCGGGGAATCGAGGCACCCGATGAGATTCATCAAGGTCGATTTCCCCGACCCCGACGGCCCCATAATCGCCACATACTCACCCCGCTTGATCTCGATATCCACGCCCGAGACCGCGTTGATCTCCTGGTCGCCCATGATGTAGGTCTTCCAGAGATCGTAGGTGCGGATTACGATGTTATCGCGCTTGAGCTGCTCGCCGCGCTGTTCGGCCAATTCGGTGACTGCTGTTGCCATGACGATAGACTCCTGTGCCTGCCCGCTACGAAGTCTTCGTCGCCGGCTTATTATCCACCTTTACCTGCGCCGCATTGCGAAGGGTGCGAATAACCTGATACGTACCGGTAACGATTTCGTCGCCATCTTTTAAGCCGCCAGTAACTTCAATATCGGTTGCGCCAGTGATGCCCGTCTCCACTTTGCGGAATTCCGCCTTACTGTTGGCGATCACGAACACTCCCTGAATTTCCTCTTTGCGCGCCTTCTCGGCAGCCGGATCGAGCTTAACATCCCCAGCCCCATTCGAAGACTTCGCATCCAGATCGCCCTTTTGGCGAATCGTCAGTGCCTGAATCGGCACCGTCAGGATGTGAGCGCGGGTGGCCGTCGTGATCTTCGCGGTACACGAAAGACCGGGCCGCAGCTCATCAGGAGGATTATCAAGCGCCACCACCACCTTAAAATCCTTCGCTTCCTGGCTGGAGCTGGTGCTTTGCGAAGCGGCCACGCCGGTGGATCGCAATATTGCAGTGTTCCCGATTTCGATTACATGACCCTTGAAAGTCTTGTTTGGAATGGCGTCAACCGTTACGTCGGCGTTCTGACCCATCTGGACGTTGACGATATCCGTCTCGTCAACCTTCACTTCAGCCGTGATGAGCGACATATCGGCAATCGTCATGATCGTGCTCGAAGCCGAATTTTGAATTCCCTGCACCACCGTCTCGCCGACGCGCACCGGTAGATTAGTCACAACGCCGTCGAGCGGGGCGTAAGCATTATGCTTCCGCAGGATGTCGGAGAAGCGCGTAAGAGTAGCTTTACTCTGGGCGATCTTGCGCTGCGCGGCGGAGGACTGTGCGGTCATCTGCATCACCTGCGCCTTCGCCTGGGTTAGCCGGGCTTCCGCTTCTTTCAGCGCATAACGCTGCCCGTCGAAAGCCGCTTGGCGCACATCGAAGTCCTGTTTCGCGATCAGCTTGTCGTTGAACAGTTGCTTGCCGCGGTCAAAATCAAGCTTGGCCTTTTCCAGATCGGCGCGCGTACGCTCGATGGTAGCCTCCAGGGTGATGAGGTTGTCCTGCGCCGCGTTCACCCCAGCTTCCGTCGCCGCCGAGTCCGCCTCAGCCGAACTCAACCCTGCCCGCTGTGCGCTTACATCGGCTTCCGGCTGGATGGATTCTATGCGAGCCAGGAGCTGACCCTTCTTCACGTGATCGCCTTCTTTTACCAGAATGGCCGTCAGTTCACCCATCGCGTTTGCGCCGATGTTGATGTAATTGCGAGGCTTAACTTCCCCGGAAGCCGTGACCACGCTGGCCAGATCCTGCTTCACCACGCGACCGGTTTGCACCGTCACAATGCCCCGCTGACTGTATTTAACGCTGGCTAGAACGCCTCCAGCCACGAGTAACACCACCACTACGGCGATGATAATTTTCCACTTGCTTTTCACGATGGGGAACTCCTAAGGAAGCTAAAACGTTCAACTGATTGAATTGGTTCAGTAAATAGTATAAACGGAGACGGATTCTCTCCAGTTCGCCCTTTACAAGTCTTTACCGAGACTATTGTCCCGATTTCCAGCTCACCCGATCGGGGGTGGTGTTCGTGCAGCGGTTCGTCGCATCCATTCCGGATGCCAATTGCGCGCAGGTATTTTCGGTCGCGGCCCGCAGCGCCAAGTCATGAGAATCGGCTTTCGCCGTCCGGCAAGCGGTTCGGCCGTCAAAAGTAATACAGACTTCGCAGCGGTATGCCGTGTTCCCGAAAGTGGCGAAAATAATGGCCGCTAACACCACCAGGCCAAATAGAATGCCCAGCAGGACCGGTTTTTTCACGCGAAGAAGTTTCCCATTTTGCGAAACTTGCTATAGCGCTGCTGCACCAGTTCGTCCGCCGACATCTTAGTCAACTCATCCAGAGCCCCGGACAAGGTGGATCGCAGCGTCTCCGCCGCCAGTTCCGGACTGATGTGCGCGCCGCCTTCGGGCTCAGGGATGATTCCGTCGATCAGGCCAAGCTCCAGGAGATCTTCCGCCGTCAGCTTAAGAGCCGCGGCGGCCAGTTCCGCTTTGGCCGAATCGCGCCAGATGATGGCGGCGCAACTTTCCGGCGAAATTACGCTGTAGACGGCGTTTTCCATCATGTACACCCGGTTTCCGACGCCGAGCGCGAGTGCGCCGCCGCTGCCGCCCTCGCCAATACACACCGCAATCACCGGCACGGTCAGGCGCGCCATCTCCCGCAAGCTGCGCGCAATGGCTTCGGCCTGGCCGCGCTCTTCCGCGTCAATCCCCGGATAGGCGCCGGGCGTATCCATTAAGGTGATGATAGGTCGGCCAAACTTCGCGGCCAACTGCATGGCACGGATCGCCTTCCTATATCCCTCCGGTTTAGGCATGCCGAAATTGCGATGCAGCTTCTGTTTGGTGTCGCGGCCTTTTTGTTCGCCCACCAACATGACTGGCCGCCCATCGAGAAAACCCATCCCACAGATGATGGCGGCGTCGTCACCGTATAACCGGTCGCCGTGAATCTCATCGAAATCCGTCAGCAGTCGCTGAATGTAATCCGTTGTATGCGGACGCTTGGCGTGTCGGGCACACTGTACGCGTTCCCAAGCCGGATGTTTTACAGTGGGTTCGGGTTTTTCTAATTGCGGACTCATGCGTGCGTCTCCTCGGAAACTTAATGTTTCAGGATAGCCTTTTTCGTTGAGAACTACCGAACAGATCCTTTACCATCATGAAGTCCAATGCGTTCAAAATTGATATTTTCAGCGGTGATCGCCACCCTCCCCGCGCTGAGCCAGGTTGTGGTTACCACCCAGCACAATGACAACTTCCGAAGCGGCCTGAACGCTAAAGAAAAAATTCTGGCCCCTACTAACGTAAGTCCTAAGACCTTTGGAAAATTGTTCTCCTACCCGGTGGACGGTTTTGTCTATGCCCAGCCGCTCTACATCCCGGGTGTGCCGATAGGCGGTATTAATCACAACGTCATCTACATCGCGACGGAAAACGACAGCGTGTACGCGTTCGACGCCGATAGCAACGCCGGCACCAATGCGAATCCTCTGTGGCACGTAAACTTCACCAACCCCGCCGCGGGTGTGACCCCGGTCGTCTTTTGGGACGTGAATAGCTCGGATGTCATCCCGTACATTGGGATCACCAGCACCCCCGTAATCCAAGTGCTTACCAGCACGATATATGTGGTTGCCAAGACGGCGGAGGTTTCCGGCACGACGACGAGCTATGTGCAGCGCCTGCACGCGCTCGACCTCAAGACCGGTGCCGAGAAGTTCGGTGGTCCCGTGGTGATTGCACCTACTTATCCCGGCACCGACGTGCCTAATGACGGCAACGGCAAAGTTATTTTCGATGCCCTTCATCAGCACAACCGCCCCGGACTGCTCTTGAGCGGCGGCGTGTTGTATGCCGCATGGGCTTCGCATGGGGACCAGGACCCGTATCACGGTTGGCTGGTGGGGTTTAACGCGAGCACATTGCAACAAGTTTCGGTTTACAACACCACACCCAACGCCATCCCGGGTGCTGCCCCGTCCGGGAGAGGCGGGTTTTGGCAAGGCGGCAGCGGCCTCTCCGCGGATCAGACGGGCAGCATCTATGGAGTCACCGGCAATGGCAGCTTCGATGGCATCGCGAATTTTGGCGATTCCGTGTTGAAGTTTTCTTCTACGTTGCAAGTTACCGATTCATTTACTCCTTACGACCAAGCCGCTATAAGCGCCAACGATGTGGATCTCGGGTCGAGCGGAGCGATGCTGATGCCCCCTCAGAGTGGCCCGACCCCTCATCTGCTCATCACCGCCAGCAAAAACGGCAGTATCTATGTCATTAACAGGGATGCCATGGGAGGTTACAACCCGAACGGCAACCAAATCGTCCAATATCTTCCAGGTGCCATCGGAGCGGAATTCGGAAGCCTGTCGGTCGGTCCGGGCTTTGTCTATTTCTGGGGTGCCAACGATGCGATCAGGGCCTTTCCGGTGAACGGCGGCCTCTTGGGTGCGCCGATTCTCGGTCCTGCCACCGCGGGGTACCCGGGGCCCCACACCAGCGTTTCCTCGAATGGCACCACCAATTCCATTGTTTGGGCCATTCAAACGGACCAATATGTAACCAACGGCCCAGCGGCTTTGCTGGCATTTGCTGGCGCAAATATCGCGGTGAAACTGTATGATTCAGGGATCAACCTGACGCGTGACAACCCCGGACCAGCGGTCAAATTTTCCGTCCCCACCGTGGTGAATGGGAAGGTTTACGTCGGGACGCAGAATTCCGTGTCCGTGTTCGGACTCTTGCCGCTTCTTAACGGCCCGACGATTCCGAACTAATTCCCCAGCACTTCAATCGCGTCCCCGCCGCAAATCCTTTCTACCGCGGCGCGGAACTCTTTGTCGGGCTTGACCTTCAGCGGAACGTCCAACACCACCGAAAAATCGCTCGATTGCTCCAGACGGAATCGCACCTGCGTCCCGCCGGGCTTTTGACCGAATAGATCGCTCAAAGCGCTGGCCTTGTCTTTGGTCCCGTTTCGCCCCAGCCAAACCTTGATGGATATCAGCGATGGCAGCGGTACCCGCGCGACATCCAGCGGCACAATATCCTGCACGGATATTTTGGTCGCGTTGTTTTCTTCCGGCAGCGCCAGCCCGCGCACCAGAACGGCTTGATCCTCAGCCAACAAAGACGCGAGGCGTTCAAATTGCGTGTTGAAGACCAGCGCTTCAGTGCTTCCATCGCGATCTTCGAGTTGCATCACCGCCCAAGGCTTACCTTCCCGATTGCGTTTGCGAACCACCCCGGTGATCACGCCGCACATAGCCACCTCAACGCCTTTCGCGAGACCCTCGAGTGTGCCGCTGCTGTGTGTGGCTAGCTCGCAAACTTTCTCTTCGTACTGCTGCAGCGGATGCCCGGTTACATAGAAACCCAACACGTCCTTTTCGCTCTGAAGTTTGTCTTTGGGTGTCCAATCGTTGGCCTTCGGGAGCGTTTGGTGCGGGTGCGCATCGGCCCCGCCCATCAGCAACCCGAACAGGCCCTCCTGCCCGCTTTGCTTATCGCGCCAGCTTCGCTGCCCAGATTCCATGGCTCCATCAATCGCCAGCATGAGCTGCGCCCGCGTGCCTTCCATGGAATCCATCGCGCCCGCTCGGATCAAGCTCTCAATCATGCGCTTGTTGATCGACTGCAGGTCCACTTCTTCGCAGAATTGGTAGATTGTCGTAAAGCCGCCGGCTTTCGTGCGCGCCGCGGTGATCGCATCCACCGCGCCTTGGCCCAGGTTCTTAATCGCGCCCAGCCCGAAACGGATTGCGTCGCTGTCGGGTGTAAAGGTCCAGTCGCTCGCGTTCACGTCCGGCGGCAGCACCTTGATCTTCATATCGCGGCACTCGTTGATGTATTTCACAACCTTCGCCACATTGCCGGTTTCCGAGGTCAGCAATGCGGCCATGAACTCCACCGGATAATGCGCCTTCAGGTACGCCGTGATATACGCCAAGTACGCATAGGCCGCCGAGTGCGACTTGTTGAACCCATACTCCGCGAACTGCGCCATTAAGTCGAAAAGCTTCTCGCTCTTCTTGACGTTGAAGCCTTTCTCCGCCGCCCCCTTTAGAAAACGTTCGCGCTGCGCGTCCATTTCCTCTATCTTTTTCTTCCCCATCGCGCGGCGCAGCATGTCGGCCTCGCCCAGCGAGTACCCCGCGACAACATTCGAGATCTGCATCACTTGTTCCTGATAAAGAATCACGCCGTAGGTTTCTTCCAGCAGCGGCTTTAATTCAGGCAGATCGAACGTGACAGCCTTGCGCCCGTGCTTGCGGTCGATGAAATCGTCCACTACGCCGCCCTTGAGCGGACCCGGGCGGTAGAGCGCGTTCAGCGCCGTCAAGTCTTCGATGCGTTCGGGCTGGTATCGCCGCAGCACATCGCGCATGCCCGGAGATTCAAACTGGAACACGCCGCTGGTGAAGCCATTCGAGAATATCTGGTAGCTCGCGGGGTCGTCCAGCGGCACTTCATCGATCACGATCTTCTGGCCGCGATGTTTCTCGATGAGCTTCTGGGCGTCTGCGATGATCGTCAGCGTCGTCAGGCCCAGAAAGTCCATCTTCAGCAACGCCAGCTTGTCGAGCCCGTTCATGTCGTACTGGGTGACAATTTCCTCGCGATTGGTGCGGTAGAGCGGCACTAACGTGCGCAGCGGTTCGGGCGATATCACGACCCCGGCAGCGTGAACCGACGCGTTGCGCGCCAGTCCCTCCAGGCGTTCGGCCACGGTCAGAATGTCGCGAATGCGCGGATCCTTGCGAGCCGCTTCTTCAAAGCCCGGCTCCATCTTCATCGATTCTTTTAAATCGATGTTCAACACCGCCGGAACGAGTTTAGTGACACGTTCGACATCCGCGAAAGCCACATCCAGCACGCGTCCCACGTCTTTGATGGCCGCCTTTGCGCCCAGCGTTCCGAACGTAATGATCTGGGCGACCTGCTCACGCCCGTATTTTTCGGTGACGTACTTGATCACTTCGCCCCGCCCGCGGGTGCAGAAGTCGATATCGATATCGGGCATGCTGATGCGTTCCGGATTTAGGAAGCGCTCGAAAAGCAGCCCGTACTGAAGTGGATCGATATCGGTAATCTCCATCGAATAACTCACCAGGCTGCCCGCCGCCGACCCGCGTCCCGGACCCACCGGAATCGACACGGACTTGGCGAAGCGGATGAAATCCCAGACGATCAGAAAGTAGCCCGAGAACTTCATCTGCTGTATCATTCGGATCTCGAAATCGAGCCGCTCGGTGTACTCCGCCAGATCGTGCTTCAGCATCCCCTTGGCCTGCTGCGCTTCCAGACGGCCGCGCCGCTTTTCGAATCCCTGGCGAGCAACATATTCGAAATAGGTGTCGATGCTATGATCCGCCGGCACATCGAACTTCGGGAACGGCTCTTTGACCTTTTCGAGCTTGACCTGGCAGCGCTGCGCGATCTCCCACGGGCGATTCACGGCATCTTCCAGCTCGCCGAAAACCTGCATCATTTCGGGGCGCGTTTTTAAGTAGAACTCGGGGTTGGTGAAGCGCAGCCGGTTCGGGTCGCTCATGGTCTTCCCCGTCTGGATGCACATCAGAATTTCGTGCGCTCGCGCGTCCTCTTTCTTCAGGTAGTGCGAGTCGTTCGTTGCCACCAGCGGGATGCCGGTCTCCTGCGACATGCGGTTCAACCGCGGCGTAAGCAGCTTATCTTGATCGAGGCCGTGGTCTTGTATCTCGAGGAAGAAATTATCTTTCCCGAACATGTCGCGATAGGTGTGAGCCAGGCGCAAGCTGTCGGCGTAGCGGTCGGCAAGCAGTGCTTCGTTCAGATCCCCGCGCAAACACGCGGAGAGCGCAATCAGCCCTTTGGAGTGCCGCGCCAGCAGGTCTTTATCAATGCGCGGCTTGTAATAAAAGCCCTCTAAATAGGCTGTCGAGACCAGGTTGATCAGATTGCGATAGCCTTCCTGGTCCTCGCAGAGCAGCACAAGGTGGTTATAGCGGTCCGTATCGGAGCGCGTCTTGTGGCCCTTTTGTGAAACGTAAACTTCGCAACCGATGACCGGGTGGACTCCCTTAGCTTTGGCGGTGTTGTAGAACTGCACGGCTCCGAACAGGTTGCCGTGATCGGTCATGGCGACCGAGGGCATTTTCTGTTCGACGACCAGATCCATCAGCTGCCCGATCTCGCAAGCCCCGTCCAGCAGAGAGTAATCGGTGTGGCAATGGAGGTGAACAAACGGAGTTTCAGCCATCGAAAAGGTGTCCTGGGGAGGCACCTCTGATTCTGCCACATCACCGTGATGCAGTTCTACTTCTTCGTCAACACCAGCACCGCCCGCCCCGGAAGAGTGTACACCGCCCCCGTGATAGTCTTCGACGACATCCCGATCGAAGTATCTAGCACACGTGTCCACAACTTCCCCGCCCCGGCTGAGGGCAACGTGAAATCAACCGGTCCAGACCACGCGTTATATGCCAGATAGAGCATTCCAGCCGGATCGTGAAACGGGCCGCCGTCAATCGTCCACGCGATTGCGTGATTGTCCGCGTTGTCAAAATATGCGCCATCAGCCGCGCCGCCGTCTGGTTTGAGCCAGTGGAGCTGCTCCGCTGAATAGAAGTCGGCCGGCCACAACGCCGCGTGCGCGCGCCTAAATGCAATCAGTGCTCTCGCGTAACCCTGAAATGCGCGCTGTTCCGCGGTCAATGTGAAATTCAGCCAGTTGAACGGGGTGTCCAGGTTGTAAGAATTGTTATTCCCATTCAGCGAACGCAGAAACTCGTCGCCGCCAGTCATCATCGGCGTGCCTGCGCTCAGCATTAATAGCGCCAGCCCATTCCGCGCGGCTTTTATCTGATCGGGGTGGCTGCCGCTCTGGTCCCAACTTTCATTGTTATCATTGCCGCCGTCGGATGGGCCTTTGGGAAAGGGCTGGTTGTTATTCTTGGAGTTGAAGTGATAAAGGTCGGCTAAGGTGAAACCGTCGTGCGCCACCATGAAATTGACCGAGTGCCACGGCTTGCGCCCGTTGGCTTGAAACAGATCGGCCGATCCCGCAAACCGCGTCGCCAATTCACCAGTGGTCACTGTCTCAACGCCGAGCTTGTTCTGACTCTGCCGTACCTTGTCGCGGAAGGAGCCATTCCATTCCCACCATCCTGCCGGGAAGTTTCCCAGTTGAAAAGTGCCGTCTCCGATGGCCCAGGGCTCGGCGATCAGAGGAACTCCGGGAAACTCGCGCGCCAAGCGGTTCAGCGCGGTTGCCGGAGCCAGCTTGTCGTAGTGGAAACAGCCTTCGGTGCAGGTGTTGCCCAGAACCGGCGCGAGATCGAACCGGAACCCGTCAATTCCGAGCGTAGCGTGCCAATAATCGAGCGAATCCACAATCAAGTCCTGCGCCACCGGATTCGCCGTATTATAGTCACCACCAACGCCTGAGTTATCGAAAGAAGATTGATGGTCGGAAGTCAGCAAATAGTAAGTTGGGTTGTCCAATCCGCGGAATGAAATCAAGTTGTAAGTGTTCTTGTCGTCTGAATGATAAGCGTAGCCTTCGCCGGTATGGTTATAAACCACATCCACAAATACCTTCAGACCCGCCGCATGGAATGCCGCTACCATTTTCCGCAGTTCGCGCGTCGGGCCGCCGGGCGACTTGTCGGATGAGAAACGCCGGTCTGGAGCGAAGTAGTTCAGCGTCGCGTAGCCCCAGTAATTGGCGCTGCGCGGATCGGCATCGTTGGTATCGTTTTGAGTTTCTTGCAACGGAAGAAACTCAACAGCCGTTATTCCCAGTGACTTTAGGTATCCAGCTTTTAGCGCGGCCCCTCGATAGGTTCCGCGCGCCGTGGCGGGAATACTCGAATCGGAATTTGTTAGCCCGCGAAGTTGCACTTCATAGACGATCTCTTCTTGAGGCGGAGTAGTCGGACGAGCTTCAACCGGAGTAGTTGAATCCTGAAGAACGATTCCTTTCGGAGCGACGTTTCCGGTATCCAGAAGCCGGTGATCCGGGCCGCTGGCGTATACCGATCCATCGCGATTATCTTTCGTGGCCGGATCATGACTAATTTCGCGAGCATAAGGATCGAGCAGCAGCTTGTTGGGATTGAAGCGATTTCCGGCGCTGTCTACATCCGAAACAAAACCGCGCCCGCTCCCCTTGGTCCACGCCGGGTCAAACGTCCAATTCGGTCCCCACGCCCGGTAACCGTAGTAAATTGTCCCCCTGATCCCAAGCTGACTTAGCGGAACGGTGGCCGACCAAACCGATGTCGCCGCGTCACGGTCTAGAGGAATGCGCGCGACCTCGTTTACCGCTGCCGCCGCTGCAAACAGATCGACTTCGACCCGAGTGGCGCCCGACGAGTACACGCGAAAGGTGACGCTGTTCGCGCCTAGATGCGCCCCGAGTTTCAAGCGATTGATTTCAGCCGATGCCGAAAACGACAGCAGCGTAGCGACCGTAACAAAAGCACGAAAAGCCATCTCTGACTCCTTCAGTGATTCTGAGTAGTATAGCGAGGAAAGTGGGAATAGTAGGCCAGCCGGAAACGGCTATTTGCGTCGTTCGAGCTCGGCGATGCGCTCTTCCGCGAGGGCAAGACGTTCGTCCAGGGACGAAACATTCGAACCCGTCACGCGCGTGCGGATTTCCATGCTGCGTGCCCATCCGTGAAAAGCGGTGAGCAAGCTCGTTTCAACTTTCTCATTGCGCTTGTCGACGTACGACGTTAGTCGCGTTTCCATATCGGCGCTGTGAGACACGAACCGCGTTTCCAAGTCGGCACTGTGAGACAGGAGGCGCGTTTCCATATCGGCGCTGTGAGATAGGAGGCGCGTTTCCATGTCGGCACTCTGAGATAGGAGCCGCGTTTCCATGTCGACACTCTGCGCTAAGAGCCGCGTCTCCATCTGTGCGACGTGCGACAGGAGACGGCCCTCCAAATCTATGAGATCCTGTTTGACCACTGGCGACTGGGAATTTTCTTGTGCCATTGTTTCACTTCAGTTTGCCATAACTCCTTGCTCTCCGCCTCCCCTGCCCTAAACTAAAGAAATGGCCGCCGATAACCCGCTCCTTCACATCGATTTCGAAATTCCGTTTGATCGGGTGCGTGCGGAGCATGTGGAACCAGCCATCACGGAGCTGCTCCGGGACGCTGAGCGGAAACTCGAAGCGCTCGCCGCTGACACCGCGGACCGATCCTTTCAGAATACGCTAATCGCGCTCGAGAAGGTGACCGAAAGGCTGGCTTATGCAATGAGCGTTGTGACTCACATTGAAGCCGTCGCCACCAGCCCCCAGATGCGGGCTGCTTACAACGCGGTACAAGCGCCAGTCAGCGCGTTCTATTCCGGAATTCCGCTGCACGAAGGCCTTTGGAAAGCGATGCAGGCCTACGCAGCCACGCTTGAAGCCCACGAACTGACGGGCATCCACCGCCGCTTCCTCACGAAAACCATGGATGCATTTCGCCGTCACGGCGCTGAACTCGATGCCATTGGGAAACTCCGGATGGCCGAGATCGATGTCGAACTCAGCAAGCTCACGACAAAGTTCTCGGAGAACGTTCTCGATGCCACCAACGCGTTTGAGCTCGTGATCGACGACGAGTCGAAGCTCGCCGGCCTTCCACCTACCGCGGTCGCCGCGGCGCGACAGAGTGCCGAGGAAAAGGGAAAGATCGGCTGGCGGTTCACCCTCCAGTCGCCAAGCTATGGGCCGTTGATGACGTATCTCGACGACAGCGAAATCCGTCGGCAAGTTTATCTCGCATATGCCCGCCGCGCTTCGGCGGAGCCATTCGATAATCGCGATCGCGTAGCGGAGATCATTCGGCTGCGCGGCGAAAAGGCCCGTCTGCTGGGGTTCGAAAACTTCGCGGACCTTGTGTTGAACGACCGGATGGCCCATCAAGGCATCCACGCCATGGCGTTTCTTCAGGACCTCAAGAAGAAGACGGAAGACGCCTTCCATCGCGAAA
Organism: Terriglobia bacterium; assembly: GCA_025358575.1. Classification (GTDB taxonomy): domain Bacteria; phylum Acidobacteriota; class Terriglobia; order Bryobacterales; family Bryobacteraceae; genus JANYJA01. The sequence goes on from JANYJA010000134.1 coordinate 28,279, forward strand.
ATCTGAGTCTTCTGCAGTTTGCGGGGCGCGACTTGAAGGCCTGGGACATCGGCTACTACGCCGAGAAGCAGCGCGAAGCCCTTTACGATTTTGATGAAGAAGAGCTGCGGCCCTACTTCTCCACGGCGCGCGTGGTCGCCGGCATGTTCGACATCGTCAAGCGGCTCTATGGCATTTTCGTTGTCGAGCGCGCCGGTGCGCCGATATGGCACCCGGATGTCCGCTACTATTACATCCACGACGAGAATGGCGACCTTCTCGGCGCTTTCTATGCCGATTGGTACCCTCGCGAAGCCAAGCGCGGGGGCGCATGGATGGACGCGTTCATCACCGGTGTGGCGACGTCCCTGCATCCGGATCCCCATGTTGGCACCATTTGCGGGAACCTTACGCCGCCGGTGGGCGATAAGCCCGCGCTGCTCACCCATCGCGAAGTGGAAACTATTTTCCACGAGTTTGGCCATCTGCTTCACCATTCACTGAGCCGCGTCGATATCAAGAGCCTCGCGGGAACCAACGTCGCGTGGGACTTCGTCGAACTTCCATCGCAGATCATGGAAAATTGGTGTTGGGAGCGAGAGGCGCTCGACCTTTTCGCCCTCCATTACACAACCGGCGAGCCGATCCCGGAAGAACTTTTTCAAAAACTGAAGCGTGCCAAGAACTTCCGCGGCGCCAATAACCAAATGCGCCAGCTTGGCTTTGGGATCGTCGATCTCGCGTTGCACGTGGAGTACTCGCCCGAACGCGACGGCGGCGCGATTGATTACTCGCGCAACCTTCTGCAACAGTTCTCCGCGGCCCCTCTGCCGCCGGATCACGCGCTAATCGCAAGTTTCACCCACCTGTTTGGAAGCCCCGTGGGCTACGGCGCCGGATACTATTCCTACAAGTGGGCGGAAGTTTTGGACGCTGACGCTTTCACGCGTTTCCGGGAAGAGGGAATCTTCAGCCGCCGAGTGGGAACCCAATTACGCGAGCAGATTCTTTCCAGGGGCGATAGCGAAGATCCGGCCGTGCTCTACCGCGGGTTCATGGGCCGCGACCCCGATCTCTCGGCGCTGCTGGAACGTTCGGGATTGCTATCCTAGGCCAGCATGTTCCTGAAAATTTTGTCGCATCCGGTGTTTAGCTCGCTCAATTTCTATATGCCGATGATTGTCGATCTTTCACATCCTCTGATCATGCTGGCGGGCGAGAACGGGTCCGGCAAATCTACGCTGCTGCACTCCATTCAGTACGCGCTCAAGGGCGAAAAAGTGGATGGTTTCGCTTACACGCTCGATCCCGGCGGAGTCCAGATTGATAAGACGTTCCTGTTTGACGCGGAACAACATAACCCGCGCACGCAGTTGGAATATTTCAAAGAGCAGCCCGAAATGCTGGAGTTTTTGCAGATGGCCAGCCACGGTCAGGTGATGCTTTCCATGTTCCGGCAAAACTTTCCCGCCCTTCCGGACGGCACCACTCTGCTGCTCGACGAACCAGAGATGGCGCTTTCCACCTCCAATCAGAGGCGTGTCCTCAAGATGATGCTGGAGTTGGTGGATCGAAAGAAATTCCGCATCGTTTGCGCGACACATTCGCCGGTTTTAGTCGACGCGCCTGAAACCTACGTGATCAATCTCGACAACCATGTGAACCGCACTATTGTGGACGAGACTCTCGGAGTGGAAGGCAGCAGCACGATCCAGTAACACTATCTTGGCTCGAAGCGGAAGTGCGCGACTACCTGGCTCTCTACCGGCTTGCCTTTGATGGTGGCGGGCTCGAAGTTCCACCGAGTTGCCGTACCGAGCACGATATTGCGAAGCTGCGCGTCGCTGTGCTTCGAGAGAAGTTCGATTTCGGAGACACGACCGTTCTTGGCGACGGTTAGTTTGACGTCAACCGGCGTCGGCCCGGTTAGCTCGCGAGCGATGCTGCTCGGCAGGATTGGCTTGGGATCGTGAATAGGCTTTGCAGGAACGAAATCGCCACCGCCCTTGCGGTGACGCTGTAGTTGTGAAAGCAGCGGGACTCGGTGGAAGGTCCTGCTGACTGCGGATTCGCTAACTGGTTCGAGAGCCATTCCTGTCTTGACTGCGAGAGCCACCTCGTGTTTGGGGCGTAAGACTGGCCGAAATGGCCGTCGGACGGGGGGGCGGATGTCGGTTCGCGGCTCGGTTACAGCGAGAACTTCTTCCGGGCTTTCTCTGAAAAAAGGCACACTTTGGGCACTGGCCTTTGTTTCAGTCGCAGCACTTGTCACCTTCTCGGGCACGCGATTGTTCCACCATGGAATGACGACGGCAGCCAGCGCGCCTGCGGCAAATGGAACTAGCAGAAGTGCCGATCGGGATGACGTTTTCTTTTGGGGCAAAGGAGCCGAAACGGCGTTCGGCTGAATGCTGACCTCTTGGTCGGCGAGCAAGCTGGGCTCAAACGGGAACGGGAGATAGGTCTGCTTCCGGTTGATCTCTCCTTCTTCCCAAAAAAAGAAGCCGGCCTGGGGCGGAGTGTCAGGACGGATCAGCAGGAAAACCTGCGACGGTTTTGCGAAATAATCACGCGCCAACATGTCGTCATGTTCGTCCAGGTATAGACCCGGCCGGGTATGCGTTCGAAAGTAACCGACTACTTGTAAAGCGTCTGGTTTGTTGATTTTAGAGATATCCCGCTGAAGTCCGACACGGTCATGGGTAGAAAGATTGAACGAAGCTCCCCGGCGATGTTCGCTTGGCACCAACTGGAAGTCGTGGATCTCCACCACATCACCGTGGGTCTTACCAAGAAGAAGTCCGCCAATCTCCATCTGCCGGCCTTCAATTATCGGTGCCTGCGAGATTTCGTTGCGCAATCGCGTGACCCAATCGAGATAAACATCCACGGGAAAGGGACTGATTCCGACGCCCCAGCGGTAGCACGATGCAGCGGGCATAATGCTCTCAAGGAAGCAATTTGCGGACCGAAGGGCAGATGGTGGGCACGAGCAGATTCGAACTGCTGACCTGTCGCTTAGGAGGCGGCCGCTCTATCCATCTGAGCTACGTGCCCAACTGCGCACTATTGTAGCGGGTTACGCCTCGTCGGCCAATGTCGGTCCGGAAATGCATGCCATCGAAGTGGATTGGCCGTACTCCTTGGTAGGCGGCGTCGATCGCCGCGGGAAGAGTGGAGCCGGACGCGGTGACTCCTACAACTCGCCCGCCAGCGGTTTCGATGTTGGCGCTCCCCATTCGGGTTCCCGCATGGAAGACAACACCGTCGGATTTATCGATCCCCGAGATTGCGATCCCCGTGGCGAAGGTGCCGGGATAGCCGCCCGCGGCGAGCACCACGCAGACGGATGGATCTGGCGACCAATCGAGCTTGACTTCGCGAAGGCGGCGTTGGGCTGTTGCCAGGAGAACTTCGGCAAAGTCACTGCGAAGACGATGCATCAATGGCTGCGTTTCAGGGTCGCCCAGGCGCACGTTGAATTCGAGAACCTTGGGGCCGTCCGCGGTTAGCATCAGGCCGGCGTAGAGGAAGCCCGCGAATCCGGTCGCGTCGACAGTGGGGCGAATTACAGTGTTGAGAACCTGCTCGGTTTGAGCTGGCGTGAGCAGCGAGGAGTCGCTATAAGCTCCCATCCCGCCGGTGTTGGGGCCTTCATCATTATCGAAAACGCGCTTATGATCCTGGGCGGGCTCGAGAGAGCAGGCGTCTCGGCCGTCGCAGATTGCGATGAAACTGACTTCTTCGCCGGTCAGAAACTCTTCTATCACGAGATTAGGACCGAGAAACGGCAGTGCGGCGAGGGCTTCTGGGCGATTCCGCGCGATCACGACGCCTTTGCCGGCGGCCAATCCGTCAGCTTTCAGAACGACCGGATAGGTAAAGTGGTCCAGCGCCGCGAGTGCCTCGGATTGAGAAACAGTGTTCAGGAACGCGGCAGTGGGGATGTGAAGCTTCTGGAAGAAGCTTTTCGCATAGATTTTGCTGCCTTCGAGGCGCGCCATCTCAGCGTTCGGGCCCACGATGAGGCGGCTTGCGGCCTGAAAAGCGTCGACCACACCGGCGACAAGCGGAACTTCCGGGCCGACCACCGTCAAATCGGGATCGATTTCGTTGGCGGCGGCTACAAGCGACGCAGGCGAGAGATCCGTGACGGGAAGGCATGTCGCGATTTGGGCGATTCCGGGGTTCCCAGGCGCTGCGTACAACTTCTTCACGGAAGGGCTTTGCGCCAAGCGCCAAGCGAGCGCATGTTCGCGGCCGCCGCCGCCGATAATCAGAATCTTCACAGAGAATACAATGATATCAATGCAGGAAAAGCTCGATGTGATCGTGGTTGGCGCAGGCCACGCTGGGTGCGAGGCGGCGCGGGCGTGCGCGCGCATGGGCCGGCGCACGGCTATGATCACGATGAACGTCGATCTGATCGCGCAGATGTCTTGCAATCCGGCTATCGGCGGCATAGCCAAGGGTCACTTGGTTCGCGAAATTGACGCTCTCGGCGGAGTTATGGGCGAGGTTACGGACGCTGTCGGCATCCAGTTCCGGCTTCTCAATACAAGCCGCGGACCGGCGGTGTGGTCACCGCGGGCGCAATGCGACAAGAAGCAGTATCGCGTCCACATGAAAACTGTGTTGGAGCGCGAGCCGAATTTGAAGATCAAGCAGGGCGAGGTGGCGTCGCTGCTGATTGAAGGCGGTCGCGTCTTGGGCGTGTTGTTGCGCGATGGGCGGGAGCTGAGGGCGGGTGCCGTAATCATTACAACCGGCACATTTCTCAACGGGTTAGCGCACATTGGGGAGCAGACGATCACGTGCGGGCGCAACGGCGAAGCGCCGTCACAACTGCTCGGTCATCAATTGCGGTCGATCGGACTGAATTGGACGCGCCTGAAAACCGGCACACCGCCGCGGCTCGATGGCCGAACCATTGATTGGACGCAGTTTACGCCGCAACCGGGCGATACGGAGCCCACGCCGTTCTCCTTCATGACCGAGCGCATCACGCAGACGCAGATCGAGTGCCACCTGGGGTACACCTCGGCGGAGACGCAACGCGTGATCCTCGACAGTATTGCCCGGTCTCCGCTATATAGTGGGCAGATTGAGGGGGTTGGCCCAAGATATTGCCCATCGATCGAAGATAAGTTCGTCAAATTCCCCGATAAGACTAGGCACCAGATCTTTCTTGAACCCGAGGGCTTAGATACACACGAAATATACGTCAACGGCATGTCGACAAGCATGCCGATCGACGTGCAGGCCGCGATGGTGGCATCTATTCCGGGGCTGGAGCATGCCGAGATGATTCGGCCAGGCTATGCCATCGAGTACGATGCAATCGACCCGCGCGAACTGGATCATCGGCTGGAAGTCAAAAAGTTGCCGGGGTTATATCTAGCGGGGCAAATCAACGGGACCTCAGGTTACGAGGAGGCCGCGTGCCAGGGCCTGGTAGCGGGGATCAACGCAGCCGGGGCGCAGATGGAGATTGGGCGTTCGGAGGGGTACATCGGAATTCTGATTGACGACTTGATCACGAAGGGGGCGGACGAGCCGTATCGGATGTTTACGTCCCGGGCCGAGTTCCGGCTGCATCTGCGTATTGACAACGCCGATGAGCGCTTGACGCCGATGGGCCGGCGGGTGGGTCTGGTGTCGGATGAGCGGTGGGCTGTATTCCAGCGCAAACAAGCCCAAAAAGAGAGACTTTTCGAGGCGCTGCGCGGTCATGCCAACGGGATTTGGTTAAAAAGGACCGAATCTCGTATTACCGATATTGCGCCGTGGGTTCGAGAGGCGTTGGGCGAAGAGTCGGAACGGGGCGTTCTGGCGACGGTGGAAACGGAGATTAAGTATGCGGGCTATTTGGACCAGCAGAAGAGGCAGATCGACCGATTGAAGGGGTCGGGCGGGCGCACAATTCCGGCCAGCTTTTCCTACAAGGCAATCCCGGGGCTATCGCGTGAAGTTGGCGAGAAGTTAGCGCGGGTGCAGCCCGGAACCTTGGGCCAAGCGGCGAGAATTCCTGGGGTTACGCCGGCTGCGGTGGCAATTCTTGACGTTTATTTGAGTTTGGCGCATGTTTCGTGAGCTGCTTTCGCGGCAGGCGGAGCATATTCCCGAGCTCACGCAAGGACAGCAAGGCCAACTGGAGCGGCATTTCAAACTACTGTTGAAGTGGAATTCCAAGCTGAACCTATCGGCAGTAAGGACGGAAGCTGAGATTGTGGAGCGGCATTTTGCGGAATCGCTGTTTTTAGCAGCGCGTATGCCGGAAGGGCCATATTCGGTCGCCGATTTGGGGTCAGGGGCGGGGTTTCCGGGTGTTCCGGTGGCAATTGTTCGGGCCAATTGCGCCGTGACACTAATCGAGTCTCATCAACGGAAGGCGGTATTTTTGAAGGAAGTGGCAAGGGACCTGGAGAATGTCAAGGTTGTGGCGAAGAGATCCGACGCGGTGGGTGGACGTTTCAACTGGATGGTGTCGCGGGCGGTAAGTGCCGACGATATCGGGAATTTCGCAAGTGATCGATGCGCCATTCTAGCGGGCGAAGAGCTCGCGCTTGAGAACTACTCATTTTCGGACCCGATCAAAATGCCATGGGGCAATCAGCGATACCTTTGGTTCGGGACCAATGTTTCACGTGAAACATTCTCACCGTGTTAGGCTAGGACGGTTTGGCCAAAGTCATCGCTGTCACGAATCAAAAAGGGGGCGTAGGGAAGACCACTACGGCCATCAATCTTGCCGCTTCACTCGCGGCGAACGACATCAAGATTCTCCTCATCGACTCCGATCCCCAGGGGAATGCGACCAGCGGACTCGGAATAGAAAAGTCTCCCGACAAAACCAGTTTGTACGATGTTCTATTGGGTGGAGCGCCAATGTCTTCGGCCATCGTCCCTACCGAGTTGGAGGGGCTTTTTCTGCTCCCTGCCGACAAGAATCTCGTCGGAGCCAACCTGGAGATGGTGGGCGCACAAAAAAGAGAATTTTTGCTTCGGGACCGGCTTACGTCCGTTCGCAACGAGTACCGTTTCGTCATCATCGACTGCCCGCCGTCTTTGGATCTGCTCACTTTGAATGCCCTGCTCGCCTCCGATTCGGTTTTAGTTCCGATCCAGTGCGAATTCTTCGCGCTAGAAGGCGTTTCCCAGTTGATGGATACAATTGATCGAATCCGTGACTCGTTCAAGCACCCACTCGCGATGGAGGGAATTCTTCTCACGATGTACGATGAGCGGACGAACCTGACCAAACAGGTAGCAGCCGATCTGCGAGAATTCTTTGGCTCCGATGTGCTGCGAACCGTTATTCCGCGAAGTATTCGGCTGGCGGAAGCTCCCAGTTTCGGTAAACCTATTATTTTGTACGATGTAAAGTCAAAAGCGGCTGAGAGCTATATCCAGTTGGCTAAGGAAATTCTGTCCCATGACGCAAAAAAGGGCCCTCGGTAAGGGTCTCCACTCGCTAATCCCGTCGAAGCCCGTTCCGCCTCCGCCTCCGCCTGCGGTTGAGGCGGGCACACAGATTACGGAACTACCGATTGACCAGATCCACGTCAACCCGAACCAGCCGCGGAAAGAATTCGATGTTGAACCCCTTGAGGAGCTGGCTCGCTCGATCCAAGCGAACGGTGTCATTCAGCCGCTGATCGTCCGAAAGCACGGTGAGCACTACGAGCTAATCGCGGGAGAGCGCCGGCTGCGTGCGGCGGCTTTGGCCGGCTTGACCCGGGTCCCCGTGGCGTTGAAGGAAGTCGCCGATGACAAAGTGCTCGAGGTGGCGATCATTGAGAACATCCAGCGCGAGGACCTCAATCCAGTTGAGCTAGCCGTGGCCTTCGCGCGGATGAGCCAGGATCTTGGATTGAGTCACGAAGAGATTGGGGTGCGCACCGGTAAGGATCGTGCAACCATCACTAACTCTCTTAGATTGTTACAGTTACCTGCTGACCTGTTGAGCTTGTTAGCGGGACGAAAGATATCGGCTGGGCATGGTCGGGCGATTTTGAAACTGACCAGCGAGGATGACCAACGGCAACTGGCGCGGGAGGTTATTGAAAGGGGGCTCTCAGTGCGTGACACGGAGCGCATCGCGGCCGCTTTTTCCGAGCCCGAGAAGCCGAAGCCCGAGCCAGCGCCAGTCGACCCGAACGTGAGAGCCGCGATCGACGAACTTGAGCGTGCGCTTGGGACAAAGGTGCGGATCGTGGAGCGGGGCACGGGTCGAGGAAGAATTGAAATCGAGTATTATTCCCAGGAAGAGCTTCACCGGATTTATGGGATTATTGGGGGTAATCCCTAGGTCGAGCGGGCCTGGATATGGCGCGAACTATCGTCGTCGCGAGAATTTCAGCTGGGATCATTTGAAAATGCGGGGCAAGAGGGAACGCGGCGTTCAGTGCTTGCAGGCTGCGGGAGTCGATATGGTTGTCCCAGGCTAGGATTTCCTGGTGGCATTCGCGGTACAGGGCTTCGAAATCTGTCACTCGCATGCGATTGTGATATGCGAACTGGTTGTCCGCGCGATGCGCCCACTCTATGTCATTGAATCGCAAGAAGTTAATCGCAGAGATTGACTTATCATCGTGGGAGAAGTGGTCGGAAGGGTCAATGTGGTGACAGGCGACGCCATCGGGCGAAAGCACTCGGCTTCCCTCATTTAGAATCGCGGCTAGCACAGGGCGCGGAATGTGTTCAAACACCGTATAGGAGATCTGTAAGTCGATTGAAGCGGCGGGGAGCCCGGTTTGGGCGGCATCGGCGGGCGCCCGATAGTCGATTCGAGCTTCGCGCATGAGTTCCGCGGCGTCGCGAATCTGCGCCAGCCGGTCTAGTTTGGGATCAAGCTCGGAAGCGGGGACGGCGGGCAGAAAGATCTGGCGAATGCGGTCCCGGTCTCGGCGAAGTGCAGCGACGGACTGCATGAGAAGTTCGGCTTTTAGATAAGGATGCAGGTCGACAGTGACGATGGGTCCCGCGCCGCACAAGTAAAGTCCGAGCGGCATGTCGATGCGTCGGCCTGTGCCGACTTCGAGCACGCGTGCGCCGCGGATTTCAAATCCGATTCCGCGCAGTTCAGTGACTATTTCGACGGTTGCTTCCCACATCTGGGTGGGATCGGCGGGATGCCGCAGGGCGCCGAATTGGCGCTGCAACCAATAGTATGCGGCTTCCTGGCCAGCCGGCAATGCGGCGCAAAGGCGCTGAATTGCGGACTTCAATTGCCAGTTCAAGCTGTCGATTTCCTCCTTGGCGGGAATTTCACAGTAGCATAGAGCCATGTGCGGCATCGCGGGCCATTTTCTCAGGCAGAGACCGGCACAAATGAGCACTCTGCAGGCGATGTGCGACGTGATCCGGCATCGCGGACCCGACGATTCCGGGTATCACGTAGATCGCGGGTGCGCGATCGGAATGCGGCGGCTCAGCATCATCGATCTGACCACCGGGCATCAGCCGATGTCGAATGAAGATGGGTCCGTCTGGGTGGTCTTCAATGGCGAGATCTACAACTATGCCGAGCTCCGCGAGCGATTGATTCGGCAGGGACACCGCTTTACAACGCACAGCGATACCGAAACACTCGTGCATCTTTATGAAGAGGAGGGCACCGCAGGATTCGAGAAGCTGCGCGGGATGTTCGCGTTTGCGCTCTGGGACGCGCGGCGTCGGAAACTGCTGCTGGTGCGCGACCGGCTAGGCAAGAAGCCGCTTTACTACGCGGCGCTTCCGGAAGGCCTCTATTTCGGCAGCGAACTGAAGTGCTTACGCGCGGCGGGTGTGCCGCTTGAGGTGGATGCCGATGCCTTGCGGCTCTATTTTCAATTCACTTGGATTCCGGATCCATGGACTGCATTTGCTGGGGTGCGGCGCCTGGAAGCGGGCACATGGCTGGAATACGATGCCGACGGCACGCTGGACATCAGCCGCTACTGGCGAATGCCTGCGCCCACGGCGAACACACCCGCGGATTTCTCGGAGACAGCGACGTGCACCAAACTGCGCGAGATCTTCGATGAATCGGTCAAAATGCGAATGATTGCGGACGTGCCGCTGGGCGCGTTCTTGAGCGGCGGGATCGATTCCAGCTCGGTAGTGGCGTCGATGGCGCTGCAATCCAGCGATCCGGTGAAGACGTTTTCGATTGGATTTGAAGAGGCGGAATACAACGAACTGTCGTACGCGGCCATGGTGGCGCGGCAATACAAGACGGAGCACCACGAGATTCTGGTGCGCCCTGATTGCATCAACCTGGTGCAGAAGCTGGTGCGGCAGTTTGATGAGCCGTTCGCGGATTCATCGGCGATCCCGACTTACATCGTTTCCGAATTTGCGGCGAGGCATGTGAAGGTCGCGCTGAGCGGCGATGGCGGGGATGAGCTTTTCGGCGGTTATGAGAGCTTCCAGATCGTGCAGAAGCTGCAGCGCTACGATGCGGTGCCGCAGATGGTGCGCGGATTTTTTTCAGCGGTGGCGGACCGGCTTCCGTACTCGGCCTACGGGAAGAATTATCTGCACATGGTGAGCCGTCCGGGGGCAATTGGGCGGTACTTCGAGAGCAATTACGCGCCGTGGCATATGCGGAAGCAACTGCTGGAGCCGGAGTGGATGCTGCCGGGCGACGAGGCATATTATCTGCGAGCGTTTGGCGATTATCTGCTGCCGGGTGAGGCGGACCCGCTGTCGCAGGCGCTCTATTTTGAGGCCACGGCGAAACTAACGGGCGACATGCTGGTGAAGGTTGACCGCATGTCGATGGCGAACTCGCTGGAGGTGCGATCACCGCTGCTGGACCACTGCCTGGCGGAGTTCGCGGCGACGATTCCGAACGAGTGGAAGATTCGGAATGGCGTCGGCAAATACATTCTGATTCGCGCGCTGGGAGACCGGCTGCCGCCGGAACTATTGACGCGCAGCAAGATGGGGTTTGCGGTGCCGATGTCGCCGTGGCTGCGCGGGCCGCTGCGCGAAATGCTGTGGGATCACCTGACGAGCCAGAAGTTTCGCGACCGGCGCATCGCGTCGCCCGAGTTCGTGCGGGATCTATTGGAAGAGCATCAGAGTGGCAGGCGCGACAATCGCACGTGGTTGTGGGCGCTGCTCGTGCTGGAAATGTGGTTTCGCGAAATCGAAGAGGGAGGTGTGGGGCAGGAGTGCGCGGTCAAGAGTCTGGCGGGTAAATGAATAGGGAGCGCGTCAGCGAAATCTTGCGGCGATGCGGGGATGAAGTGGGCGCACGGACATGAGCGTTTTCAAATTTCTAAGGTGCTGATGCGGCACACACTGATCGGGTGGTCGAAGGTGAAGAGCGATGGCAGACGGTGGGTTCGATCCGCGACACGAATGTGTGTTTGTCGCGCATAGCTTTCGCGATAGAGATGGGACGGAGGTGGTTTGCCTACTATCAGCTCGAAAAGCTCTGCCACAGGAACGGAAACTATATGAAGAAGCTTACTGAATCCCAGGTTCGTGCCCTTCGCAAACTCAATAATATGAAAGATCAAGAGATTGATCTTACGGATATTCCTCCGCTTCAAAATTGGGACCAAGCGGTAATCGGTAAGTTTTACCGGCCAATCAAGAAGTCGTTAACAATTCGCGTGGACGCCGATGTGCTCGCCCATTTCCAAAGCTCAGGCAAGGGGTATCAAACGCGGATAAACAGGATTCTAAGAGAGGCTGTGCAAAACATGGGTACACAAAAACAAAGGTAACGCGCGGTCGATGGTGAACCATTGACCTTCAAAGTGTGCCACCGGGTGGAGGCCCACCGCGCAGAACTCGAGGCCGAGGGCGTTCCAGTCAAAGAGGGTTCATGGGGCTATCGACTTCTGGTGGTCGATGATCTCGACGGCAATCAGCTCCTCTTCTACTATCCGAGCGAGGTTGCATTTGCCAAGACCTATGGCTTTGCGGGTAGTAATCTACTGCCCTGGCATAGAGAGCCAGGTGAGCGGGCGCGCGCTGGCGGGAGTGGGTGAGCGCCTAGGACGGGCCGTGCCCAGCAGCATCGGGCTGGCGCAACGGCAGTTCGGTTTATCGCACTTGCGGTAGCGTTCGACCAAACTTCCCGGGCGAATATCCCCCAAGGCTGCAAGTTGAAGGATTCCAGCAAAGTGCGGCTGATATAATAGAAGATTCGTGTCTATTAGGAGAATTGTGTAAATGTTTGATTTATTTCGCAGCCGCGATAAGGCTGTGCGTATATTTCTTGGGGCGATTTTAGTCGTCGTTGCATTGTCGATGATCACGTACCTGATTCCCGGCGGCGGCTTTGGCGGGGGCGGTACCGTTTCCGAAGCGGGAACCCTGGCGGATGTCGCGGGCGACCCGATCACTGTGCAGCAAGCGCGCACGGCCATCGCGGGAGTTACGCGCGGACGGCAGATGCCGCCCGAAATCATGTCCTTCTACGTTCCGCAGATTGTGCAGCAGATGATCACCGAGAGGGCGCTGGCTTACGAAGCCAAGCGCATCGGGCTCAAAGTTTCTGACGACGAGACGGCGACGGCGATCCGCAGCACGCTACCGCCGCAACTTTTTAAAGACGGCAAAGTGGATACGAACATGTACGCGTCGGTGCTGGCCGAGCAGAACATGACCATTTCACAGTTTGAATCGGAGATGGCGCGATCGGTGCTAGTAGCGCGCCTGCGGCAGGTGATTGCCGAGGGCACGGTGGTGGCGCCAGGGGAAGTTGAGCAAGAGTACAAGCACCGGACCGAGAAGACCAAGATTGAATACGCGATGATCAGTCCGGCGAAGTACCAGAGCGAGGCGCAGCCGACTGAAGCGGAAATGCGCACGTACTTCGACCGAAGCCGCGCGCAGTATCAGACACCGGAGAAGAAGAGCATTGCGGTGCTGTTGCTGGATTCGGCAAAGGTGGCGGAGGCGGTGCAGGTGAGCGACGCCGATCTGCAGAAGGCTTACGACGCAAACAAAAACGCTTTCCGCACGCCCGAGCGGGTGAAGATTCGCCACATTTTGCTGAAGACGGATGCGGCTAAAGGCGACGATGCGAAGGTGAAGGCCAAAGCGGAAGATCTTCTGAAACAGCTCCGAGGTGGCGCGGATTTCGCAGAGATGGCGAAGAAGAATTCCGAAGACCCTGGCTCAGGTGCAAAGGGCGGCGATCTGGACTGGGTGTCGCGCGGGCAGATGGTGAAGCCGTTTGAGGATGCGGCGTTTTCGCTGCCTCCGAAACAGCTCAGCAATCTGGTGCAGACGCAATACGGGTATCACATTCTGGAAGTGATGGAAAAAGAGAACGCGCGGTTGAAGCCTTTCGAAGAAGTGAAGGGCGAGATCGCACTGAACGTGAAGAAGCGGCAATCGAGCCAAGTGACGCAAAGTTTAGCGGACAAAGCATTGGCGGGGTTGAAGAAAGATCCGCTGCATCCGGAGAAGATCGCGAGCGAGTTGAATTTGCCGCTGATTCAGGTGCCGAACTACGTTCCGGGCGACCCCATACCGCAAATCGGCGTTTCGAAACCGATTGACGATAGCTTGGCCGGACTGAAGAAGGGCGATGTGACTCAACCGGTCACGCTGACTGGCGACAAACTGGCGTTCGCGTCGGTCACGGGGGTGGACGTGCCGCATCCGGCCACGTTTGAAGAAGTGAAGAGCCAGGTGCAATCGAAGTTAAGCGGCGACAAGCTGGCGCGGCTGCTGGATCAAAGAGCCAAAGAACTATTGGACAAGACGAAATCGATGGGCGGCGATCTGGAGCAGGCCGCGAAATCGATGGGCCTGGAAATGAAGACGCCCGCCGAGTTCGACCGACAGGGCGCGGTTGAGGGCATCGGCTCCGGCGGTTTGCTGGGGGAAGCTTTCGACAAGCCAGCGGGCCATGTGTTCGGGCCGATCACCGCTCAAGGGAGCCGCGTGGTTGCCAAGGTTCTGCAGCAAATTCCGCCCGACATGAACGGAATGGCTGCGCAGAGCGCTTCGATCCGCGACGAGATTAAGCAGAAGCGCGGGCGCGAGCGCACCACTTTGTTCGAAGAAGGCGTGAAAACGCGACTCGAGAAAGACGGAAAGCTGAAGGTGCACCAGGACGTGGTCAACCAACTGGTGGCGAGCTTCCGGGGTTAGGGTGCTGCATTCGTTCACGGACTTCCTCCGGTCGCTGCTAAATTCCGAACAACTAATTCGAATGTTGACCTCGCTGCTTACGGGGTGGGCGGGGTATGCGGTGCTGTTCGCGATCGTGTTTGCCGAGACTGGACTGCTAGTAGGATTTTTTCTGCCGGGTGATTCGCTGCTGTTCACGGTCGGCGTAATTTGCGGAGCGGGAAACGCGAACATCTGGCTGGTGATGGGGCTTCTGATGGTGGCCGCGATTGCGGGCGATAACGTGGGTTACTGGCTGGGGCATAGCACGGGGCCGCGCATTTTTAGCCGTCCGAAATCGCGGCTGTTCCATCCGGATCATCTGCGGCGCACCCACGCTTTTTACGAGAAGCACGGCGGCAAGACAATTATCTACGCGCGGTTCATCCCGATCGTCCGGACCTTCACGCCATTCGTTTCAGGGGTTGCGAAGATGCCATATTCGCGATTCCTCTTCTTTAGTATTTTCGGCGGGATGGGGTGGATTCTCTTCATCTCCATGCTGGGATACACTTTGGGAAGTGTTCCGCTAGTGCGTCACAACTTCGAGAAAGTGATCCTGCTCATTGTGTTCCTGTCACTGCTGCCGGTGATTCTCGAATTCGCGAAGAGCCGCCGCACGGCGCACAGTACGTAAGTCAGCGGCATGCCCGGTTTGGGACTGGCGGTAATCAAAAATCTGCCGTATCTGTTGAAGCGCACCCTACTGGGCGCGTTCGATGACGGGTGTTTTACGATTGCCAAGGGCGCGGCGTACTCATCGGTGCTTTCATTCTTTCCGGTGACCGCGTCGGCGGCAGCGATATTGGTGCAGACGCGCGCGGACTTTGTGTTGCGCACGATGTCGCAATTCTTGCAGCAGGTAGTGCCGCCGGGGACGGAACAACTAGTGCTGAATCAGTTTCGCGTGAAAGGGCAGAGACCGATACTGCTGCTATTTTTCGCTTCGCTGGTATCGTTATGGTCGGCGGCGAGCGTGATCAAGAGTTTGATGGAAGGCTTCCACGCGGCGTACCGGATTCCGCGCAGCCGATCTTTTCTGCGGGAGACGGGCGTGGCGATCTGCCTGGTGTTTCTGGCGGCGATACCGTTGATTTTGGCGTCGGCGCTGGTGCTCTTCGGATCGCAAACGGAGAGGGTGGTGCTGGCGGCGATGAAGGTGGACCCGGCGCTGAATCCGCTTTCTTCGGCGTGGGAATTTTTCAGCAAGGTGGCGCGGTATTTTGTTGCGTTTGGCGCGACGGCGAGCTTGAGCGCGACCTTATATTACTTCGGACCATATCGCAAGCAGCGCTGGGATGCGGTGTGGCCGGGCGCGATCTTCGCGACGATCTTGTGGTTAGGTGCCACGCTGGGGTTCGGATGGTATGTGCGCAACATTTCAAACTACAACGTGCTGTATGGAAGCATCGGCACGAGCATCGCCTTGTTAGTGTGGATGTACCTGATGGCGGCTATCGCCATACTCGGGTGCGAGTTCAATGCGGAGTATGAGCGGATGTCAGCGCTGTAGAGGTCTATGATTCGGGTACGTAAAACTGCAGACTGCGCACGATCGCAGGCGTGATTTTGCCTCCTAGCGACAATTCTCCAACATTAAAGAATGCCGGGATGCCGCTACGGAGGAGGCTAATTTGGCCGGATCGGATGCTTAATCGCACGGGCACGTGCGCCGGATCATGAATATGGCCGAAGCTAACCACGGAACCTACCAATTCTTGCGACTTACCGACGCTCAAGACTATCTTGTTTAATTGGTGCAAGTTTACCCCTGAACTCAAGTCTAAAATAGCGTCGACTGGTGCAGGATCAATGTCTTCCACTTGTAGAGGGAGTTTCGAGAAGTCCGGTTGAATCCCAAGTCGAGTTACCTTCGTTGAAAGACCTAATTGGCGAGGCGGCGATAACCCCGGCTGCATACCACCAGACGGGCCGAAAGAAACAGAAGGCACAAGCACCGGAAGATCCTGGAAGGGCGGTGGCGTAGGACCATAACAATAGCCCAGGGTGTCGGTGTCGATGAACTGGTGCGCCTGCACGATCACTTCGGCGCTATTTTCGTCGTAAAACTTAAAGGGCTGCGAAAGAAAATTCTCAGGTGGAGTGAATAAGCCTCCCTTTGGAACATAGTTATCCCACCAATATTTCCAAAAGCGGTCCATGTTGACGTGGTGGAGGTAAAAGATTATTTCACCCGCGGAGCATGTTGGATCAGACATCGCACTACTGAACGAATTGTGAACCACAGTGTGCGGACTTTGATATGCTTTCGGTTCCGCTTTAAGGTCCCCTGTAAAATCCTGAAACCTAGCGCTGCTGAGCCACGTTCTAAGCGTGCCGGATTCAACCGCCCCACTATAGATACCGTTTCCGAAATGCGTGTTGGCGCTAGTAAAAAAATTTGACGAGTTCATGAAGAGAGGTATTGCAGGATTGTTTTCCCAATCCCAGAACGGCAACCGGAAGTTTGGATCACAGATCAGTTTGCCAAGTATCCGCTCATGAAAGTACACGAACGCCCGGTGCCAGGGCAGGAAGGCCCAATTGTCGTGGACCCCGGCGAGATCAGCGAGTGAGTGAATCTGCATGGAAACACACTGTCCACGTACATCACCTGGATCGAGTGCTCCCCACAGATCATACGCATGCTGGATCGACTTCCAACCGCCAGAGGCGTTAAGGTCGGAAAAGCTGGGGCGGCTTAGCACCGGCCCGGACGGGACATGGTAGACGCCGCCTCCAAAGAACCCCTTCCAGGGGACACAGTTGCTTGCAATCCCACACACTCTAGGTGGAACTGGCATCGCGTTGAGCGCAAGACCGCTTCCACCGGCAACCAGGGATTTTAGGCACTGTCGTCTTGTCATTTCTTAGGGATGCCACCCTGAGCCAGGGCTTTCAAGATAAACGGCCACTGTGTCGTTGAAGGACAAGGCGGTCTGGTATAGCCAAAAGCGGCGGCAACGGCCATGGGATCGGATGTATCAAGCCTGCTCTGCCCTTTGTTCCAAAGGTCCGCAATGTTTGCGAGTTGCAAATCAACTTGGGGTGGTTGCGACCCGTTTCTCATAAGACTCCAAATTTCTGGGATAACCGCGTTTCTGAAAGAGGTACTGTCAAAAACTGTCCTAGCCTTGACCATCGTGTCAATTTTTGTGCGGATCTCTGATTGGAGGCAGAAGACCAATGCCAGTGCGTACAACTCTCCCGTGTTAAGCGGTGCCGGGTCTACTCGCGCGGCTTCGCTCTGTTGCAGCGCATCGTAACCTTTGTCCGTGATGTTCTCCGTAACCTTGTCGATCGTCTCATTACTCGCGTCCATGATATTCTCCTTTTGTCAATTGAACTAACTGTCTGTCCGAAAATGCTCGGGCAGGTATTTCCTTACGAACTGAATTCCCGTTCGCTCGGGCTCGATAACATAACGAGCCAAAGTCTGCTTCAGACCTTGCCGCTGCCGGTCGAATTCGGCGGGCATTCCCGCCGCCTTCGCGGCGCGGGCGAGATACTCGGGCCATTCTCTCATTTCTCCGTTTGAGGGCAAGTCGCTGAGTAACTGAAATGCTCGCGTGGCTTCGCCCTTCGCGAGAGCGATCTCACCCTGAAGCCGCTTCGACCAGTGCTGATATATGGGCCAGTCCTTAAGCCCTGGAACCTTACACTTTTCAGCGGCGGAAGTCTGGCCGAGTTGCGCCAGCAGACATCCAATGTGCATACGCTCTTTGTAGCCGGACCTCGGTATCAGCGCAAGAATTTCGCGGCATTGGTCGATCGCAGTCTTATGGTCACCCTCGAGAAGAGTGAGTTGTGCAAGAAGCCTCCGCTTTACGAGACTGTTCGCCAGGAAATTTTTCTTTACGTCGAAATCCAGCCCGTCGTTCAGGCTTGCGCGAGCTTCTTTTGTAGCTCCGTGCTCGGCATTTATCCAGGCTTTGAGAGTGTAGCCGCGGCTCTTGACCTTCGGGTCCGCACTCGCAGCCACACGGTCGATAGCTCGTTCCTGGGCGGGAAACTGCCGCAGGGCGAAAAGGATCGAGGCTTGGGTTTGGTCAAGCCAGCCCTCGTCGGATTCGGCGGGCTTAGCGCCCTTTAATGTTTCAAGCGCCGCTTTTAACTGGCCCGAATCAGCCTGTAAGTTCGCTTTTTGGACAACAAACTTCCAGTTCTTAGGATCCTTGGCAAGTGCGTCTTCGATTAATCCCAGGGCTTGCTTCCCGCGTCCTAGAGCACTAGCGACAGATGCCTGATAAAAATATCCAAGGCCGTCGTCCGGGTAGGTCGCCTTGTACAAATCGTAAACCTGCTCGGACTCATCCCAATTGCCAGTATCGGACGCGAACTGGCCGCGAATTTTAAACCCTTCCTTCGCGGTCAGCGGATTTTGTTTGGCTAACTCGGCGGCCCGCGCCGAATAACGGAGGCCTTCGTCAGAACGACCGAACGAAACTAAAATGTCGCCAAGTCTACCTTCAGCGGCCGCGAATTGCGGATCGATCTTAATGGCTTCCGTAAAGCGGGCGATGACGTCCTCGGAAGGCTTACCCGTATTGAAGGCTTCGTCGCCGGCGACATACTGCTCCAGAGCGGCCCATTTGGACGTTGTCAGTTCGGGCATTGGAGAGGAACGCGGCGTCACCCCCTGGCGGCCAAGCTCGCCACGGACCCACGAAGCGGCGCTGTCGGGGACCCCCAGAAGGTCGTCTATGTTATTCACATCCATTTCCGTGGTGTGCAGGTGGCCGGAAATTCTAAGTCGAAGCTGAACCTGGAATTGATCGGCAATCCTGCCTAACTGCGCAAAAAGCACACCTGTGGCTCCCTCGGCGGCGGCGATGCGTTGGGCAGTCGTTTCATTGACCGGTTGATCCTCCAAGCCCAATTCCTTGCGCCTGTCCGCAATTTTCTTATCACTAACTAACTCGATTTTGTCGGAGCTGCGGATTTTGTTCGAAAGGACGCGCTCGAAGGCCTGGGCCATCGCGACGGAGTTGGGAAGGTCGGGTGTGGCTATGACTGGCAAGAGCATAATCAATGGAACCGCTGGAATGTGGCTCTGTACTATATAGCGGTATCCGTAACCGGAAAAGGCCAAAGTCGCCGCGCCGCCCGCAAGCCACAACAATTTTCGACGACCTTGACGCCACTGAACCGAACTCTCTAGCCGCAAGACCAGTGCATTGGCTGAAGGAAAGCGCTCTTGTGGATTTATGGACCGAGCCCGATCGATTGCGTGTTTCCATCTTTCGGATGGGGGCTCTTTCACCATGACGCAAACGATTTGCCCCAGGGCATAGATATCGGTCGCGGGAGAAACGGTTCCACCGGAAAACTGTTCCGGGGCCATAAACGCGGGAGTGCCCAAGCGATCGACGGTTCGGGTGAGCGGCGTATCCATATCGAAACTTTTGGCTAAGCCAAAATCCATCAAGACGGGCCGATCCCACTGCTTGTCGACGAGCATTATGTTGCCGGGCTTCAAGTCGCGGTGCACAATGCCGCGAGCGTGAGCCGCATCGAGGCCGGCCGCGATACCGCGCAATACGATCAGAGCGCGTTCGGGGGTGACATCGGGCTCTCGCTTTAGGCGCTCGGCGAGGGTCTCCCCCGGCAAGTACTCCATGGTGTAGAAACGGAGCGCGGGTTTGCGCTGGGAGTCCACGCCGAAATCGTAAACGCGGCACACGTTGGGGTGGCTAACGTTTAGCGCGGCTCCAATTTCAGTCAAGAAGCGGTCGGCGAAACGCGGGTCCGCGCTATAGACCGGCAAGACGGTTTTGAGCGCGCGCTCTTGTCCGGAACGCAGGATGTCTTTTACCAAATAAACTTGACCCATACCGCCGGCCCCGATTTCCGCAACGATTTCAAAGCGGTTAGACACCACATCGCCAGCCTTCAATAAGGATGGCAAAGTATAAACGGGCTTAAAGAAATCGTCCGCGGAGCCTTCGCCGGATTTCTCGTCGCGGTCAGGTTGTGGGGGTATTGGATCCGGCATTGCGCATCAGGCGCCGCAGTTCCCGCGTGGCATCCCGAAGATCCCGCTTCACAGTTGTTACGGAAACATCGAGGATAGACGCAACCTCTTCATGCGTCCACTGAACGAACATGACCAGTTGTACGATCTGGGCCGCGCGGGGGTTAGTCTGGGCAAACTGATCGAGGACTTCGTGTATGGCGATGATCTCCTCCGGATCGCGCTGCAGCTTCAACATGTCGTCGCGTAACTCAACCTGTATGAGGCTGCCGCCGCGCTTTTGCGAGCGGATGGCAAGAGCGCGATCCACGATGATGTGGCGCATGGTCCGCGTGGCGATGGCGATGAAATGGTCGCGATTGGTTATATCCAAATGTTTGGACTGCTGAAGGCGAATGAAAACTTCCGCGACCAAGCCAGTGGGGCCGATGGAATCACTCTTATGTTTAGCTCGGACCGATGCGCGGGCGATTCTGTGCAGGCTGGTGTACAGCTCGGCAAACAGATGGTCTTGCGCGGACCGGTCCCCCTCCTGCCAAGCGTGAATCAGTACCGTGATCTCGGGCGACGCCATCACTAGTGAGATAGTGTAACGAAATAACAAGCTATTCGGTTAGAAAGAACCGGGTCTATTTCAAACTTTGCCAGAGATTGCTGTAGTCGTCGGTCCACATGCGCATTTGAGGGCCGACGGGGATCTTTTTCGGCGGGCCGGTAGCGAAGGGCCACCGGCTCAAATCCTCGCGGTTGGTGACGAGCACCCAATCGGCTTCGAAAGTGCCGCTCTCAACGTCGATCTCGTTGGAGACAAGAACGGCATCGCGCTGGGATGCGGCGGCGGTTTGCTTGGCGACCGGGGCGAGATCGAGGAACTTGTTCGAGACGTGGAAGGCGAGCACTCCATCGGGCTTCAGGTGGCGCCAATAGACGGCACAGGCTTCGCGGGTAAGCAGATGAACCGGAACGGAGTCGCCGGAGAAGGCGTCGACGGCGAGCAGGTCGAAGTGCTGGGCGGGCTCGCGTTCCAGGGAGAGGCGAGCGTCGCCGAGGACGACCTCGGTGCGCGCCGGAGAGTCTTGAAGGAAGGTGAACTGCGTGTTCGCAATCAGGGGCACGAGCGGATTAATTTCGTAGAAGCGGAAGGTGTCGCCGGCGCGGCCGTAAGCCGCGAGAGTGCCAGTGCCAAGGCCGATGACGCCCACGCGCAGCGGGCCGCTCTCGCCCAGTTGTTTAAGCGCCAAGCCGATGCCGGTAGTGGGCCCGTAATAGGTGGTGGGCTTGCGGCGCAGGTCGGGCGAGAGGAATTGCTGGCCGTGGTTAATGGTGCCGTGCGTGAGCTGGCGAGTGGCTTCTTCGTCAGCGGTCTTTTCGTTGTCGCTTACGCGCAGGGTGCCGTAAAAATTACGGACGAGGAGCCGCGATCCGGCTACGGTGGCGCGCGTTTCATGGGCGACGTAGACGCCGATGGCGAGCGCCAGGGCGGCGCACACGAACCACACCGGAGAGCGTAAAGATCCCCGCGGATTTTGCCGATAGAAAACATAGACGATGAGCAAACCGCATGCAGTGATTGCGATGGGGAACTCGTAGAGGGCGGGGAATACGGCGGGGGCCAGGAAAGCCACGAACAGGCCACCGAGGGCCCCGCCGGCGGCGGTCATGAGGTAGAAGGTTGTGAGGTGTTCGGCGTCGGGCTTAAGGCGAGCAAGCTCTCCGTGGCATACCATGCAGCAAATGAATAGGGAGAAAGCGAAGAGCGGAAGCGAGATGCGGAGATCCGATATCTCGATGCTGTTCGACGTGGCGTAGGCCATGGAGCCAAGGGCCACGGCGGCCAAGCGAATGAAGAGGGCGCGGCGGTACCAGCGAGGGCTTTCAAAACAGAGGATAAAAGTCAAAAGATAGAGGCTGAGCGGAAGAACCCAGAGAAACGGGATGGCGGCGACGTTCTGGGAGAGGTGATTGGTGACGGAGAGCAGAAGGGCGGAAGCGCAGGCGGCGAGCGCAAGCCACAGAAGTTGGAGGCTCCCTTGGGGCCAGGCGCGGGCTTGGATGGCTGGGGCAGCTTTGGGGCCGGCCGCGTGCCAACTCTGCCACGCGGCAAAGGCGCAGAAAACAGTGAACGCAGCGTAAGTTATGGACCAGGCCCAGGCTTGTGCGTGCGTCGTGAAATAAGGGTCAACGGCGACCGGGTAGCTAAGGAGTGCCAGCATGGATGCGGCGTTGGAGAGCGCGAAGAAGCGGTAAGGAAAGGCTCCGCCGCCCGAGCGTGCGTGCCAGCTTTGGAGCAGCGGGCTCGTGGCGGAGAGCAGCAGATAAGGGAGTCCGATGGTGGCGGCGAGAAGTCCGAGGATGCGGAGAAGCGGGTTGTCGGAGCCGGAGGGTTTCCACCACGCGCCAGGGAGCACGGGGAGGCTGACGAGACTGAGGGTTAAAAGCGCAATGTGAACGATGCTTTGAGTGCGTGAGGGGAGGCGCGTGGCGATCCAGTGAGCGTAGAGATAGCCGAGGAGCAACGCGAGCTGAAAGAAGAGCATGCACGCGGTCCACACGGCCGCGGAACCGCCGAACCAGGGCAAAATGATCTTGGCGATTACGGGCTGAATCTGGAAGAGAAGGAACGCGCCAAGGAAGATAGTAAGGGCGTAAACAAGCGGCGATTGTGAGGCTGCGCTAACGGTAAGCGGGGACGCCGGTGACACGCTCTCCGATAACGAGCGCGTGAATGTGATCGGTGCCCTCATACGTCTTCACCGTCTCCAGATTGCATAGATGACGCATTATAGGATACTCGTCAATGATGCCGTTGGCGCCGAGCAGGTCGCGGCTGAGGCGAGCGCATTCCAGGGCAATCGAGGTGTTATTGCGCTTGAGCATGGAGATGTGTGCGGGGTCGAGCTTCCCCTTATCTTTGAGGCGACCGCAGTGGAGCGCAAGGAGCTGGGCCTTGGTGATTTCCGTGATCATCCAGGCGAGCTTTTCCTGAACGAGTTGATGGGAAGCCAGCGGCCGGTCGTCAAACTGCTTGCGCAGGATGGTGTACTGGCGGGCGGTTTCGTAGCAATCCATGGCGGCGCCGAGGACGCCCCACCCGATGCCGAACCGGGCTTGCGAGAGACACATCAGTGGGCCTTTGAGGCCGCGAATTTCGGGAAACATGGCGGTAGCGGGGACGCGGCAATCGTGGAAAGCGAGGCTGGAGGTGGTGGAGGCCCGCATGGAGAGCTTCCCGTGAATATCGGAGGTGGTGAAGCCAGCGGTGCCGCGCTCCACGAGGAAACCGCGAATACCGTCGTCGGTGCGGGCCCAGACGATGGCAATGTCGGCGAGGCTGCCGTTAGTAATCCAGGTCTTCTCCCCGTTAAGAACCCAGTGATCCCCATCGCGAACGGCGCGCGTGCGCATGCCGGCCGGGTTGGAGCCGAAGTCGGGTTCAGTGAGGCCGAAGCAGCCGAGGGCCTCGCCGGATTGGAGGCGAGGCAGCCAGCGGGTGCGGTGCTCATCGGAGCCAAATTTCAGAATGGGGTACATGACGAGCGCGCCTTGCACGGAGACGAAGCTGCGCAGGCCGGAATCGCCGCGCTCAATTTCCTGCATGATGAGGCCGTATTCCACGTTGCTCATGCCGGCGCAACCGTAGCCTTCGAGGTTGGCGCCGAAGAAACCGAGGCGACCCATTTCAGGCACGAGTTCGCGCGGGAAGCGGCCGTCACGAAAGCAGTCCCGGATGATGGGGATCACGCGATCATCCACGAAACCTCGCGCCGTTTGGCGTACTAGTAGTTCCTGTTCGTCTAACAGGGTATCGATCAGGAGGTAATCCACACCGCGGAAAGCACTCATTCTTCAGCTCGCCTCCAGTTTAACAGCCGGGTTCGATCTCACTTTTACCAGCGGCTTGATGTGTACCGGATTACAGACGGGGAAATTACTAATGGATTTTCACCGGGCTGCCGATAGGCAGTGTAAGCGATTTAATTTACAATACAACTGTTGGCCCTAATTTCTCCCGCCACGGAGGAAATCCGGTTTCCGGGTGGGGGATTGACGCATGGATTCACTACTCTGGCTTGGTCTCATCTCATTTGTGCTGGCGCTGGTCCTGACGCCGATCTTTCGTGACGTCTTCCGGTCCTATGGCGTGGTGGATGCGCCGGACCACTCGCGCAAGATACATAAGTACCCCATTCCCCGGGTTGGGGGAATCGCGATTGCGTGCGCGTACGCGGGTTCGTTTTTCCTTTTTCCGTCGCTGACGGGGTCCAACTTAAATCCCGAGCTTTCGCTGGTTTGGAAGATGCTGCCAGCGGCGGCGGTAATTTTCGCGGTAGGCATTATCGATGACCTGCTGGGTTTGAAACCTTGGCAGAAGATTGTCGGGCAACTGGCAGCCGCGGGACTGGCGTACTGGTCGGGCGTTCGCATTGAGGATCTGGTCGGTTACCACACGCTGATGTGGTGGAGTCTGCCGCTGACGCTGCTGTGGCTTTTGGCCTGCACCAATGCTTTCAATCTGGTGGACGGTATGGACGGATTGGCGGCTGGTGTGGGGCTGTTTGCGACGCTGACGATTTTTATCGCCGCGCTGCTCCATAAAAACATACCGCTGGCGCTGGCTACCTTCCCGTTAGCTGCCTGCCTGCTCGGATTTCTCTGTTATAACTTCAATCCGGCGACAATCTTTCTGGGCGATTCGGGCAGTCTGCTCATCGGATTTCTGCTGGGTTGCTATGGGATTATTTGGACGCAGAAATCGGCCACGTTGCTGGGTATGACGGCGCCTTTGATGGCGTTGTCCATTCCTTTGCTGGATGTTTGCCTCGCCGTGGTGAGGCGGCTGATGCGGCGCCAGCCCATATTCGGGGCAGATCGCGGGCACATTCATCACCGTCTTTTAGATCGGGGCATGACGCCGCGGCGCGCCGTGCTGGTGTTGTATGCATTGTGCAGCTTGGTGGCCGCGTTTTCGTTATTGCAGAGCGTGGTGCAGAACGACCGCGTTTCGGGGCTGATCATCGTCCTGTTTTGCGCGGTGGCGTGGGTCGGAATTCAGTATCTAGGATATGCCGAGTTTACGGTCGCGGGCCGGATGCTGTTTCGGGGGGATTTCCAGCGGACGTTGAAAGCGCAGATCGATTTGCACAGCTTCGAACAGGCGGTAGCCGACGCCCGAGCAGTGGATGATTGCTGGGCGGCGCTAATCGCCGCTTGCGAAAAGATGGATTTTCATTGCGTGCGGATGAGTTTCGCCGGCCGGGTGTTTGACGGGGCGGATGCTCCGTGCAGCGCGCCCGACCGGTGGGAAATGCGCGTGCCGCTGCCGGGCAACGGATATTTGGAATTTACGCGGGGTCTGCAGTCGCCGGTTCTGGCCGCGATTGTGGGTCCGTTTATCGATGCGATTCACAATCATCTGGGGCCGCGTTTGGTCGCCATCCAGACGGGCGCCGCGAATCAGAGCGCGCACGCTCCGATGAACGCCTCGAAGCTGGTCCGCGAATCCGACTAGCCTTTCACTAGGGATGCAAATATTTAGCAGCTCCATACTGCCGTCGCGCGTATCGACGCTGCTTCTTTCCGAATTTCTACTGACGAGTTTGGGATTTCTGGCCGGGTGCGCGTTGGCGCTCCAACTAGGCACCGGCGACTACCTGCTGAATCAAAACGGCATTTGGGCGGTTCTGGTTGCTGTCGGAAGCGTGCTCTTCGGGCTTTACTTCAACAGCCTGTACCGGCAAACGCGGGTGACGTCACGGGTGGGGTTGGCGCTGAAGCTGTGCAATGTCTTCGGGATTGCGCTCATTGTTCAAGGGTTCCTGGCGTACGTAGCGACAGGATTGAATCTGCCGCGTACCGCGATGATCGAAGGGAGCGCGCTGAATTTCGCCGGGCTTCTGTTGTGGAGGGCGTTTTACAGCAGCGTATTGTGGAAGCTTTTTGGCGTTCAGCGGGTGCTGTTTCTAGGCACGGATGCGGTGGTGCGCGATGTGGCCGAACAAATTGTAGCGCGGCCGGAGCGCGGGTTCGGAGTGGCCGGGTATCTGTCGACTGGCGAGATTGCGTCCGAAGGCATGCCGGGCGGCGAAGTCCTCGGGGACATCGGGGATTTAATAGCGACGGTGGCGCGGATTCGGCCCAACCGCATCGTGGTGGGCATGCCGGACTGGCGCAACCATTTGCCGATTGCGGAGCTGCTGCGACTGAGGCGGCAAGGAATGGAAATTGAGGATGCGGCAACAGTCTACGAGCGGGTGTGCGGCCGGGTCTGCGCGCGGCAATTCCGGCCGTCGCAAGTAATTTTTAACGACGAGTTGGCGACGCGGCCGGGAAGCGTGGCGCTGCAATCGGTTTACACGAATCTGCTGGCGCTGGCAGGCATTTTGTTGACCTTCCCCCTCATGATTGTTGTGGCGCTGGCGATCAAAATGACATCGCGCGGGCCGGCGATGGACCCGGTGCTGTGCGTGGGTTTGAATGGGATTCCCTTTGTAATGAAGCGATTTCGGTGCGAGCGGGTGCGCCAGGAGGGGAACTGGGCGATGAAGGAAGTAACGCCCATAGGGCACGCGATCCGGAAGCTGCACCTGGAAAATCTGCCACGTCTCTTCAATTTGTGGCGCGGCGAGATGGCGCTGGTGGGCCCGCGTCCGGAGCGTCCGGAGTTTGTGGATGTGCTGGCGCGTCGCATTGCTTACTATCACCAGCGGCATTCAGTGAAGCCTGGGATTACCGGATGGAGCCAGATCAACGTGGATCATCGAAAAAACCCGGTGGATGCAATGGTACTTCTGGAGTACGATCTTTACTACACCAAGCACATTTCGCTGGCTCTGGACGCTTACATTCTCTTTCACCGCATGCGCTCTTATCTGCCTTTTTCATGAGGAAAGGATAAAGTTTCGGCAAGCCGCTGCCGATCAAAGTGCATGACGGAGCAAATGAGCGAGCTCTTCGGAAGTGCAGCTTTCCTGATCGGCTTGCTAGTCGTAAGCGCTATCCAAAATCGCCGAAAGGGATGGAAGAAGCAGCGGCAGGTATACACTGCCAGCGAATCGTTCTCTCCTCTTTGGGAATATTTTGAAAATTCCGCAAGTCAGCCGGTGGCACGCGTTGCGATGCCTCTGGAAACGGTCACGGATGTGGCCGGCTTTTCGCTTCAGTTGACAAAGATAGCTGCCGGACTGCGCGGCAACTCGACTCCGGTCAAGATTGAGATGGGCCAAGCGGCGGCAGTTGAAGTGCGGCGATCAAAGTAGATTTTACTGCGCCATATGGCATTCGGCGTGGACGGCGCGAACGGCTTTTTCGAGGCCATCGCGGCGGACGACAATAGCAATGGTTAGTTCGCTGGAGCCCTGCGCGATGGCGATGATGTTGACCCGTTCGCGCGAAATCGCCGTGAAGATGCGTCCAGCGAGGCCTTGTGTGCCGCGCATGCCCTCGCCCACGACGGCGAGAAGGCCGACCTGTTCATCGACTTCGATGGGTTTGGCGTAGCCGTGTGCCAGTTCCAGGGTGAGGCCGGCTTCGAGAGCTTCGATGGTACGCGGCAGGTCATCAGAGCGGACCAGGAAGCAAAAGCTCTGGCGATAACTGGAACCGGAGATGGCGAGGACTTCGATGTTCGTGCGCGCGAGGGCGTCCAGTGCGCGGGCCATAACGTGAGCCCCGCTGAGCGCGGCGCTGGCCGATTCAAGGGATAGTAGCGCGACGTCCCGCATGGACGTGACGGCCCGGGCACCTTTGGCTTCAGAAAGCACGCGCACAATCTGCGTGCCGGGCTTGTCGGGGGCGAAACTGTTCTTGCTCCAGACTGGAATTCCTTTTTCAACCAGCGGCGCAAGGGTTCGGGGGTGGAGCACTTTCGCGCCATTGTAGGCGAGCTCGGCGGCTTCGCCGAAGGTGACTTGGGCGAGAACTTTGGCTTCTGGGACGAGGCGCGGATCGGCGGTCATGATGCCGTCGACGTCAGTCCAGATCCAGAGTTCGGCAGCGTCGAGCGCGGCGGAGAGAATCGAAGCGGAGAAATCGGAACCGCCGCGTCCAAGGGTGGTGCAACGGCCATCGGTAGTGGCACCGTTGAAACCAGTGACAACTGGTATGCATCCGGCTTCAAGAAGCGGGGAGAGAAGCTGGCTGGCTTTGGCGGTGGTCGCCTCCATTAGCGGCGATGCATTGCCGAAGACTGCGTCGGTGACGATTACGTCGGCTCCGTTCACCGCTTGCGCGGCGATGCCTTCGGATTGCAGGAATGCGGCAACGATGAGAGCGGAAAGGCGCTCGCCGATGGCGACGGCTTCATCCACCGAGCGTATGGGCCGGTCGCCTAGCATCCTCATTCCGTGAACAATGCGCTCGAATTCGGCGATGAGGCCCGCGACGGATTGCAGCACCGCCTCTTGTTGGGGTTCGGGGAGCAGATGGCGGCACGCGGTCTCGTGACGCTTTTCCAGCTCGTTGATATTATGCCGAAGGCCGGCTTCGTCACCCGCTTCAGCGTGTTTCATGGTGTCGAGAAGCAGGTCGGTGACCTTCGACATAGCCGAGACCACCATCAGGACAGGACGCGTTTTCGCTTCGGCGGCTACTAGAGCGGCGGAAGCGCGCATGCGGGCGGCGGTCCCGACACTGGTGCCGCCGAACTTCATCACTAATAAGTTCATCTAATGGAATTCCTTGCCGTTGGTCATGCGCGCCCGGACAAGCTTGAGGATTTCTTCTTCCACTTCAGCGAGCGAGAGCCGCGTTGAATCGAGATACACAGCGTCGGGCGCCTGGGTGAGCGGAGATTCGTTGCGCGAGCGATCGCGGGCATCACGATCGGCGATCTGGCCAGCCACAGTGCGTTCATGCGCACCGGGTGTCTCGGTGACCCGCCGCTTCACGCGCTCGTGGGGGGCTGCGTCGAGGAATATTTTCAACTGCGCGGCCGGAAAAACGACAGTGCCGATATCGCGGCCTTCCATCACCACATTGCCTTCTTGGCCAAGGGCGCGCTGCTTTTCAACGAGCGCCCGGCGGACGCCAGGGATGATAGCGACGCGAGAGGCCGCGGCGGCGACGTCGGCCGCGCGAATCAACTCAGTAACATCTTCTCCGTTGAGGTGAATCTGGGCCCCAAGGGTGATCTCGGCCGCTTCAGCGAGCTGCGTAACGCGATGAACGTCGGAAGCGTCAATTTCGCGCTGCAGAGCCCATAATGCGACGGCCCGATACATGGCGCCGCTATCGATATAGGTGAATCCAAGGCGCTCGGCAAGCCGGCGGGCGATGGTGCTCTTGCCAGCCCCCGCAGGACCGTCGATCGCGATGACTAAACCCATGAAATGTAGTTCAACTCCGTAGAATAACGCATGCGCTAAACTCATTAGTTCACGGAGAGAAAACGATGCGAATTGGAATGATTGGGCTGGGCCGCATGGGCGGCAATATGGTGGAGCGGTTGCTGCAACGGAAGCACGAGGTTGTGGCGTATACGCGCGACCCAGCCAAGGTGCAAAAAGCGGTGCAGAGCGGCGCGCTTGGTGCGAAGGATCTGGCGAACCTGGTGGCGCAACTTCCCTCACCCCGCGCGATTTGGGTGATGGTTCCGGCCGGTAAAGCGACCCAGGACATGATCGACCAACTGGTGCCCATGCTGTCCGCTGGCGACATTCTGATCGACGGCGGGAATTCCAGATTCACGGATGACATTACACGCTACGAAGCGCTGAAGCCGAAGGGCATCCACTACATGGACGCCGGGACCAGCGGCGGCGTGTGGGGATTGAAGGTGGGGTACTGCCTGATGGTGGGCGGCGATGTGGCCGATTTCGAGCATCTGCGTCCGATTTACGAGGCGCTGGCGCCGCCGGATGGAGTGCTGCATTGCGGGCCGGCAGGTGCGGGACACTACGTCAAGATGGTGCACAACGGCATTGAGTATGGCTTGATGCAGGCCTATGCCGAAGGCTTTGAGATTCTAAAGGAATCGCGATACGATTTGGACTTGGCGAAGGTAGCGGATCTATGGAATCAGGGCAGCGTGGTGCGAAGCTGGCTGCTGGAATTGACGGCGCTGGCGCTGCATGAAGACGCGAAACTAGATCAGCTGGCACCGTACGTCGAAGACAGCGGCGAAGGACGTTGGACGGTCGAAGAGAGCATTAACTTGTCAGTGCCCGCGCCGGTGATCGCACTTTCGCTGCAGATGCGATTCCGCTCGCGGCAAGACAACTCGTTTTCGAGCAAGATGCTGGCCGCGATGCGGAAACAATTCGGCGGTCACGCCGTGAAGACCGCTAAGGCTTAGAACTCGTAGCGCACCCCGAACTGCATCACGCGCGGTTGATTCAGCAGATTGATGTTCGGACCGCTTTTGCCGGTGATGGCGGGACGCGCAAAGGGCGGCTATTACTGGTCGTGCGAGGCCGGGACGGGCACAGTGGGAACACCGGGCTGAAAACCAACGGTGGGTTGCGTGCCGGTACCGGGTTGAGTGCCAAAGCCGTTTTGATTGCCCGTGCCGGGCGCGGCCTGACCGATGGGCTGACCGGGGCCGGCTGTCATGCCGCCGCCGTTGGCTTGATCCTTACCGTAATCGTAAATAAATTCCCATTCATTGTACTTTTTGCGGTCGCCGTAGATCTTAATTCCTTCACGTTCAACGGTGCTGGCCACGCCCGCGAGGCCGCCCCCGATTTGAAGGCCACCGGCCTGATTGCCCGCCGGTTGCGCGCCCGGAAATCCGCCTGGCCGGGGAGAAGTCAACAACCTTCCGATCACATCCGCCGCGCCATTGGCAGCACCGGGTTGGCCCGGAACGCCGGGCTGGCTTGGAAAACCGGGGTTAGGGTTAAAACCGGGGTTAGGGTTAAAACCAGGCTGGGGATTTGGATTAAACCCGGGCTGGCCCGTAACCGGTGAGCCGGGGTACGGATTTACCGCGCCGGTTTGCGGATTGATCTGGCCGGGCACAAATTGACCGGGAAACGGCTGGCCGGGGTTCACGGGCGGGACGCCGTTGCGAACCTCGGAGGAATCGGTCGGCATATTGTCGACGGGCGCATTTGGAGGCAAACCGATATTGTCGCGACGGCGCTGGGCGATGGTGGGGGGCAGGTTCGTGTCGGGACCGCCGCCGATAGGCTGCAACTCGGTAATGAAGTTATTGACGCTTTGCTTCTTCTTGTTCTTTTCGGCGTCCTTCTGTTTTTGGACGAGCGAATCGGTAAGCACGCCTCCGGGACCAACGTGAATCAGCCGCCATTCATCTTTGCCTGACATGGGATCGACATAGCGGTGGCGGAGGAACCGGACGCCGCTGGTGTTTTCGAGGTCTTCCAGTTTGCCAGGGTAGCGCTTGTTCTTGCGGAAGAAAACCTGGATGGCGCGCTTGTACTGTTCGCCGCGATCGATCAGCGTTTGCTCTTTGTCGCGCTGGGCTTCGAACGCGACCTGCGGCGCGGCCATATAAAGCGTGATGGCGATAATCGCCGCCATGGCGAAGACCAGGAGCATGGCGAAACCGGATTCACTGGCGCGGGGCATCTAACTAACGGCGTCCTCCTGCAGCGGGAGAGTTTGGGTGTTCTTAAATTGGGTGTCTTCCATGACCACGGAATTCACGCCGATGCGCACGACGCGGTAGCGTTTATTGATGATTTCGCCTTCGCGCGCGACGATGATGTCTTCCCCGTCGAGGAAGAAGGCGCGCTTGCGCCCATCCGAACCCTTCTGAGTCGAATAGCCGTAGTATTTGAAAGTTATAGGCGGAACCGGCGGTGGAGGCGGGGGTCCGGGGGGAGTCACCGGTCCGTTATTCCCCGCCATCAAGGGACCCCCTTTACCGCCCACAACGATTTTTGGTTCCTTCGGCAATTTCACGGGTTCGACCGGCGCGGCGGCGAACCGGAAAAGATCGCGCACACCGCCTTCGATCCGCACACTCTGCACTTTGGCCAGAAGATCGAGACGCAGAGTGGGATCGATGGTAGATAGATTCGGGCGTTTCTCCGGGCGCGTTTCTTTAAACGCGGGGCGGAACTCCTGACCTAGATTGGCACCACCGGAGCGTCCGTAATTGCCGCGCCGGCGGGCGGCAAGGGGCGGAGAGGCGACGTCTGGTATCCCCGGGGTGGGCTTCGTTTGAGCCTGCTGAGGTGTTGAGCCGGACGCGGGTGAGTCGGAGGAAGTGGAGTTGTAAAAATAGATGCTGATCGCGACGGCGACTAAACCTCCTAGCCAGTAAACTTTCTTCTTGTCCGAAGCCCCTAGGTTCACGAGATGCCTCCGTTATCATCCCTGATGAAGAGATTCAGTTTGATGTTGACGGAAAGAAGTCCGCTGGCCTGGGGCGACGTCGTAGTACTCTCGATGATCAGAAAGCGCGGTGACTTATCGAGGGCGTTCACGAGCCGCAAAACGTTTCCGTAGGTTCCCTCGAAATTTGCACTGATAGTCATCTCGCTCAGGGTGTCACTGCCCTCGACGGGGTCGAGGGTGATGGACGCTTCGCGGGAGCTCATTCCGGCGGCGGCGGCGGTCTGATGCAATTCGTTGAGGATGGTGGAATAAGTGCTGCGGCGCGTGGTCATGTAGGTTGCGATGAAATTATCGCCCTCCAATCGCGCCTGAACCACTTTTGAATCCATCTTCTTGGTATCCGCCAGCCGCGCCTGTTGCAGCAGTATTTGGTGTCGCGCATCGGTCAATTGCCGACCGACGGTTTCGGATGAATCACCGATCCAGTGGAAGGCAAAGGCGACGGCCACCAGATTGGCTAAGAGGAGAACCCCGAGCGCCAAGCGGATCAGTGTTTTGGGCTCTTTCCAGGCTGCGCGAGGCCGGACCAGGCCCCGGACGAAACTAAAATCTCTGGGCATAGTTCACGCTGAGGCGATAGCGGTAGAGGGGATCGGTTTGGGAGGGTGGAATTACGGAGCTGACCGCGGTGGAACCGAAGAATTCCGAGGCCTCCAATTTGGCGAAAAAATTGATGGCATGCTCCGGCGCGTCCGCACCAACCACCATTTGCAAAAAAATCTGATCCTGCGCATTTACCTGCGGCTGTATGGAAATGATACGCACATTGTTAGGAACGGTTTTTTCGAGGTCGGCGAAAATTTTGGTCCAACTGATGCCCTTGCGATAAAGCAGCGAGTTGAGAAACACGCTCCGCTCGAGCACTTCGGCATTAGCAGGCTGGCGAAGGTCGGAATCGAGCTTGCGTTGTTCGGCCGTGAGGGCAGCTTGGCGCCGGGTGGCCTGGTCCAGAGCGGCGCGGCCCTCCTTGAGATCGCGGCGATCGGTAATGATAAGCGAAACCAGCACCCCAAGCGTGAGCAGGAGGAACACGCCTACGGCAGCCGAGGCAATGAGGATAGGACGATCGCGGCGAAACGGCTCGCTCGCGAGATTGATGGTGGCTTTCAAGCGGTCACCAACTGCGATTTCAGATAGCCCACTAGACCGGAGTTGCGTGACGCCAGCTGTTCCACGGGAATCCCTAACTC
The DNA here is from genome assembly GCA_025358575.1 of Terriglobia bacterium. Classification (GTDB taxonomy): domain Bacteria; phylum Acidobacteriota; class Terriglobia; order Bryobacterales; family Bryobacteraceae; genus JANYJA01. Next base: position 61,852 of record JANYJA010000134.1, read on the forward strand.
AGCGGAAAGATGCGCGGCGAGATTCTCCTTCATATCCTGACCGAAGGCGTCGAAATCGCAAAGAACGACCTTGTCGGCGGGCGCGCCCAAGTGGTCCTCGATATAAGCAAGGGTGGGGAACAGATCGGCGGCAATTTCGGCGGCGGTGGCTTCCAGCAATTCGAGCGAGCGGACCAATTTGACGACGCCATTCTGAGTGACGAGCACGGTCAGAACGCGCGTGCCAAGTTTCGCAAGAACCGTGGTGCCGTGCGGCTCGACCAGCTCCAGCGTAGCCAGACAGGAAATGGTGACAAGCCCAGTGTGCAAGTTCACGGCGCGAAACGGTGCTTCATAACGGGCAATAATTTCAAGCGGAGTCGCGACGACAACCACGTCCTTGGATTGAATCCAGTAACTGACGGCAGCCGCTTCGATATCGAAGGGCACGGTTTTCTTCATGCGAAATTTGACCAGCGCCAACTGCTCCTCAGGTTTCTCGGGGAATTTGTCGAAATCAAGAACGGCAAGGCGGGCGCAATAGTCGGGAAGCAGAACGGCAGCGCGGCGGCGCTTGGCCGATACGGGTGTCAATTGCCGCACGGCGGCGGCAAAGGCGTCCGGGTTCAATACGTTGTCGTGAAGCGGCGAAACGGAAAGCACGCCCAGCGCCAGCGGCTGCGTGGTGACAGCAGCGGGGTTGGAGCGATGCACCATCGAAACCGCGTCCTCGGAGATCTCGAAGATGAGGTCGGGCGGCGGATCGGCGAACAGGTTGCTAAAGTTCATGTGACGCTTATTCAATGAAAGTGACCTTGTTGATTTCTTTCAAGGTAGAGATACCGCGGCGCACCTTGTCGACGGCGGATTCGCGAAGGAACGTCATGCCCTCATCGCGCGCCACGCGCTTGATTTCGGCGGTGGAGCGCTTGTCCAGAATCATCTCGCGGATGCGGTCGCTTAGATCGAGCAGCTCGTGGATGGCGGTGCGTCCGCGAAAGCCGGTGCCGCCGCATTCGAAACAGCCGGAACCCTCAACTAGCGGAATATCGCGCCATTCCTCGGGGTTCAGACCGCTCTCGACGAACAGCGAATCGGGATGATGGACGGGCTTGCGGCAGAACTCGCAGATGATGCGGACCAGCCGTTGGGCCAAAATGCAGTTGAGCGCGGAAACGAAGTTGTAAGGTTCGACGCCCATGTTGAGAAAGCGTCCGAGCACATCGAGCACGTTATTGGCGTGCACAGTGGTGAAAACCAAATGGCCGGTTAGCGCGGAGTTGATGGCGATTTGCGCGGTTTCCTGATCGCGGATTTCGCCGACCATGATTTTGTCGGGATCGTGACGCAGAATGGAACGCAGGCCGCGAGCGAAGGTGAGGCCCTTCTTCTCGTTCACTGGAATCTGCGTGATGCCTTTGACCTGATATTCGACGGGGTCTTCAATGGTGATGATCTTGTCTTCGTCGTTCTTAATTTCGCTAAGCGCGGCGTAAAGCGTGGTGGTCTTGCCGGAGCCGGTGGGGCCGGTCACCAGCACCATGCCATAGGGTTCGCTGATGTAGCGGCGAAACTTCACCAGATCGTGTTCCGAGAAGCCGACTACATCGAGCGAGAGCTTGGCGAACTTCTCACTCATGGATTCCTTATCCAGGACGCGAAGCACGGCGTCCTCGCCGTGAATGGTCGGCATTACGGAGACGCGGAAATCGATCAGACGGTTCTTATAGCGAACGCGAAAACGGCCGTCCTGCGGGACGCGGCGCTCGGCGATGTCGAGTTCGCTCATGACCTTAATGCGAGACAGGATGGTAGACTGCCAATCCTTCGCGATGGGTGGCATGGCATAGTGCAGCACACCATCAATCCGGTACTTGATGACAACTTCCTGATCGCGCGATTCAATGTGAATATCGCTCGCCCGGCGCTCGAGCGCATTGAAGATAGTGGTATCAACCAACTTGATGACGGGCGCGATGTCGCTGTCGGATGCCGATAGCTTATCGATGGAAAGCGTTTCGTCCGAGTTTTCTTCGTCACCCACGACATCGAGCGTGAAGCCTTCGGTGACTTCTTCGAGAACACGCTGCGATTGCTCGGTCTTCTTTAACAGGTCGGCGATTTGCGAGAGCGTCGCAACTTTGACGCGCAGCTTCTTGTTCAGGAGGAGGCCAAGCTCGTCGATCAGATTAAGATTTCGCGGATCGGCGAGCGCAATTTCCAGACTGCCGTTTTGGGCGCTAAGCGGGACGAAGTTGTAGCGAAACATCAAATCGACCGGAATGGTGCGGAAGAGTTCATGGTCGATGACGCCTTCGCGAAGGTCCACGTATTCGCAGCGGTAGCGCGCGGCGACGGCCTTGGCCTGTTCGGTTTCAGTGGCGGTGTCGTTGAGCCGGATGCGTTCGGTGGCCATATTAAATTGTCTATCGGATGGTATCGGCGAGAGAGAAGATGGGCAGGTAGAGGGCGATCAGCACGAATGCCACAAAGATACCCATGACGATCATGATGGCCGGCTCGATGAGGGAAAGCGCGGCGGTCATTTTGGTGTTAACGTCGTCTTCGTAAAATTCGGCGACGCTGGTGAGCATGACGGGCAGCGCGCCGGTAGACTCGCCGACTTCAATCATGTCGATGGCGAGGCCGGGAAAGACGCCGGTCGCGGCTAAAGAAAAGGAGAGGGCTTGGCCTTCGCGGACGGAGCGGCCGGCTTTTTGAAGGGTCCGGCGAAGAAGCGCGGTGCCCAGCGAATCGGCCGCGGTTTCGAGGCCCTGCACCAGAGGAATACCGCCCGTTAAAAGCGTGCTGAGAACACGAGAAAACTGGGCCACCTGATACTTCAGCCAGATATCGCCAAGTAGCGGGATCCGAATTTTGACGGCGTCGAGTTTTTCGCGTGCCGATTCCTTGCGCGCCCAAATGGTGAACAGAAAACCGCCGACGAAGGCGGCGGCAAGAAACAGCAGGATGTAACTGCGGGCAGTGGTTCCGACGGCAATTAAGATGACCGTGATGGTGGGAAGCTTAGCCGACATGCTGGTGTAGAGTGCGGCGAAGTTAGGGACGACGTAAGTGACGAGGAAGATGATCAGCAGAAAAACCAGCACCAGCAACACACACGGGTACATCAGGGAAACCAGCACTTTCTTGCGAACCGCGAGGGAAAGCTTCTGGTAGATGATGTAGCGCTCAAGCACTTCGCCGAGGCTGCCGCTTTTTTCGCCGGCCATTACGGAAGTGACGTAAATTTTGGGGAAGACGCCTTGAAGCCGGAAGGCTTCGGAAAGCAGCGTGCCCTGGCGGACTTCATCGCGGACGCGTTTGATGTAGGGGGTGAGTTTCGGGTCGGTGAGGCGGTCGGCGAGGAGGTCGAGACCTTTTAGAATCGGCAGACCGGCGCGAATTAGCGTGACGAACTGCTGATTAAAGATAAGGAACTTCTCAAGATTGATTTTGGCGCGGCGTCCCGTGATGTTGGAAGAAAGGCCGGCGATGGTGCCCTTAGGCCGGATCGAATAGACCAGGAAGCCTTGGCCGGTGAGACGCTCGCGCGCCTCCTGCTCCGAGGTAGCTTCAGCAACCTGATTGTGGATTTCGCCGCGCGTATCGGCGAATTTGAGAACGAATTCAGGCATGGGCTACGGATTCGCCTCCACAACTTCGGTGCCCGGCGACGGATGGAAGACGAACAACGCGGCATCGAGGGGCGCGTTCAGCTTTTCGTCGCGAAAGGTGAAATCAAGGATCGATTGGTCCCAACCGATAACGCGCAGACGGCCGATCTGGAATTGCGGCGTGACCAGGAACTCCACTTTTGAATAGGGAAGGCTGTCGGAGTTGGGAACAGCGTCGATCCAAAGACCGGCGGAGTCTTGGCGGAGGTCGAAGCGCTTGAACTCCTTCCAGAAATTTAACTTGCCAAGAAGGAACGCGAGTGGAGCGCGCATATCCTCGGTCTCCTTGAGCTTGCTTCGCTCAGCGCGGCGTGTTTCGGGCGTATAGAGGTAGACGCTCTTACCATCCGAGAGGAATAGCTTACCGGCTGGAGAGGAATAGTCCCAGCGCATACGTCCCGGTTTGCGCAACGAAAGCGTTCCCGATTCGGTATGCGTGGCGCGGCGAGGGGCAGCGTAAGTTTCTGAAAACTGGAGCTTTAGAGATTGAGCGCTATTGTAGCGTTTTTCGACCGCTTTGAGCGTGGAATCGAGCGAAGGAGCGGCGGCGCACACCGTGGCGAGGCACAGCCAGCTTCCAAGCGCAATTCGGATCACACCCTTAGTGACGCTCGGAAGCCGGGTGGCGTTTAGCCGGTTCTGCTAAAATCGGGTCATCCAATGGGGAAGGTTGACGCACGAGAACGTCTGATTGTGGCCTTAGATTTGCCTGATGTCGAGACCGCGAGCGCGATGGTGAATCGGCTGGATGGCGTCACCAATTTTTTCAAGGTTGGCCTCTCGCTTCAATTAGCCGTTGGCGTGGAAGATCTGATCAAGTCGCTTTTGGATGACCACAAGAAGCTCTTTCTCGATTACAAATACTACGACATTCCGGAAACCCTAACCAAGGCGGTGTCCCAGGCGGCGCGGCGCGGAGTCACGTTTCTTACTATTCATGGCTCTAGCGATTTGATTAAGGCTGCCGTCAAGGGGCGCGGTGATACCGGGATGAAGCTGTTTACCGTAACCGTCCTGACGAGTTGGGACCAATCCGATCTGCTGGAGATGGGGTACAGTCGGCATACCGTTGAGGAACTGGTTCTGTTCCGAGCGAAAATGGCGCTGGATGCGGGGTGCGATGGCGTGATTGCGTCAGGTCGCGAAGCGAAAGCCATCAAAGATATCTCACAAAAATTACTTGTGGTAACTCCGGGCATCCGACCCGACGGGCACCAGGAAGACGACCAGAAACGGAGGATGACGCCGACAGACGCCATTCTGGCCGGAGCCGACTACCTGGTAATCGGAAGGCCAATTATGGATGCTGCCGATCCGCTCGCCGCGGCCAAAAAGATTCTGGCTGAAATGCAAGGTGCGTTTGACACCGCACTTGGTGTGGTAACTTATTAATTTCAATCGCACTTCGCTGTTTTCCTAAAAAACAATGCAAGCCACTTTACACGCGCTGGGCGGGATACTGCTAAACGCCTTGCCGACATTTTTTCTGGTGATTCTGCTGCAGCTTTATCTGCGGTTCATGTTCTTCAAACCGCTGGAGAGGACGCTGGGCGCGCGTTTCGAAGCGACCGAGGGAGCGCGCAAGGCCGCGGAAGCGAGTCTGGCCGAGGCCGAGAAGCGCGTGGCGGAATACCAAGCGGCTTTAAAGGCGGCTCGCACGGAGATTTACGCCGAGTTGGAGAAGAGTAACCGGGCACTTGAAGACGAACACTCCCATACCTTGATGCAGGCGAAACTGCAAGCCGAAGAACGAGTGGCGCAGGCCAAGACTGAACTTGCCGACGATGCGGCGGCGGCGCGAGAAGCGCTTATTCACGAAAGCGATGCAATCGCGGATGAGATTGCGACGCGCATCCTGCGGGGCAGAGCGGCATGAGGATTCTGGCGGGTGGAATTCTGGCCTTGCTGCTGACGCTTGCGCCGTTGCGCGCGGCGGAAGAGAAGCCGGAAAAGGAAATGATTGGCTGGAAGTGGGCGAACTTTGCGATTCTGGCGGGCGCTCTGGGCTATTTCGCGGTAAAAAAAGGCGGCCCTTTTTTCGACTCGCGATCGCAAGAGATCCGGGCCGGAATCGCGGAAGCGGAAAAATCGCGCGCCGCGGCCCACGTGCGAGTCGCCGAGGTGAATGCCAAGCTTTCCAATCTGGACAATGAAATTGTGAGCATCCGGAAGACGCTACGCGACGAGCAGAAGCATGAAGCCGAACGGCTGCATCGGGAAACCGCGGTGGAACTAGCCCGTATGCAGGCGCATGCTCTGCAGGAGATTGAAGCCAGCGGCAAAGCGTCACGCCTTGAACTGCGTCGCTATTCCGCTCACTTGGCGCTGGAATTAGCGGAGAAGAAAATACGCGAACGCATGACCCCGCAAACGCAGGAAGAGCTGACCCGTGCATTCACGCGGGAGCTGCACTCTTAGTTCAACCCAATGACTTCATCGGCTATAGCTTCACGATACGCGAGCGCCCTTGTGGACGTGGTGACCGCTCCCAATTCCAAAGTGGATCCGGCAACGGCAGTACGGGATCTCCGCTCCTTTGAAGGCACTGTAAATGGTTCTTCGGAGCTGCGCAACGCGCTAGCTTCCCCGGCGGTTTCGCTTAGCCGCAAGCGCGCCGTGATCGAACGGCTAGTGAGTGCGTTGCAACTCTCGCGGGTCATCCGCAATTTTCTCTTTGTATTGAGCGACCATCGCCGGGCGGATGCGTTGACGGAGATGAGCAGAGTGTTCGAAATGCTGCTGGACGAGCGGCTGGGCGTGATTCGCGCCGATATATCGGCGGCGCGCGAGCTCAGTGACGCCGAGCGCGCCACGTTAGCGGAGAAGCTCGCACAGGTAACAGGAAAGAAGATGCGGATGCACTTTTCAGTGGATCCGGATCTGATCGGCGGAGTGGTGGCGCGCGTGGGTTCGAACGTCTACGACGGTTCGGTGCGCGGTCAGCTTACAACTCTGGGGCGAAGACTCGCCGCAAATTAGGAAAACAGAATTATGGCTCAAATCAGAGCAGACGAAATAACGAAGATTCTCCGGCAGGAGATTGAGAACTACGAGCAGACCGTCAACGTGAGCGAAGTGGGCTCGGTGATCTCGGTAGGCGACGGCATTGCGCGCATCCATGGCCTGGAAAAGGTGATGTATGGTGAGCTGATTGAGTTCCCACACGACGTTGCGGGAATTGCCATGAATCTGGAGGAAGACCAGGTGGGCGCGGTGCTACTAGGCGATTACACGGTCATTCGTGAAGGCGATGAAGTGAAGCGCACGGGCCGCATTATGTCGGTGCCGGTGGGAGATGCGCTGGTGGGCCGCGTGGTGGATGCGCTGGGCCGCCCGCTGGATGGCAAAGGCCTGATTGCGACAACACTAGTTAGCCCGATTGAGCGCGTGGCACCGGGCGTTATCGATCGGCAGCCGGTGCGGCAGCCATTGCAGACGGGGATCAAAGCAATTGACGGAATGATTCCGATCGGCCGGGGACAGCGCGAGCTGGTGATCGGCGACCGGCAGACGGGCAAGACGGCGATCGCGATTGATACGATTCTGAACCAGAAGGGCGGCGACGTAATCTGCATTTACGTGGCTATTGGACAGAAACGGTCCACGGTCGCCCAGGTGGTGAAAACGCTGGAAGATCACGGCGCGATGGAGTACACCATCGTGGTTTCAGCGAGCGCTTCCGATCCGGCTCCCATGCAGTACATCGCGCCGTATTCGGGCTGCGCCATGGGCGAATTTTTCCGCGACAACGGGCGGCACGCGCTGACCATTTACGACGATTTGTCGAAGCACGCGGCGGCTTATCGGGAAATTTCGCTGCTGCTGCGGCGTCCTCCGGGGCGCGAGGCGTTTCCGGGCGATGTGTTCTATCTGCACAGCCGTTTGTTGGAGCGTGCGGCCATGATGTCGAAGGCGCTGGGCTCGGGATCTCTGACATCGCTGCCATTCATTGAAACGCAGGCGGGTGATATCTCGGCATACATTCCGACCAACGTGATTTCGATTACGGACGGGCAGATATTTCTGGAAGCCGATCTGTTCAACTCGAACGTGCGGCCGGCTATCAATGTGGGACAGTCGGTGAGCCGCGTCGGCGGCAGCGCGCAGATCAAGGCCATGCGCCAGATTGCTGGAACATTGCGGCTTGACTTGGCGCAGTATCGGGAACTGGCGGCGTTCGCTCAGTTCGGCTCGGATCTCGATAAATCATCGCAGGCTCAGCTCAATCGCGGCAGGCATCTGGTCGAGATTTTGAAGCAGAAGCAATATCAGCCGTTGCCGGTGGAGAAGCAGATTGCGATCATCTACGCTGGAACGACGGGCGTGCTCGATGACGTCCCGGTGGAACGGTGCCGCGCGTTCGAAGACGAAATGTACCGGTTCTTCGAGAACGCCCATCCTGGAATTTTCGATCAGATTCGCGAGAAAAAAACGCTGGACGATCAGTTGAAGAAAGATCTGACAGCGGCCCTGAAGGAATTCAAAGACAGGTTCATGGGCGATACCAAACCGGCAGCGGGAAGTTCCGCGCATGCCTAGCCTGATCGACATTCGCCGGCGCATTCGGTCGGTGAAGAATACGCAGCAGATCACCAAGGCCATGAAGATGGTCTCGGCGGCTAAGCTGCGGCGCGCGCAGGATCGCGTGCTGGCCGCTCGTCCGTATGCCACGCTACTGCGCGAGACGCTGGCGAATCTCGCTGCGGCGGCTTCGTCCGACGACGCGCTCGCAAACAGCGCGTTGTTGGCGAACCGCTCCGAAAAGCGGATCGAGCTGATTTTTCTCACTAGCGACAAGGGCCTGGCGGGCGCGTTCAATTCCAACCTGATCAAAGCTTCGCAAAAGTTTTACTCGGAACATACGGACGCGCGAATCGATCTAATTTCCATTGGACGAAAGGGGCGAGATTTCTACCGCCGCCGCAGTGGAAACATCATTGCGGAACATATAAACATTCTGGGCAAGATTCAGTATTCGGATGCGGCGGCGATTGCACGAGATACCACGGAGCGATTTCGCCGCGGCGAGATAGACGCGGTGTATCTACTGAACAACGAATTCAAGTCGGTGATTTTGCAGCGGCTTTCAGTCAGCCGCCTGTTGCCGGTGGAACTTCCCAAACAGGAAACGCCGGCGGATTACATTTTTGAACAGCCGCCGCTGAAGATGCTGGAGCGGCTGCTGCCGCGCTTCATCGAAGTGGAGGTGTACCGCGCCATGCTGGAAACCTCGGCGGCGGAACACGCGGCGCGCATGACGGCGATGGACGCGGCGGCTTCGAATGCCTCCGATGTAATCGATCGCTTGACATTGAACATGAACCGGGTGCGGCAGGCGAGCATCACGACCGAAATTATTGAAGTGGTGAGCGGCGCTTCATCGCAGCAGTAGGCGCGGAGTAAAACAATATATGACATCGACAGAAAATTTAACGATCGGCAGAGTGGTGCAGATTACGGGACCGGCGATCGATTGCGAATTTCCCGAAGGCCAGATCCCCGAGGTGCATACGGCGATCCGGATCACCAGCGAAGGCTTCGACGTGCCGCAGCCGATCGATATTATTTGCGAAGCGGAGCAGCATATCGGCGAAGGCCGCGTGCGCACTATCGCGATGCAGCCTACCGAAGGCATGGTGCGTGGCATGAAGGCGATTAGCCTGGGCGTGCCGATCACGGTGCCTGTTGGCAAGGAAACGTTAGGCCGCGTGTTGAACGTGCTGGGACAGCCGGTGGACCAGATGGGTCCAGTGAACGCGCAGACTTTTTATCCGATTCATCGTCCGGCGCCTTCGTTCGAAGATCAATCGACGCGGCTCGAAATGTTCGAGACCGGAATCAAGGTGATCGATCTGTTGGAGCCGTATTTGCGCGGCGGAAAGATCGGGCTGTTCGGGGGCGCGGGCGTCGGCAAGACCGTGATCATCATGGAGCTCATCAACAATATCGCGGTGCATCACGGCGGCGTCTCGGTGTTCGCCGGTGTGGGCGAGCGCACGCGCGAAGGCAACGATCTTTGGCTCGAGATGCAGGAATCGGGCGTGATCGATCCGAAGGATTTCAACAAATCGAAGATCGCGTTGGTGTACGGCCAGATGACCGAGCCGCCAGGAGCCCGCTTGCGCGTGGGGCTGACTGGTTTGACGGTCGCCGAATATTTCCGCGACGAGGCCGGGCAGGATGTGCTGCTCTTCATCGATAACATCTTCCGTTTTACGCAAGCGGGCTCGGAAGTCTCGGCGCTGCTGGGACGCATGCCCTCGGCGGTAGGTTATCAGCCGAACCTGGCTAGCGAGATGGGCGAGCTGCAGGAACGCATCACCTCCACCAAGAAGGGGTCAATCACTTCGGTGCAGGCGATTTACGTGCCCGCCGACGATTACACCGATCCGGCTCCTGCCACCGCGTTTGCGCACTTGGACGCAACGACGAACTTATCGCGCGCGATTGCGGAGCTTGGAATTTATCCGGCGGTGGACCCGCTGGCGTCTACGTCGCGTATTCTTGACCCGCTGATTATCGGACAGGAACATTACGATATCGCGCAGCAGGTGAAGGGCGTGTTGCAACGATACAAAGATCTGCAGGACATCATCGCGATCTTGGGTATTGACGAGCTTTCCGATGAAGATAAACTCACGGTCTCTCGCGCGCGCAAAATTCAGAAATTTCTCTCGCAGCCATTTCACGTTGCCGAGCAGTTTACGGGGTTAAAGGGCAGGTACGTGAAGCTGGCGGATTCGATTCGCGGGTTTTCGGAGATTGTTGCGGGCAAGCACGACGAAATACCGGAGCAGGCGTTCTATCTGCAGGGGACCATCGACGATGTCCTTGAAAAAGCCGCAAGCATGAAGGCCGGGTCATAAAGCCGTGGCGGAATCGGGATTTACGCTGGAAGTCGCGACGCCCGAACGGCTGCTGGTTAGCGAGCAGGTGACCGAAGCTCAAATTCCTGGGCTCGATGGATATATGGGCGTGGAAGGCGGTCATGCGCCGCTGATTTCTGAACTCGCGAACGGGATTCTGAGTTACAAAATCGGTGGCAAGACGGAGTATCTTGCAATCTACGGCGGCTTCGTCGAGATACTGCCGGATAAAGTGCGCGTGATGGCGGATGGAGCGCAACGCAAGACCGAGGTTGAAGCCAGTCAGGCGAAGGAAGAACTGGCGAAGGCTTATCAGGCGATGGAGAACCCCCCCGTCGAATTAGACCCGGCTAACGCGCTGGCTGAAATGCAGCGCGCTCAGGCCAAAGTGGATCTGGCGGAGAAGACGACAAACTAGCGCTCACGCACGGTTGAGTGTCCGGTCGCAATTGCCGTCATGCCCTGAGATACACTTGGGCCGATAGGCTAACTCAAATGCAGAATATGATTGGTGCGTATGGCGAGTGGGCGGCGGGCCTGGCGCCCGATCCTCCGAGGCTTTCATTCCGTCTGGGGACGTCGAAGAGCGCGGATGAATGGCGGCCGCGCGCGCGACAGCGTTTTCGCGAGGCGCTGATGCAGCCGAATTCGGGGGGAACGCCGGCTGCGACAGTGCAGCACCATCTGGAGTTCGACGGCCTTTCCATCGAGCATTTGCAATGGCAGCTACCCTATGGCCCGCCGACGGAGGCGCTGCTGCTGAAGCCTTTAGGCGCGTCGGGGAAACTCCCCGCTGTGCTGGGTCTGCACGACCACGGGGGCAACAAATATTTCGGATATCGCAAGATCACGCGGATGAGTAAAGATCCGCATCCCATGATGATCCGACACCGGGAAGAGTATTACGGCGGCACGGCATGGGCGAATGACTTGGCGCGTCGCGGCTATGTAGTGCTGGTGCATGACGCGTTTGCGTTTGGGAGCAGACGCGTGCGCGTCGGTGATCTTCCAGCGGCGATTCGCGGCGATTTGGTGGAGCGAGATCCCGAATCCGAAGACGAGATCCGGAAGTACAACGCATTCGCCGGAAGCCACGAGAACATCATGTCCAAGAGTTTGTTCTCCGCGGGGACGACGTGGCCCGGAGTGTTTACCGGTGAAGATCAACGGGCGCTGGATTATTTATGCGCGCGTCCCGAAGTGGATCCCGCCCGGGTGGGATGCTGCGGTCTTTCCGGCGGCGGGCTGCGAACGGTGTTTCTCACGGGCGTCGACGAGCGGATCAAGTGCTCCTGCTGCGTTGGAATGATGACGACGTGGCGCGACTATCTGCTGAACAAGTGCCACAATCACACGTGGATGGTCTACGTTCCGGGGCTTCCGCGCGATCTGGATTACCCGGAGATCCTGGGCATCAATGTTCCGAATGCCGCGATGGTATTGAACAACCATGAGGATCAGCTATTCACGGTGCCGGAGATGGAGCGGGCGGATCGGATTCTGACCGACGTCTACCGCCGCGCTGGCGCGAGCGAAAAATATCGCGCGAAGTTTTATCCGGGTCCGCACAAGTTCGATCGCGAGATGCAGAGTGACGCGTTTCAGTGGATGGACCGCTGGCTAAAGAAATCGTGACTTCCTACCTGCGACGACGTTCGAATCGTCGCTGACTTGCGCTATTTTTTCGGTACGGAAACGGTGATGTTGCGGAATTTCAATCCGCCGGTGTGATCGCCCTGGATATAGAAAGGCCCGGGCTCGCCCTCGTTCGCATCCAGTGCACCGCCAGTAATTCCTTCGATCTCTTTATGGTTAATCGTGGTCACGCCATTGCGAACTACGGTCACCACGCGGCCCACTAAGGTAATCTCAAAGGTCTCCCATTTGCCAGGAGTTCTGGGGAGATCGCCGACCGGTGCGATGCGGCCATAAACCGAACCGATCCGTCGCTCCGGGGGGTTGGCCGTCAACGGCTCGTACTCCAACTGAACTTCATAACGGCCGCGCAGATAGAATCCGCTGTTGGCGTGGTCGGGGCAATTCACCTCGAAGTGAGCCTTGAAATCCTCGAACGTGCGAGTGGTTTTCAGATTTGCCCCGTGCTCTTGATTCACCAGAAGCCCGTCTTTGACCACCCAGTGGCTGGCGGCTGGATCGCCAATCGGCTCCCATCCGTCAAGGTTTTTTCCGTTGAACAGAGCTTCGGGCGCGGACCAAGCCTTAGGAGCGTTGCGTTTCAGAGCAGGAGCGCGTACCCCAATCAGGGGGGTCACGGCATCACCGCGCTTCTCTGTTCCGGTGAGTTTGCCGGCAGATGCATTCAACTCCCAAGAAAGCGCGGGCTGCAGCGGCAGACTGAGATGCGAACCTTGCAGCTTGAAATCCTTAACCTGAAACACGTTGCCGCCGGTGGGCTGATACCAGATCTCGGTCTTTCCACCCTTTTCAGTGATTCCGAGCCAGCTCGCGCCAACCCCATGGGGTGCCGGCATGGAGAAGTCCCATCGGCCCAGGAATGGGTTTTTCGGAGTCTGCGAAGGAAGCGGCAGAGTCGCCAGGAGCAGGAAAGCCAGAAACGATGCGGAACATTTCATAATGGAAAGTCTATTACAGTGTTCTACCGCCCCGCGAGCTTGCATAAAACCACGACGCTTCTTCCACCGACCCGATACGCGGAGGAATCTAAGCCCCGTCTTTTCGCGGGCTCCACAAAGTCCTCAGGACTTGGAAGGCTCGTATCCGCCACCAGCAGCCAATTGGCCGCGACGCCCTCCTGGATTTCAAATCGCACTTCGTTCGCGCCGGCATTCACCATAACGTAGATATCGTCGTCATTGAGGCTCGCGCCATGCAAACAGTACGCGAGCGTGTGACCGCCCGGAGAAAAATCCAGCTCCTTGCCCTGGTTGCCATACCAGGTGACATCTTCACGCCAGTACTGGCTGCGCGCGATGGAAGGGTGAGACTTGCGGAAAGCGATCATTCCCTGAACGAACCGGAAGACGTCGTGATTGGTTTGGAGCAGATCCCAATCGATGTAGTTGATGTCGTTGTCCTGGTTATAGGGATTGTTGTTACCTCGCCGCGTGGCCAGAAACTCATCGCCGGCGCAGAACATCGGCGTGCCGTTCGTAAGCATCAGGAGACACATGAAATTCCGCACCTGCTTCCGCCGAAGCGTTATCACTTCAGCGGGCGCGCCCTCGTCCCCTTCCCAGCCGCAGTTCCAACTCCGGTTGTCGTCGGTCCCGTCGGTGTTCCCGTGCCCATTGGCCTCATTGTGTTTTTGGTCGTAGGCAACCAAATCATAGAGGCAGAAGCCATCGTGCGCCGTAATGAAATTGACGCTCTGGAAAGGCCGGTACGAGTTTTCGAGGTCATCTGGAAACAGGTCGTCGCTTCCGTAGAGACGCTGCATCAGCGCGCCGACGCGTCCCGAAACGCCACGCACAAAATCGCGAATATCGTCGCGGTATTTGCCGTTCCACTGCCGCCAGTTGATGCCGGGGAAGGCGCGACCGAGCAGGTAGCTTTCGATGTCCCACGCTTCGGCAATCATGCGCACACCATGCCGTGAGCCGAGAAAGCCGATGTCCGAGATCAGCGACGGATGGTCGAGATCGGTGCCGCCGTCCGACCTCCGCGTGAAAACAGATGCCAGATCGAATCGGAAACCATCGACATGCATGCGGTTGATCCAGAAGGAAAGACTCTCAAGAATTAGCGACCGGACGATGGGATGGTCGCAGCGCAGGGTATTGCCGCAACCCGTGTCGTTGCGATAATGGGCGCGATCCTTAGTCAGCAGATAGTAAGACTGATTATCTATTCCGCGATAACTGTAAGTCGGCCCGTCTATTCCAGCTTCGCTGGTGTGGTTATAAACTACATCGAGCCAAACCTCGATGCCATTGTCGTGGAAGGCTTCCACCATCGCCCGGAACTCTTCGGCCGCGCCCTCGCTGCTATCGCTCGCCGCGTAGTCCCGATGCGGGGAAAAAAAGTTGAGAGTCATGTAACCCCAGAAACTGCCTTCTTGCGGATCGCACTGGTGCACCGGCATCAACTCCACGGCGGTGATGCCCAAGCGTTTGAGGTATGGAATCTTTTCGGCCAGACCCGCGAAAGTTCCGCGGTTCGGAGTGCTCACACCCGAGTTGGCTCGCGCGGTAAAGCCTATGACGTGTAATTCATAGACGACGAGATCGAAGCTCGCTCTGGGCGGACGCTCAACGTCACTGTAAGAGGGCGGTTCAGAATGAGGGAGCACGCCCAGCGGCGCGCAGCCGTCGTTGGGCCCTGGAAACCCGGCGGCAATACGGTTGTACTTCGGAGGGAAGAAGACCGCCGGAGCGAACGGGTCGAGAAGGATTTTCCGATCGTCGAAGCGGAAGCCAGCGGCGGGGTCATGGCGTCCTTCCACCCGATACGCATAGAACGCCGCTCCTTTCACACTTGCGGCCGAAACCCAGCAGTGCCAGATCCTTCCCGACTTGTTTGTGCGGGGGTCCAGGCGCTCTTCAAAGATGGGGTGAACCGGATCTTTGGCGGAATACAGCAGCAGGGTGACGCCCGTGGCGCGCCTGGAGTAGAGCGCGAAATTCCACGCTGCCAGGGATGCGACCCACGTGACGCCCATCGGGCCCGGAGTGCCCTCCTTCCGATCCCATTCATCAAAACTTACGCTTGAGCGCAAAGATTCTGCCATGTTCTATTTGCGATGCTTTCCAAAATCGGCGATGATCCGCTCTGCGAGTGAGTTTCAGGTCGAGCATGCCGCGAATACCAGAATGGCATCCTCCACGGCGCAGTGATACCATCAGGTGCGTTTTCAGAGAGGGAATTTTTTCGGAATGCGTCTGATTTGCTTATCGATAATGATTATGGCAATGGTGACGGCACTGGCCACGGCGCTCGTCGCGCAGGAACTTCCCATCGTCGACTCTGTCGAGCAGCAGCCTTTAGCGGCGGACGCCAAGCGGGTGATGGACGCGCTCGAAATTGCCGGTGAGCCGCTCCCCGCAAAGGAAGTCGAGGAACTAAATCGCCTAGCCAGCGCTTCCAACGGGGTTGCCGGCATTCAAAAAATTCTGGACCGCCATTGCCTTGTGGGGGTCGAAATCAATCCCGAAAGCCGCGTCAGAGTACAGGAAGGTCCTGCAAAACCCGATCTGGTTGAGCACGGCTGGCGTTCTTTTCTGGTCAAAGTTCAAAACCAAGCCGGGATCACGCCGGTTCTGGGAGTGGATAGCCCGAACGCAGGGACGCTGGCAGGCAGTAACGAGTTTCTGGTAGGCAGGCGTTTCCTCGATGTCCAGATGTTCGACAAGCAACCCCTGAAGCCGCGGCTCTCGGGTCTGGAAGTGGAGTATCGGGTATTGCAGCTTTATTCCCGCGATGCCGGCAAGCGTGAAGCTAAGCTGGCGTTCAGCGTTGGTCAAGGCACGCAGGATCTGGGATTTCGCAGCGAAATCGACATTCTGTTTATGGCGCAGCCCGCTACCCAGGTTAAACTGCGCGTGCTCGATGGGGATAACCAGGGGACCACCGCGTCTTTCACCATTCGCGATGACGAGGGACGGGTTTACCCTTCGCAGGCCAAGCGCTTGGCACCGGACTTTGCCTTCCAGCAGCAAATTTATCGTCAAGACGGGGAATCGCTTTCCCTGCCGCCGGGCAACTACAACATCGAATACACCAGGGGACCGGAATATCGAAGAAAGTCGCGGCGGGTGCAGGTTGGCAACCATCCGCTAGAGTTGACGTTCCGGCTCGAGCGCTGGATCGATCCGGCCAAGCTGGGATGGTATTCGGGTGATCATCACGTTCATGCGGCGGGGTGCGCGCACTATGAAAAGCCGACCGAGGGTGTCTACCCGGCGGACATGATGCGCCATATTCTCGGCGAAGACTTAAAGGTTGGGTCGGTGCTGAGCTGGGGCCCAAGCTGGTATTTTCAAAAAACATTCTTCGAGGCGAAAGATAACGCTCTTTCGACTAAATCGAATTTGATGCATTACGATGTGGAGGTCTCAGGGTTCCCTTCCAGTCACACGGGCCACATTGTATTGCTGAACTTGAGCCAGCAAGATTACCCCGGAGCTAAGCGAATCGAAGAGTGGCCGAGCTGGGGAATCCCGGTGTTTCGGTGGGCGAAAAAGCAGGGAGCCGTTGCAGGATTTGCGCACTCTGGCTGGGGACTGGCGCTCCAAGAGGAGAAGCTGCCGACCAATGAGATTCCACCGTTCGATGGAATCGGCGCCAACGAATTCATTGTCGGGGTGACACAGAACCTGGTCGATTTTATTTCGACTGTGGACACACCTTATGCCAGCGAACTGAACATCTGGTATCACACACTAAACGTCGGCTATCGCGCGAGAATCAGCGGCGAAACAGACTTCCCCTGTATTTACGGCGAAAGGGTAGGCTTGGGTCGCAGCTACGTCCGTCAGAAGGGGCCCTTGGGTTACGCCGATTGGACCGAGGGTATTCGGGAAGGACGCAACTACGTATCCGACGGCAAGAGCCATCTGCTCGATTTCCAGATTGACCACGTCGAAATGGGCGCGAACGGGAGCGAACTGAAACTGGATGCTGCCAAACAGGTTCATGTTTCGGCGAACATAGCGGCGCTTCTCAACGAAACACCGGATGACGCTGTTCGCAAGCGGCCATACGACCAGAAACCTTACTGGGATCTTGAACGGGCGCGCTTGGGCGAAACCAACGAGGTTCCGGTGGAACTGGTGGTGAACGGCGAGCCGGTGGCCCGTAAGAATATTGTTGCCGACGGCGTAACGCGGCCGATTTCGTTCGATTTGAAGATTGATCGCAGCAGTTGGGTTGCGCTTCGAATATTACCCTCATCGCACACCAACCCAATTTGGGTAATCGTGGGCGGCAAGCCGGTCCGCGCTTCGCGCCAAAGCGCGGAATGGTGCGTGAGATCGGTGGACCAATGTTGGAAGATGAAGGGTCCGAAGATCCGGTTTGAAGAACAGGGCGAAGCCAAGCGCACATACGATATCGCGCGGGAAGAGTATCGGCGGCGTCTCGCGGAGATGCAATAAGTGAGTGCAAACGTTCGTCCGTAGCCGAACGGTAGTTGACTACCTGTTACAATTACGGACTAAATCGTGGATTTACTTTGGTATTTAAGCCGAATTCCAGGCGCGCGCGGGTTGTGGCAACGCTACCCTGTCGGCAGTATTCCGGATCGTGTGCGCTTCGGTATCTGGCCACGTCCCCATTACGCTTACGGAGTGAACTTCGCGGCGGATCTGGCGAATAACCTTGGGTTGCGGGAAGTCTGCGTTATTGAGTTCGGCGTAGCGGGCGGCAATGGCTTGCTGGCCCTTGAAGATTGCGCAGGTCGTATCGGAAACCACTACGGGGTGAAGGTCCACGTTTGGGGTTTCGATGCCGGCGTGGGGCTGCCACTGCCCATCGACTACCGGGACTTCCCTCACCTTTGGGGAGAAGGCGATTACGTGATGGACGTGGCGGCGCTGAAGGCACGCCTGCGTTCGGCACAGTTGATACTTGGCGATATCGCTGAAACAATCCCGGAATTCTTGCAACGCGCTGGTGTTCCGCCAATAGGATTCGTCTCATTCGATTTGGATTACTACAGTTCCACTACCGCTGCGTTGAAAATTTTCGAAGGCCCTCAAGGAAGCCGCCTGCCACGCACGCTTTGTTACTTCGACGACATTATCTGGCCCGAGGCCGCCTGTCATAGCGAATATACTGGCGAGTTACTGGCCATTGCCGAATACAATATGGCTCATGAAACCTGCAAGGTCGCAAAGGTCGCTAACTTCCGATGGACGAGGGCCCACGCCGCGGAATGGAACGAGCAGATCTATGCGCATCACGATTTTACTCATCCTCTCTATAACGTCAAGCTGCGTGCGAGTGAGCAACTTCATTTGAAACCCTGATAGAATTCGGCACGATGAATTTGTGATTCCCAAAGCGCGGAAGGAGTTATCCATGCCCGTAGTAACACCCAGAAAAGTCCAGGCAGAGAGCCACAAAGTACGGCGCCTCATCGCCGAATATCTGAAGAACCGGGGCCTCAAAAAGCGAAATCTCGCACGCATTGATGCGATTCAGAAGCAAATCAAGCAATCGCTCGATTATCTCGATCGGAATGCCGTTAACGTCGGCGACTCAAAGTCCGTGGTGGCGAAGGTTCTTGGGCCGGCGCCGGGTTCGGCGGGCCCGGACAGTTGGATTTATCCCGGGGGCACGGATCTCGAAAGTTACCGAGTAGATTTTCAAGGAGACGCCGTTAGCGGGAAGACGTTTGTCGATTACTACGCGAGCTGAGCAGGCAATCGGAGGCTAATGCATGTTTCAAGGCGAAGACGATTTCATCAAGGCTCTGAAGACGAATCCCGATCAGACATCAATGATCGATGAACTTTTCCGCAACCCCGATTTTCTGAAGCTATGGAATTTTCTGAAGAATTGCCCCGGAGTTATAATCACCCTGAAATCGACCCCGGGGTTGAAGGACAAGGGGGGCGTCGAACGATTCGGATGGTATAGTCCGAGCGACCATACACTGGAACTGAATCCCACCAAGCCGGAACACCTGAGCAATCCGGCCGAACTGCCGGACACACTGATCCACGAACTGATCCATGCCCTGATGGACGTTCGCGACAAGTGTGACGGCGAATGGCCGCTGCCGCCGGGCGCGACGGACTGGTTTCACGACCCGGATGTTAATCCACGAGGGGCAACGGAGCCCGGCAAGGGTTCGGAGGACAGTGCGAGCAAGGACCACGCCAAGAACCATTACGGCGATGGCGCGAGCGACCCCGAGCACGAGTACCTAGACGAGAACGATAAGGCCCAGGAATTCATCGTCAAGATCGTCACGGCGGTGCTTCAAAATACGGGCGGCGGTGCCCCGGATTTCAAGCTGAAGGGTGGTCCGACGCTGACCTTTAAAGGTCTGAAGAAGCTGCATGGCGGTCCACGGAAGCTGGTCAAGAACTGGCAGCACATCCGGGCCATCACCTGGGAGCCGGACGCTTGCTGGCAACGCACTTCGACGGTTCGGGGCTGGATCATGAAGTGCAATTGCGACTCTTGCCTAATGGTGGTCAAGTACGACAATGGCAGCACCCAGATCGATTTGGTTGATCGGGGCGATAAAGTCGAGCAAGACGGTCATTCCTTGCACGTCGAGCGGCTGGCCGGCTGGGACGTGTAAGTTGCCTTCGGCCACTCCGTGTTACCAAGGCGAGCGAACGTATAGTTAGCCGATCAAGGTCGCGTCGCGCGAAATGGATGCGCCCAAGACAAACTCAAACGGTGTGATAACGCAATCCAGTGTCCGGAGTAGGTGGCGTTCTGTCTGGAACAACTGGGGACCCTTGGTCGGGATTGTTGTCTTCTTAGTCGTACTGGTTTCCGGCCTTTTTTACTCTTTAGCAGTAGTCGTCCGCCACCTGAGCGATGTAATTCCAAGTTACGACAATGTGCTTTTATTGATCGTATTTTGCTACCTGGTAGTTTTTGTCGTTGTCGGTCTGATGTGCGGGGCCCTGGAAAAAGCAAAGAACCCAAACCCGTGGATATTCTTCATCGTATGGTTCGCCGCTCTGGTTACGCTAATAGCAGGAGTGATTCTAGCCATACTCGTCAAGGGTTTGGAAGGATCACGCCGACTTACCCCGAAATGACGGAGGATACCCAGAGTCAGGACTAGGTAGCGGTGATTCGGATGCCAAAATGGACGCCAACACGCCAGTTCAGGCGGTTTGGACTCCGCACAGACTAGTTCTTTCACTTAGGATGCGAGTCAGTGAGTGCAACTTCCATCGGGAATCGCAGTCCGTGCCGTACTTCGAGACAGCGGATCTCGCCCGCGTCCACCATTCGCACGTGGGCAAACGGTCGATAACTTGCCGTTTGAGCAGGTGCTCATCCGGGACGATCTGTGGAACTGTTAGGTTTTCCGGCTCGAACTTCACGCCCCACACGGTCCTGGGCCACGGATCGAGCACCAGTTCACCCGAGGCAATCCGCAGCGACTCGAAGCGTTCGAATCGGAGTTGCTGCATAGCCGCCACGAATCGGTTTTCCGAAGGCAGCAGATCACAGGTTGAGCTGGGGCACTCGCTGTTCAACGACGCGTGCTATCCATCATTACTTCTCTCGATAGCAATCGCCTACTTCAGTCGTCAAAAAATGATTTCGATTCCGAGCCCTTGCGGTTCAGTGCAGACGTTTGCATATGCGCGCGAACCTGGTGCGAGCCAAATAGTGTCCTCCTTGGGTATGGTAAGCGTGGGGGTTCGAACGGGCCGGTAGTGGTTTGACGTGTGCGTGTCATTGGATCGCTTCTGCTCGTGTTAGTTGCCGTCGACTGTGAAATGATCGTCGCTCACGACGGTCTCAGACGGTACCAGTTTTCAGGTTTTCGATCTCTTGGCGCCGCTCTTTTCGGAACCATTCGTCAAGCAGCGGTAGATATTCCTTTTGCAAGTTTAGCGGTAAATGAAAGAAGTCGGAATGTATCGCGTGTCGGCAGCGCGCAGCGCCACAGTTGCATGTCCAGACCACATCTCCATGGCCATTAACGCAGTAGTCATATGTGATTTCCTCGCCAGCTTCGATTTCTCGCAACGCCAAGACTAGCCGGATTCCACCGGATGTGCGCACAAACACGTTTGGTTCACACGAGTGGTTAATGTAGCGCTCGGGAGCTTGCATCCAGACGGTCTTTCCGACCTCAAGGTAATCGCAATGCTCCTCTTCACCTGAGGGCACCGGATGTTCGTGATCGACGACATAGGAATCATCGATTGCGAGCACTACTTGTGCAGCAGAAAAACCTATGTCCGCAAACACGCCAGTACCGTTAATCTCCGATTCACGGACGATTAAAGCGGGTTTCACAGACGACATTATCTCACTGGGCGCTGCGCGTTGCGTGTAGCCGCTCGTTCGCGCTCTACGCAAGGCTCTGACCTGAACACCACGAAGCACCCCTGAGCCACGCGATCGCAAAGCCCTTGGCCGAAGGGCTTAAAATCCCGTCGTGTGCCGCGACGATCGAATAACGCATTTGATCCCCCAGGAACTCCTGAAGGTGCGCCGTACAGCGCTGCGCCAAATGGCGAAACACGGCGGGGAGACGAATTGGGCCACAGCGGGTCCCATCCCCGGCGATCCGGATTGGGCAGGCGGCAAAGTTTTTCGCCATACGCATCGCGTTACCACGTAAGCGCCAGATTGGGCCGTTGTTCGCCAACCGGCTACGGGAAGGCTCTACCATCAGGAGGAGATTCAGAAGACGCACATCCGCAAAGCTGGCGTCGCAAACGGAATCGGTGGCGAAATAGGATGGCGCACATTCCGTCACAACTATCGGATCGTGGTTGGATGAAACCGGAGCGCCTCTCACCGTCCAAAAGGAGTTGAGGCGTCACGCCAGCATCCAGATCACGATGAACATCTACGAGAAGGCCATGACGGACAGTAAGCTTCAGGCTCTCAGCAAGGTTGTAAAGATGGTCTTGAACGGTGGAAAATCCGGCGAAAAAGCGCTGGTTTCTGCTATTGGGAGTTAACGGGAGTTTTTTGGTCCGCTTCTAATTCGTGCAACCGATTGAAAGGATTGGTTGCGGGGGAAGGATTTGAACCTTCGACCTTTGGGTTATGAGCCCAACGAGCTACCAGACTGCTCCACCCCGCACAACCATGGTAGCGTCCCCGCCCCAGTCCGTCAATGTTCGGTGACGCGAATGTATTAGTTCAGCGATTCTGTCACCCCCTAACTGTTCAGCGAATCTGTCACCCTGCCGAATATTGGAGGGTGACATTGAGCCAGAAGGAATTGCAACGGATCAAGGTAGTGGAGAGCGCGGTTGAAGGGCGATTGAGCGTGGCCGAAGCGGCGGAACTGCTACAACTGAGCACGCGCCAAGTGAAGCAGCTGAAATGCGACTACGATCCGGCCCATGCCGAGTGGGTGCATCACGGCAACCAAGACCGGTCGCCGCCCAACGCGATTGCCTCAAACCTCCGCAACCGCGTCATCGAGCTGGCCAAATGGCAAATATGTGGGGTTCAACGACACTCATCTGCAAGAAAAGCTGACCCAAGTGGAAGGTTTGACCATGAGCCGAGCCAGCGTCCGCCGTATCCTGCGGGGTGCCTGAATCCGATCACCGCAAAAACGGCGTCCACCGAAGTACCGCTCACGCCGCGAGCGACGGCCGCAGGCCGAGTACTGCATGGTCACGGTTCCGGCTCCGTGGCGCGATAGGCCCGGGCCAACCTGGCAACTCACGGCCGCCATGCTCCGCAATCAGCGGCGAGAACTCGAGAACAAACCCGCCATGTCGCGGCCTCAACAGAAACTGAGCTTCGAGTAAGTCCCGCTACTTCACAAGCACCGTCAGGCCCGGCTGGCTGGCGACACTCCCAACCTTCAGCAACATGTGTTGTGCCCCGGGCTGCAAGCCGACCGGAATCTGCGCGTTCACCTGCAACACTCCGGAAACCAGGCCCGGAGCCGATGCGGCATAGAGCACCGGAGCGTTCACGCCGCCAATGCTAACGCTCACTGGCAGCACCGGCGTGAACATCGTTGATCCGGGGATGATGGCGTCGATCCCGAACGGACTGCTTTGCCCCGCCCCGGTCGCAAAGAACACCACCACCGAACCCACTTCCGCCGGATTCGCTGCCGAGTTGAGCGAAGTATCCTGATTCAAGATCGCGCCTTCACCCGTGCCCGAAGCATCCAAACTGGCAATACCGGGTGCCGCGGGCGTCAGTGGCACGACCATCGGCGCGGATTTAACGCCCTGGTACTCCAGCTGCACCGTCGTGTCCCGGTTCCCGTAAACCGTGTAGGGAACAATTGCGTTGACTTGCTTGTCCCATGCCAGCGTCAGCACCGCCGGTATGCCGTCGAACAGTACGCGGACATCCGCGATCATGGAACTCACGGTGCCGGATGGGGTGAGCATAAGGCCCGCGGGCGACGTAGGTCCGAGTCCGGTTCCAAACAAACTGACGAGCTCCCCGGGGGCCACGGAACCGGTCGCGTAACTGAGAGCGTTCGTGATCGCGGCCAGATTGGGTGCTGCAACGGAGTTTACATTTAACGCCACGGGTATACTAACCGCTGGCCCCGACGAGGGAGTGATCAAGATAGTCGCCTGAAAAGAACCGCTTCCCAAACCAGCGCCATTTGCGGTCGCGGTCAAGGTCCCAGGAGCGCTGCCGCTTGCCGGCGAGATGATGGTGAGCCAAGAAGCGTTCGACTCGTCGCCTGGGAAGTCACGTGCAGCTTGACTGGCAACGAGAAGGGGCTGCCTCCAGCGCCGCTCGCCGTCACCGTCACCGAGCTCGTATAAGTGCCCGCCGCCAACCCCGCCGGATTCGCCGTAACCGTTACGACGCCCAGCGTAGTTCCGCCGCCCGATACCGACAGCCAGCTTGCGCCGATTGTAGCCGCGCTGAAACTAAGAGGCGCTCCGCTGCTCGAGACCGCGAGAGTCTGAGCCGTCGGACTGCTGCCGCCCGTCAGGAAATCAAAGATCAGGGAATTCGGTGCGACCGTGAGAACAGGGAAGGCCGTTACCGTTATTGAGACCGGAACGACCAAGATCGAGTTCGACGTCCCGGGTGCCTCGATGCTCAGAGTAGCCGTATATGTCCCTACCGCCAATGCCAGCGGGGAAACTGTAAGCAATACGCTTCCAGGCGTGCTCCCCGAGTTTGGCCAGATCGCGAGCCAGTTCCCACCGGTCAACGTCATGGCGCCGGCCGATAAAGTCAGTTGCGGTCTTTGTGCGTGCGCTCGGCGCCATCGCGGAGGACCTCTCCGACGCTGGGTATTCGGACGCCGACGCGGCCGCACTGCGAAGCGGCGTGGGCAGGTCCGGGACATCTCGCGCTTGCTGGAGCCGAGCCCTTTGTTTACCTGTTGGATGACTCTGCGTTTTGGAGGTTGAGTTCCACTCGTTCTCCATTGACCAAAACGTAACCGGAGTCGATCAACTGTTGACCCGTGAGGTCGTACGTCTCGTAACTCCGCAGGCTGGCTATCGGGAAGAAGAACTCTACCGATTGCGCAATGCCACCGACAGTTCCCACGCGCACAGTCGTACTGAACACGATCCCGGAAAAATCTGGTGGTGTCGTGAAGCAGGTGAGCACCGGACGGATCAGTCGGGAAACATTCCGGTCGAAAGCCAGTGCCGCCACCCGATATTGGGAGCCAGCGTCTTCCGGAGGAAGGCTCGCGGTAAGTGACAACTGCAAATACGATCGGTTGTGAAAGACGATCAGAGAAGGCGGAGCGTAGGCGATGAAGTGCGCTTGCGCATCCAGATTCCGCACCATGCGGTCCAAGGTCGCCTGAAGAGTTATCTGCCGCCCAGCCAAAGCTGTTGAAGACAAATCCTCCGGCGGCTTGTCAACAGGCGAAGTCATCTCTTCCGGCAGAGCGCCTTGGCGCAATACCCGGGTGGTAGGGCTCACCTCTAAGCGGGTGTTCAGCGATGCCACCACCGTTTTATCCGACCACAGCAAGATGGGCCGGCTGTCGACGAAAAGCTGGGCACCCGATAGTTGCGCAACCTGGTCTTCAGGATCACGGGCGCTGGCGATCCTAGCCGCGGTCTCGCGGGGGACGATGAGCGTGACGTTTTCGGCATTTTCCACTGGCACGCCGAGCACTTTGCGGCGGGTGTGATGCGAGACCTCAATCGCGATCGCGTCCACCTTTTTCTCATTCTCGACGCGCGGTGAAACGGCCTTGATGATGGGCAGCATCACGTCAAGGTAAGTCTGCCTGGCACGCTCCGCTTCGGTCATGCGATCGGCTGCGTAAGCCGCGAAATAGTTGCCGGTAACCTGCACCACGGTCTGTTTGTCCAACGCCGCGAACCGAATCGAACGTTGATCTAAGGACTGCTGCTTACTTTCATTCACGTCAAGAAAGCGGCTGAGATAGAACCTGTGGGGGTAGGCGTGCGAGGTGATTTCGGCCGCCGCCGCTTTTAGCGCGTCAAAGTGCTCCTGTTGCAGAGAGCGCAGAGCGGGGTCGGCAATTTCGGGCGGCGCGAGCACCTGAGCTGAGCACTCTGCAGCCAGACAAAAGACGGAGATGAGGCTAAGGTTGCGCATAGACGATTTCCTTTTGCTGGTACGGAGGGTCGGCGGCGGCGCGAATCCACGCCACCAAGGCTTCGATGTCGGACTTGTGAAGCGTCGCGCCGTAGGGTGGCATCTCAGCGGGCTTCCCCACGGCTGGGCCACCGTGGGTGATGATCGCTGTAAGGTCGCTATCGCTAATGCGATTGAGAAAAGCACCGTCGGTAAACGCGTGGGGCTTCTCGATCAGGTTGTCGTAATTGGAAACTCTTTCGGCACTCGATTCCTGATCGTGGCAGCGGCTGCAATAGTAATCGCTCAAATGCCGACCGATGGTCGCTTCATAGCTCAGCGCGATCTCTGGGAGGCGGAGGTCTACGGTTTTTCCCCCGGTGTCTTTGGCGGTCGCGAGGATCTGGTAGCGACCGGCCTGGGCACCGAGGGTCGCGATTGTCGCGAACTGTCCATCGGCTCCGGTAAGACCGCTATTAGGCTGAAAGGTGGTGCCCTGCGCATCGTGCAACGTCACCGCCGCGCTAGCTACTGGAGCGCCCTTCGCGTCGTTCACTTGCACAACCAGCGGCTGTTCGAGAACCGCGCCGGCAGCGGCGATTTGATTCCCGCCGCTAACCTCGACGATGGCGGCCCCGTTGCCTTTGGCCGCGGCGGCAGAAGGGGGCCCGTGCTTCACGCATCCGAGGCAGAGTATCATGAGCGCGGTCAACATGGCTAGTGGTGCCTTCACGGTTTGTTACCCATTTTCGCTGATTGACCCTTTTGCGCGACAAGAAAAGCAGTCAATTCGCGGGCGTCTGTATCACTCATCGACCAATTTGGTTCCAGCGTTCGCGCTCGCAACGCGGCCGGACCTTTCAGCCAGTGAAAGATCCAAGCCGCATTCATCCGCGAACCCACCGCAGTCAGGGTAGGCCCGATATAGCCTTTGTCCTGTTTCGGATCCACGATATGACATGACTGGCAGGCATATTTCGAATAGAAGAGCTGTCTGCCGTTCTCGGCTTCGGCCTTGTCGGCATGCGTTACGGTTTCGTCGCGATCAAACGCGGGGGTCTGGTAGACCGTCATCAGATAATCCGTAATCACGTTTGCTTCGTGGTCGTCCAGGTTGAACTTTGGCATTCGGCGGATGAGCGCGGGGCGCAGGGTATTTGGGTTCTTCATGAACTTAAACAGCCAAACGCGCTGCACTGAAGTTCCCTCCCAGGTGAGGTCCGGGGCCATGTCACCACCGTGCCCGTTTATCGCGTGACAGGTGAAGCAGTTGAGATCGCGCATCAGCCTTCCGGCTTCTCCGGCAGGTTCGTAAGGGGTCGGGTAGACACCTGCGACGCGCATGGATGGCGGCAAAGTTCGTGCGCGGTCGGTCTGGGCGAGCAAGGCAGTTGTGAGCGCTTGTACCTGCGCCGGGGAAAGGCTAAATTGCGGCATTTTCAGACCTGGGCCAAGACTGCGAGGCTCCCGGATTTTTGCCTCGATATAAGCGGGAAGAGAATGATCCATACCGGGCTTGAAAAGCGCTTTTACCAGCGGGAGGCTGCCCACCACGGTCAACTCGGGCGCAAAATTCTCCGATTTGGGTAAACCGTCGATCACGTGACAGGAGGTGCAGCCGCTCGCGGAAACGAGTTGCTTCCCGCGTGCGATCTGCTGATTCGTGGGCGCATCAAGGTGAATGCCACTCATCCAGTCGGAGTCGGTCTTGCTCCCAAGGAAGCCCGTGATCAGGGCGATTTGTTTTTCGTCGAACCGGTAATGCGGCATCTCGGTGCCGGGATCGTAGACTTTCGGGTTGCCGATCCATTTAGCCAGCCATGCGGGCTTGGCTTTCATCCCGATCCGTGTAAGTTCCGGCCCAACATTGCCGCCAACCATGAGACCCGCGGCGTTCTGGACGGCATGACACGAAGCGCAGAACGATTCGCCATAGAGGCTGGCGCCGGCTTGCAGAGTGGCGGCGTCGGGCGGTGCGGGCGCCAAAGGGGGTGCACTGGCGGGCGTGGGCGATTGCGGAACTAGGAAGGCAGAGATGTCACGCAGTTCATCGTCTTTGAATTGGTAGTTCGGCATGGTAGCCGTTGCGGAATAAGACTGAGGACTCTTGAGCCAGCCGTAGACCCACTCGCGCGTGGTCTTCTCGGCAATGTGAGTGAGTTCAGGCGGATCGTCGGTTGGAGTGATCTTCGCGCCGTCTGGCAACGTGACCACATGGCAACGCACGCAGCCGTAACTTGCCAGAAGATTGCGGCCGGTGTTTAGGCTGGGCGTACCAGGCGATCGATCCAGATGGCACTGCCCGCACGAAGACTCCACGTAGCGAGCCGGAAGCATCGGCTGCTCCGACGCCCTACTGCTATGGTGAGCTTCTTCCACGCTGGTGGCTGCGCCTTGGCCGCGGTGACAGATGACGCAACCAAAATCTTGGAGGCGATGGGGGATTGGCGGATGCGCGTTCAGCGGCTGCAAACTTACGTTGCGCAACGACGCTTCCTGCATGCCTGTGTGACAGGTGGTGCAGCGGTCGACGACGCCGAGCTTGGGATTGTAAATCTGGTGAATGCCACTTTCAAACCTTCGACGCAACGAGACAGCATCGGCGCGCCCGCCGATCATCTTCAAATATTGATTCTGATAGGGGGACCACTCGCGCAACTGGTCACGCAGCGGAACGACGGCCATGGAAAGTAGCATCACAATGCCCAAGGTTCCGAAGGCGCGGGCGCTATCGCCAAAGAGGGTCTGGCGGAGTTTTATCAGGAATTTCCGCATCAAAGCTCCCAAGGCCAAACCCACGCCCAGCCAGGGCCGCGGAAAAACGTTCCGATTATAGTGAGCACAGAGGCCGTAATCAGGAACCACGTCACAATCCAGTACGAAAGTGGCTTACTGGCCAGCCAGATCGCAAAGCGTCTGTTCGGGTGCGGTCGCGCCGCAGCTAGCATAGCTGCACCGATCAGCAAGGTCGGCGCTAGAACAGCATAGACTTTGAAAGCCAATAGCAGGGCAATCATCGCGAATAACGTGACAACGAAAACGCGCAAACGCATCTGCCGGTTCTTCGTCCAAACGCCTTCGGCTTCCACGTTGATGTTGAAATACGGGACGACGACCAAAGCCATCACCACTAATCCGGGAATAAGAACGCCCGCAACGATTGGAGGAAAATAATGCAACAGTTCCTGCAACCCAAGGAAGTACCAAGGCGCTTTCGCTGGATTCGGCGTCTGCATGGGATCGGCTAAGGCTTCCAGCGGTGCATCCCAGAGCACCGATAGCCAGATCAGCGCGATCACCAAAAGCTCGATGGCGACGAGGGCTCGGAACATGCCGTTGGGCCAAGTCATGACTACGTCGTCATCCGCTACTTTGACTTGCGGCGAGGTGCGTCGCGTGAGAAACGCAATGCGAACTGGCGTGCGCCGACTGTTCGAATCCAACGTGGCGATGAAGCGCGGCGGCTCAGGCATGAGGAATATCCTCTTTCACCGCAGCCTTCAATTCGCCGGTGTGGATGCCACCGTCTTTGCGGATGCGCCAGAAATGAATCGCCAGGAACATCACCGCTACCGCGGGCAGAATCACGCAATGCAGGACGTAGAAGCGCAGCAGGGCGTTGGCATTTACGGTGTGGCCGCCCAGCATGAGGAAGCGGACTTTTTCGCCGACCAGCGGCACGGCGGAGAGCAAATTAGAACCGACCGTGATGGCCCAGAATGCGAGCTGATCCCAGGGCAACAAATAACCTGTGTAACTTAGGAACAGGGTGAGGGTAAGTAATATGACGCCGACGACCCAATTGAACTCGCGCGGGGTTCGGTATGCGCCGCGATAGAAGACTTTGAACATGTGCGCGAATACCAGCAAGACCATGGCGTGCGCTGACCAGCGATGAAGATTGCGCAGGAAGACTCCGGCCGTTACGACGAACTGGAGATCCTTCATGTCAGCGTAAGCCTGCGGCGCCGACGGATGATAGTAGAGCATCAGCGGGATGCCCGTGATTACAAGAATCGCAAAAGTGGCGGTGCTCAGCGTCCCCAGGTACCAGGTGACGCGGAAAGAGATGGCGCGCTTCCTGACTTTGACCGCGAGCAGATGGAGAAAGATGCTCTGCTGCACCACTTGCGAGCGATGCAGGTTCGAAGTGCCCGTGCCGCTGCGAAAGACCGACTTCCACACACGGGTGCGGCGTAACTGATTCCAATAGCCTTCCATGGCCGGCATCATGCTTATGTCCTGATGTACTGATTGGGCGGGATGAACGCCCCACGGTCGACCATCAAATCGCCCTCGTCGCTCAGCCACACTTTCAACCACGGCAGCGGTTTCGGCGCGGGGCCTTCCAGCTTGATGCCGTGACGGTCAAACTTGCTGCCGTGGCAGGGGCACGCGATGAGGCTTGCATCCGGTTTCCAAACGGTGAGACAGCCGAGATGGGTGCACACGGCGGAAAGCGCGTAAAAGCCTTCGGCGGAATGAACGGCGTAGATGCCGTTCTCGGGATCGGCGGTGACCGAGTTTGGTGAGAACCGCCCGGGCTGGCCTAAATTAATCACAGTAGATGGCTCGTACAAGACATTGGGCGACAAGAATTTATATCCGAATAAGCACGCGCCGCAGGCCGCGAGTGCGAACGACCCAACGCCTAATCGCACGAGGGTTTCGCGCCGTGTTACTTCGGGTACCTGTTCTTTCGCTGAAAGGATTTCGCTCATTCGCACTCTCTTTCTATTGGGGCGAGAACACCGTCAGGGGGACCAAACCCGAAGGGTCTTTAATCACCCAGCGGTAGGCCTCCATCGTGATCGTGTTCACCGGGCAGCGCGCGGCACACAAGCCGCAGCGGATGCAACGTGTCTCATCTTTGAGCATTACAGAGCCGGCAGTGGTTTCGAGTTGATCCGGCGCGACATCATACAGCTCGAGGTCGTAGAGATCGAAATGACCTTCGATGTGCGCGACGACGCCGCTGGGAAACTCCACGCTTTGGAGCGGGACGAGGCTTAAGCATGATTCGGGGCAGACATCGACGCAACCGCCGCACAGAATGCACGCCGACGCGTCCGCCTCGTTGCCTTCGAAGACGGTGTTGACCCAGCAATGGAGGCAGCGTTGGGCTTCGGCGATGGCCGATTGCTCGTCGTAGCCAACCTCTACTTCGGTGACGCCGGTGCGCCGGTCGAGAGGGAGCATGGGCACATCCTGGCGGGTGATGTTCATGAAATCGCCGAACATGTGGTGGCGATCGAGAATTTGTATTTCGATCTCCGGGTCGGGATGCTGGCGGCCCTGTAAGTACGCGTCGATTCCCATGGCGATGCGTTTGCCGTCGGCAACACTATCGATAATCAGACGCGGGCCGAACACGCAATCACCACCGGCGAAGACGCCCGCGGCGCTGGTCATCAGCGAGTTGCGATCGGCAATAATGAGACCGCGCGCGCTCACCGCCACGCCGTCCTCTGGTGCTAAAAATTCGAGGTTCGCGGCTTGGCCAACGGCGAGGATGATTGTGTCGCACTCAATGGCGGATTCAGTTCCTTCGTTAAATGTCGGACTGAAACGGCCGTTTTCATCAACCAGACTTTTAGTTTCGAGCACTTCAAGTCCACTCACGCGACCGTTCGTGACGAGAACGCGTTTTGGTCCGAAGCCGGCGTGCATGACGACGCCTTCAGTCTCCGCTTCCTCGATTTCTTCCAAGGCAGCGGGCATTTCTTCGCGCCGCTCCAGACAAACGATGTTCACCTCGTGAGCGCCCATGCGGAGGGCTGAGAGCGAGACGTCCATCATCTCCTTGGCAGCGGCCGCGGCGACATTCTCGTCATTGACATCCACCGGGTTGTCGACGCCGCTATGCTGTTTGACGATCTCGCGCGCTGCCGAACGGGCAACATCCATAGCGACATTGCCGCCGCCGATCACGACAACGCGCTTGCCTATTTGAAAGCGGTAGCCAAGATTTGCGTTCAACAGGAAGTCGATCCCCTTGAGGACCCCGTCCGTGTCAATGCCGGGAATCGAGAGATCGCGGCTGCGATGCGCGCCCACTGCGATGACTACGGCATCGAAGCCGTCGCGCCGCAGTCCCGCGATGGTGAAATCACGCCCCGCGGCACGATTCAGCTTCAACTCTATGTCGCCGCCACTAAGAATTTCGCGAACCTGCGCTTCAACCACATTGCGCGGGAGGCGGTATTCTGGAATGCCCAGAGCAAGCATTCCGCCGGGAACGTGGGAGGCCTCAAAGATGGTTACCGAGTAACCGAGACGAGCCAGATCATGGGCTGCGGAAAGACCTACCGGACCCGCTCCAACGATTCCCACGCGGAACGGCAACTTCTCTGCAAGAGAGGGTTCGACATCCACCGGATGCAGAGACTCCGGCCCATGGCGTTCCGTAAGGAAGCGCTTCAGAGCGCGAATGGCGATGGGCTTATCGATGGCGCCGCGCCGGCACGCCGTCTCGCAGGGATGCGCGCAGACGCGGCCACAGACGCTAGCCAAGGGATTCGGATCGCGCGCGACACGGTAAGCTTCTTCAAATTTGCCTTCCGCGATTAAAGCCACATAGCGGCCGGCGTTGGTATGCGCCGGGCACGCCATCATGCAAGGGAAGGTATTATCGAGCCACTCCCGGTCGACGTGCTTGTTAATAAATCGCGTCTGCATGCAGCGTTCCGGCGTAAAGAAAAAAGTTATTTCGATAGCTTCGCAACGGCGGTCGCGCCGCCACCCACGGTAACCGGCTTGGAGGTGGGCCTGCCGCCTTCGCGCCAGCTCACCAGTGTATACGACCCGGCGGGAATATTTTCGATTTTGTAGGCCCCTGACGCGTCTGCTTCGGCGAAATAGGGGGTTGGCGAAACCACTACGAACGCGGACATCTCAGGATGCACGTTGCAAAGTAGCGGCACGACGCCGGCCGTGTCGAACTTGAAGGGGCGCTTCTCGCCTTTCGGCCACGTACCGAGGTTATGACTCATTTTCTTGTTACCCGAGATGGATGGCCAGAAGATGTTATGCGCGACAGTGTCGCTATTGAGAAACTCCACCGTCGTGCCCTGCTGAACCACGACCACGTGCGGCTGGAATAGAAGCGACTTCTGATCGACAACTGGACCTTTCGCCGGCGCAGGGAAGGTTTTTCCTGGAATTGCATCTATATAGACCGCCGCGGCTCCGTGCCCTCCGGCAACAGTCCCGCTCAACGTCGCTGCGTACGACGCCGCGCTAACGAACAATGCCGCGGATGTAGCTATGAGAAACTTACGTGTTTTTGTCATGTCTTTTCTCCTTGAAAATTAGTAAACAAACTCTAATCCGAACAGCGCTGTATTCACGCGAAAGGGATTCTGCAATTTTTGAAGACCCGTCACCGGGTCGACCGCACTCGTAACGCTCTGCCGTGGACGAATTTGATACTCGAACGAAGCCTTTACGTTGGGGTGAATCAAGAACTGCACTCCCGGGGTGAACCGGTTACGCGCGGATTGGGTGGCTCCGAAGTATGGAAATCCAGGACTGAGCGCCAAAGCGTTGATACGGTCGGCGCTGGAGTGCACTCCATCCCATCGGGCGATGGCGAATATCCAGGGCAGGATCATATAGTCAGCCTCGACAAAACCACCATGGAAGACCGCCGGGAAGCTGCTGATAAAGCTGGTGGGAAGCGGACTCGTTGACCCAAATGGCAGGGGGATGGGGTTACCGCTCGAATCCACGGGAAGCAGATTCTTGTCGCGCCCATACATATAAAGCCCCAACACGTTAAGCGCACGGATATTGAAGCTGAAGTCGCCACCAGCGCGATAGAACGGCTCATGCGCAACCAGCAAGGTGTTGCCCCCGGCCAGCGTAACGCCGGGTAGCGCTTGCCGTGAGTTACCCCGCAAGTAAAAGCTCCCCACGTTGAGGTATGTGTGGTCATGGGGTCCAGTCGTCCCAGCGGCTTGGATGGCGCTCCGGCTGGCCGGATCGCGCTCCAAATTGAAGCGATAAGACAGTCGCGCGTAGATGTCTTTGGTACTCGAATCCGACCCAAAGCCGATGCCTCCGCTCGATCCGCCGGTTGCCGAAGGAAGGTACCGGCTTGAATTTGACGCTTGGGAGACGCCAGAGGTGTTCTGGTTGAACATCGCGACTGAATAGTGATAGCCGCCGTAGTTGTGTCCGCCGCTAAGCTCGATACCTTTGGCCGCACCGGCGAAAGCAAACTGGTTCGCCACGTTCTGCTGAGCGCCCATAGCGTTGACCGCGCCAATATTTGCTTCTGAGTAAATGTCGTAAGGGCTGAGGTTGTAAGTGCGCGCCTGTGTGAAAGGCAGATCAAGTTCGAATTGACCGACTCTCAGGTTCAAAGTATCGGTTGGCAACTTTGCAAACCGCCCGATATTCCCGAAGCGCATATACGCATCGCCTAAACCTCCGGACGCATTTTGCCCAGAAACGCTGATGTCGTCGTCAACCCAGAAGGCAATATCGCCGCCGAAATTACCGGCCGTGAAGATGCTAAAGAGCCCCGTTTCAAAGTCAGTCGCTGGAATGAACTGCGGCGCCGCGGGAGCGGAGAGCACATTGAATTGATTCCTCTTGGCGCCAGTGGCCTGGAAGAACATGTTCATTCGCAAACCGATAGGCGGAAGGCCCGGAATCTCACCTGGCCAAACACTCCTTGGAAACACGTCCTTTTGGGCGGGGGCACCCAACATCACGGCCGGAACCTTCAAAAATGTCTCGTCGTCCTTCGGAAACTTGAACCCAGCATCCTTGAAGGCTTTGCCGAAATCATTCAGTTTGGGAAAGGCAATGTGGCACGTCTGGCACGACGTGTGGTATTGCCGCGAGAAGGCGGGAATGGCCTCGCTTTTCGGTGACGTGAGGACCATGACGAGCACGGGGATCAAGACACTCAGCACGTGAGCCGGGAATCTAGCTGCCGATTTATTCACTTTAGACAACTCCTTATTAAAAGCGCGCTCTCGCAGGATCTTAGAACGTTGCTAAGAATTCATGAAAGGTAAAGCACTCTCGTGGCCGTGAGTAGCGTTCAAAACGCGCGCCACAAATTTAAGAATTGCCGTATTACTTGCAATAGTTTGGAGCGGCTCCCTTCACTCTTTGGCTGTAGGACCCAAGAATTGCTGCGTCATTTGACGCAGGCGCGCGGCCGCTTGCGCGAGAAAGCCTCAGCTCGTCACGTATGACTCGGTCTCATTAATCATGAGAAGGAATCACGCGGTGCTGGCGATCACGGACGACCAACGGAGCAAGTGGGCGCAGTCGCGCACGTTGCCGGCAGGCGCGGCGCTGGCTGAAGGCGTAGGTGTTGCTTAACCGCACTTTCACTCGCTGCAACTCTCTCTGACACAATGTCACCCTCCTATTGTTGTGAGGGTGACAGAATCCCTGAGCAGTTAGGGGGCGACAGAATCGCTGAGCCACATCAGCTCCTGCTAGCGGTGTTGGCATTAGCATGCTGAGGTTTTATCTTGAGCGATGACCATTGAGGGGAGAGTCGAGTTCCTGATTCAATCCGATCGAATCGCATGATCGGCAGATAGGCGAGAATGCTGGCTTTATTCCGCAAATACGCGGAGTATCGCGGATCTTGCGCGCAGCGTTGCCGACTGGCGCGTGTGAACAATGAGGATGGGCAGTCGATCCGCGCTCTGGCTCGGAAGAAGGCGGCAGGTGAACTGTCCGCACCAAAGTTCGCTCACTCAGCGGCGTGTTGACGAGTTCACTGCGCGTTAAGCGTGCGGGCGGGGCGCTGCCGGTTCCCACCAAGTGCAAGACCTGTGGCACACTGTGCGACGGGATTTAGTTGAAGCCTGCCCGGCCAGGCACACCTCGTATAATTGAGGACAAAGGACATCCGTGACAGGCAACGAAATTCGGCAGCGTTTTCTCGACTTTTTTCAGGCGCGGGCGCATCGCATTGTGCGCAGCGGGTCGCTCGTTCCGGCCAATGACCCGACGCTGCTGTTTACTAACGCCGGCATGAACCAGTTCAAGGATGTCTTTCTTGGCGAGGAGAAGCGCGAATACAAACGTGCCACCACTTCGCAGAAGTGCGTCCGAGCGGGCGGCAAGCATAACGACCTCGATAACGTCGGATATACGCGCCGCCATCACACCTTTTTCGAAATGCTTGGAAATTTTTCCTTCGGGGATTATTTCAAGGCGGAAGCCATAGAGTTTGCCTGGGATCTGGTCACCAAAGAGTACGGGCTGTCCAAGGACCGGCTGTACATTACGGTGTTTCGGGAGGATGACGAGGCCGAGGAGCTGTGGCAGTCGGTCGCGGGAGTTCCCAAGGAGCGCATTTTTCGGCTGGATGAGAAGGATAACTTCTGGCAAATGGGCGACACGGGGCCGTGTGGGCCGTGCTCGGAGATTCATTACGACATGGGCGTCGAAGCGGCCGAACCGGGGCGCCAACATGAACAATTTCCGCTCGATGGCGGAGGACGATTCGTCGAGATCTGGAATCTGGTGTTCATGCAGTTTGACCGCGATGCCAGCGGGGCGATGAATCCGCTGCCGCATCCGTCGATCGATACCGGCATGGGTCTCGAACGCGTGGCTGCGGTGCTGCAAGGCAAGCTTTCGAACTACGATACGGATTTGATTCTGCCGATTGTCCGCCGCGCGGCGGAGATGTTCGGCGTAATCCACGGCGACAATTTCAAGATCGATACCGCTCTGCGCATCAACGCGGACCATGCGCGGGCGACCGCTTTTCTGATCCACGATGGCGTGACACCATCCAATGAAGGGCGAGGATACGTGCTTCGCAAAATCATGCGTCGGGCGATGCGGAATGCGCGGCTGATTGGGCGCGAAGATCCGTATCTTTATAAACTTACTGGGTTTATCGCTGAGTTGATGCGGCCTTCGTATCCAGAGTTGATGGAAAGCGTGCCGCGCGTGGCGCGAGTGGTGAAGGACGAAGAACACCGCTACGCGACTACGTTCCTGGTGGCCGAGCGAGTGTTTCAGGACGAAGTGAAGTCGCTGACCGGAACAGTGCTGCCGGGTTCAGTTTCGTTCAAGCTATACGACAGTTACGGGCTGGCCTTGGACGAGCAGGAGGAGATGGCCCGCGAACGCGGCATCACTCTGGACCGCGATGGTTTCGACGCCGAGATGCAGCAGCAGCGCGAACGCGCGCGGGCAAGCTGGCGGGGATCCGATAAGACAGCGGTCGCGCCCGGTTACGCCGAGTTGCTCCGGCAAGGGCGCACGAAGTTTCTCGGTTACGGCCAACTGTCGGCGAACGGACGGGTTTTGGGGCTTCTGGTGAACCGAGAACTGAGGGATCATCTCGACGCCGGAATCGAAGCGGAGTTGGTGCTTGATCAGACGCCTTTTTACGCGGAGACGGGTGGTCAAGTCGGCGACTGCGGGGCGCTCTATTCGGCATCCGGAGAAACCGTCGCAGTGGTGGAAAGCGCCTATCCGGCAGTTCCAGGCCTAACCGTGCACCGGATCAAGACGCTCGCTCCCATCCACACCGGCGACGAGTTGCGAACTGAGGTCGACCAAATCGCGCGGCAGTCGACCATGCGAAATCATACGGCGACGCACCTGCTGCACGCGGCGTTGCGCCAGGTGCTTGGGACCCACGTGAAGCAGGCGGGCAGTGTCGTCGAACCGCCACGGCTGCGCTTCGACTTCACCCATTATTCGGCGCTGGACCAGTCAGAAATTCTCGAAATCGAGCGCATCGTGAATGAGCAGATCCGCGCCAACGCGGGCGTCACCACGGATGTTCTTCCGATCGAGCAGGCCCTATCTACCGGGGCCATGGCGCTGTTCGGGGAGAAATACGGCGATCAGGTGCGGGTAGTCTCAATCCCGGGCTTCAGCAAGGAACTCTGTGGTGGCACGCATGTGAATCGGGCCGGCGATATCGGCGTTTTCAAAATTGCGAACGAGGGCAGCATTTCCGCTGGAGTTCGCCGCATCGAGGCGATCACGGGGGATGCCGCGGTGCAGCAATACCAGAGCGCGACGGATTCGCTGCATCGAATCGCGCAGATGATCCGCATCTCCGAGCCCGGACTGGTAGAGCAAGTGGAACGCGTGCTGGCGAATCAGCGCTCGCTTGAAAAGCAGGTGGACCAGCTCAAGCAGAAACTGGCGCAATCGGCGGCGGCGGGCCTTGAAGCGCAGGCGAGATCCGTAAACGGCGCGAAGGTTCTGGCGGCGCGCGTCGACGGCATGGACCGGCAGCAGCTCCGGTCGCTGGCGGATTCGCTGCGCAACAAGTGGAAGTCGGCCGTGATTGTGCTGGCGTCGGCAGAAGATGGTGCGGTGTCCATCGTCTCGGCGGTCACGAAGGACCTAACGGCGAAGGTCCAAGCTGGCAAACTGGTGGGTTCCGTGGCGCAGGCGGTGGGCGGAAAGGGTGGCGGACGTCCGGATATGGCTGAAGGCGGCGGCAAGGATGCGGCTGGGCTTGGGAACGCGCTGGAGGAAGTCTACAAGTTGGTCGAGAGCCGGTTGTGACGCCGTGTGACGTAGTGATCGTTGGCGCTGGCCCTACAGGGCTCGCCTGCGGCATCGAATTGCAGCAGCGCGGCCTGAAGACCATGCTGATCGAAAAGGGCTGCGTGGTAAATTCGCTGTACCATTACCCCACGAATATGGTGTTTTTTACAACACCGGAATTGCTCGAAATCGGCAACATTCCGATGACGAGTTTGAACGATAAACCGAATCGCACGGAAGCGTTGAAGTATTACCGTCGCGTGGCCGACTATTTTGGCTTAAATGTTCATCAGTACGAGCGCGTGGACAAAATTTCCGGAAATGATGGCGAGTTTTCGGTCACGACCACGGATCGGCACGGGTGTGCACGAGTCTACACTGCCCGGAAGGTGGTTCTGGCCACGGGCTATTACGATGTGCCCAACCTGCTAAACGTACCGGGCGAGGGGTTACCAAAGGTAATGCATTATTATCGCGAGGCGCATCCTTATTTTGACAATGACGTGATTGTGGTAGGCGCAAAGAACTCCGCGGCCATCGCGGCGCTGGAGCTCTTCTGGACGGGCGCGCGCGTTACCCTGGTGCATCGCGGCAGCGAGATTTCCGAAAAGGTGAAATATTGGATTAAACCCAATATTGAAAACCGGTTGAAGAACGGAGAAGTCAAAGGCTACTTCAATTCGAGCATTGAAAGGATCGAGCGGGAGTCGGTGTCTTTGAATACGCCCGACGGGCAAGTTTCATTGCGGAATGACTTCGTGTTCGCATTGGTAGGCTACAGCCCGGACTGGGAATTCCTAAACGCAACCGGGATTACGCTCGACCCCAAAAGCTTGCGGCCACGTACTGATTCACAAACGCTAGAGAGTGAAAGAAAAGGCGTGTACTTGGCGGGAGTTATTGTTGCCGGGATGCACACCAATGAGATTTTTATTGAGAATGGGCGCTTCCACGGCAAGCTGATTGCGCAATCCATCGCATCCCGGCTGGCGTAGTACCTAGTGGGCTTGAATTAAGAAGCCTTTACATTGTGTTTCCTTCCTGGTTATTGAATTGCAGTAACGGAATCCAGATAGGCTTCACAAGTATCTATGTAAAGGCGGGAGAGAAAATTTTATGATCGACTCATTTCTGAATTCACTTTTTGGTTGCAGTCACAAACGCACCAGCTTTCCGATCACACCGGCGAAGAAGTCCGGTTTTTCTAGCGGCACGGCGAAAGGCACGTATGTTGTGTGTCTTGATTGTGGCAAAGAATTTGGCTACGACTGGCAGGGCATGCGGGTTGGTGATGCGGTTCCAGCATTCACCAGCGTCGCGCATGGGACGGAAACTTTGTCAACTGTAAATCGCTAACGAACGAACTTTCGATTTCGAGAGTGCGTAATCTATCATGGAGACGATAGATTATGTTTTGCACCCGTTGTGGCGTCGCGTTGTCGCAAGAAGATAGCTTTTGTGCCAAGTGCGGCCAGTCCACCGTTGCTCCTGTTGCGGCACCCATTTACCGATCGCCGCGTCCTTTGACGCGATTGATGGATCAGAAGAAAATTGCGGGAGTTTGCGCGGGGTTTGCGCGTTACTTTGATTGCGATATCACTTTGATGAGAGTGATGTGGCTTATAATCGCCTTCGGAACAGGGATCGGTTTCGTCGGTTATGTCGTCGCATGGATTGCCATGCCCAAAGAATACGCGAGCGACGCGAGAGACGTAAATCTTCGCACTGCTTGACGATTGAGGGGAGCGGTTAAACCCGTCCCCAAGGTCGCCGTTAGTGCTTCTTGTCGTAGATCTGTTCGCTTACCTTATTCTGCTGCCGATTAATTTTGGCTTTCTGCCTCGCGGTGAGTGGGCCTCCATTGACTGCTCGATCGCGCGCCACTTCACGATTGATCTTGGCTTCTTTGTGTGCCAGGCCCTCGGCTTGGCCGGGCGTTAGGCTGCCGGATTTCACGCCTTGAGCGATCCGCGCTTGCCGGCGTTCTTTACGGTTTTTCACTTTGCCTTCCACAACGGCGTCTTGGGCAACCATTGCGGGCACGGTCATTGCGCAGAACAGAGCGGCTGCGAGTAAATTTCGTTTCATGGCTTTTCCTTTGGCGGTGGTAGAGATAACTATAGTCGACGAGTTGAAGAGATGCGAAGCGGGTCCAAAATCGGGTTGCGCTCTCTTCGGCCGTCATGGGCCATAGCCTACCATGAACAAATGGAGATTGATCCGGAGTTTGCTCGCAAGGCGCTTCAGGCGGGTTTGGAAAAGTATCCGCGGTTTGCCGAAAACGGGCCGAGGCTGGCCGCTCGGGCTCTCTTTCAAGGCCACACATACATCTTGGAATACGATCGGCAGCCAGCGCGCGACGATCCCGACGCATGGGAGTTCCAGAACGCTGTCGTAAAGGGCTACCGCCAACTTGTTGGAGTTTAACGACAGCCGCCGCGCGTGTTCTAACCCGGCCTTACTTGGAGCCGTCTCGATCGGCTTCAGCCTTTCGCTTTAGATCCTTCGCTTCGCGCTTGATCGCTTCGGCAGCCCTTTTGGCATCTTTTTTGGCCTCGTTCGCGGCCTCGTGCAGAGCCGGTTGGACCTTGCGCCGCGCTTCGTCCATATCCCGTTCGGCTTTGCGTTGGTCAGCCGGCGAGCACGCAATGCCCGTGAGTCCAACGAAGATTGCGATTAAAAGCCCTAAGCGGACAGTCATGAAGTCACTCCTGTTTCTATACTAGTGGAAGGAGCGATTTACATGGAAAAAGCGACATTCGCAGCGGGCTGTTTCTGGGGCGTTGAGGCGGAGTTCCGAAACGTGCCTGGAGTGATCTCGACCAAAGTCGGATACAGCGGCGGGAAGCTCGTGAATCCAACCTATAAGGACGTTTG
Source organism: Terriglobia bacterium (assembly GCA_025358575.1). GTDB lineage: Bacteria > Acidobacteriota > Terriglobia > Bryobacterales > Bryobacteraceae > JANYJA01. The sequence continues at coordinate 102,905 of JANYJA010000134.1, forward strand.
CTCGGGGCGTACCGGTCACGCGGAGGCTGTAGAGGTTACATTCGACCCCGCCAAGGTGTCGTATGATCGACTGCTTCAGGTTTTTTGGGAAAATCATGACCCGACCACTCTGAACCGGCAGGGTCCGGATGTCGGCACTCAGTACCGTTCGGCGATTTACTTCCACAACCCGGAGCAAGAGGCAGCGGCGCGGGCATCGAAGGCGGATCTCGAAGCGGCTGGAAAATTTCGCAAGCCGATCGTCACTGAGATTACCGAGGGTTCGGAGTTTTTCGACGCTGAAGATTATCATCAGCAGTATCTGGAAAAGCGCGGGCTGGCTCACTGTTCGATTAAGTAGAGCTGCATCAATAAAACCGGGAGCGCGTGAAGGTCCTACTTCGACATTTAGCTCTATTTTTTGCATCGCTTGGCGGCTTCGGGCTTCTTTTTCTGGGCGTCCTGGACTCCTCCTTTTTGTTCCTTCCGTTGGGTAACGACCTACTCATCATTGCGCTGGCCGCCCGGCACCATGAGCGCATGCTCTATTACGCTGGCATGGCGACGCTCGGGTCAGTGATCGGATGCTTCTTAACGGACTGGGTATGCCGCAAGGGCGGCGAGGAGGGTCTCAAGAAGCGGCTATCACCGCGGCAACTGAAGTTCGTGAAGGGTAAGGTCGAGAAGCGCGGTGGCTTCGCGCTCGCGGTGGCCTCCATCTTGCCGCCGCCGTTTCCCTTCACCCCGTTCGTGATAGCGGCGGCGGCGATGCAGTTCCCACGCCGGAAGCTGCTAAGCGTGATAGCTGTGAGCCGCCTGGTTCGGTTCTGTATTGAGGCAACATTGGCCGTGGTATTCGGGCGCAAAATTCTGCACTTGATGGAATCGCCGTTGGTCCAAGACTCCATGATCGTGCTAGTGATAGTCTCGATCGTCGGCAGTGTTTGGTCGGTCTGGGGCTGGTTGCGGAAGGGTGAGAGTAAAGCGGTCAATTCCAAGCCGGTAACGGACGCGTAACAACCGTACTGTAGAATGACGGCTTGACCCCAGAGCCGGAATCGCCGCCGCCGCAACGAATTTCCGTAATTGTAATATCTCGCAACTGCATTTCACACTTGCGCCGATGCTTGGATCGATTGGGCCGCGGGCATGAGGTTATTGTTGTGGATAACGGCTCGACCGACGGGAGTGCCGACCTGGAATCGAGCTACCCTGATGTTCGTTTCATCCGCGTGCCGCGCAATTTTGGGCGCACCAAGGCTTTGAACTTGGGAATCCGCAGCGCGGAGGGCGAATTCGTGCTGTTTCTTCACGCCGATGTCGAGATCGCGCCGGACGCGGTGACTCAGCTTGCCTCGGTGCTGGAGAATCGCTCGGAAGTCGGGGCGGTTGCTCCCTTGCTTGTAAATGAGGACGGACATCCGGAGCCCCAGGTGACGGCGATGCCCAAACCGTCGGCCCCGCATCCCGCGTGGGAGCCGAGCGGCCAGGCGGAGGCTGATTGCGTCAGCGGTGCGGCCCTGATGGTTCGGAGCTTTTTCCTAAAAGCGCTCCGGCAAATCGATGAGCGCTATGGGGACTACGGCGGCGACCTGGAGCTATGCGCGCAGATGCGCAGAGCGGGGAAGAAAATCCTGGTATTGTCTTCGGCTCGCGCCGTGCATCATCCAGGAGTCGCAGAAACCACGGGTTCGCAGGCGGCGGCCGACCGCGCGATCGGTACCGCCGTCTACCTGGGTAAGCATTTCGGGTTTCTCACAGGCCTTCGAAGCCGCATCTCGAGCACGCTGGGCGCACTATTTGGCTTCCGCCTGGGCGAAGTGCGGCTGCTGCTCGCCAATCAGAAGGTAGACGGAAATCAGAAAAACGCAGGCAAATAGGGGCTACTTGAAAGCCAACATGCGGACGCCGATCACCAGCAGAAACACCGCATACAGGCGCTTGGCCAGGACCGGATCCATGGGGATTAAAATTCGCGCGCCGAAGTAGGCGCCGACGAATAATCCGGCGGCTATAATGGCGGCGAACCGGATGTTCATGTAGCCATTCCGGTAATATTCCATCGCGCCTAATAAACCGACGGGGGGAATGAGGGCCGCGAGTGAGGTGCCAATGGCCTCCACCTGTTTAACTTTCATCAGATACAGCAGAGCGGGAACGATGACCAGTCCGCCTCCAATGCCGAACATTCCGGCCAGCACTCCCGCGATCAGCCCGATTGCAACCAGCGTCAATATTTCCATGAAATCAGTATCGCGGAACCGAAGGGTCGATTTGAAGACTCCACTGGTCGATTCCGCCGGACATGCTCTGGCAGTTTTCGATTCCCTGCTGGCGCAGCCAGTTGGCAACGCTCAGGCTGCGCACGCCGTGGTGACAAAAGACGATGTAGCCGGAGCCGTCATCGTCCAACTCAGCGAGGTGTTGGGGCACCGTGTTCATGGGGATCAGGCGCGAGGGCTCGATGCTGGCGATCTGGCGTTCGAATGGCTCGCGCACGTCAATCAGACGAAGCGGTTCGCCTGCGTCTAGACGGCGCTTTACGTCAGCGGGCGCGACTTCGAGCGCGAGCGGAGCCTTGGACATTTCGCCAGTGTAGCAGGCAACTTTGGGAGAACGATGAAACCCGAGGCCGATCCAGAACCGTCCAACCAGGGTTGTTATACTAAGGATTCAAATTAGAGAAGTCGAAATGCCCTTCCAATCATGAAGTACTTTTGTGTCTTTTTTCTGGCTGCGTCCGCCTGCGTGGCAGCCGATTTCAATACGGGACAAGCGCCGCGCCTTTTAATCGGACAGCGGAATTTTACTCAGGCTGATTCCGGTGCCAGCAATACCATTCTTGGGGCGCCGGGCGGAATCGCTTATGCCAATAACACGCTATTCGTGGCCGACTCCAACTCCTTCGGCGCGACGCCGGCGAACAACCGCGTGCTTCTGTTCGGGAATTTGTCAAGCTCGCTGCCGCCACTCGCCGGATTTGTGCCGGGTAACGGATCCACTTGCCCGGTGTGCGTCGGTGCCGCGACCGTGGTGCTGGGACAGCCAGATTTCACAACAACGAATGTGGCGCTGACCCAATCCGGCATGCGGGCCGCGACGGCCGTGGCGTCGGACGGCACCGTGCTGGTAGTCGCGGACACCAACAACAACCGCATTTTGATCTGGAAATCGATTCCGGTCAGCAACAATCAGCCTGCCGATGTCGTGGTGGGTCAGTCCGATTTCACGAAGAACAAGGTATCCATTCCCCCGAATGAAAAATCGATGCGCGGCCCCCAGGGCGTGTGGATTCAGAATGGAAAGTTGTTTGTCGCGGACACGCAGAACAACCGGGTGCTCATTTATAACTCCATCCCGACTTCAAACGGCGCGGCTGCGGATGTGGTTCTGGGGCAAAAAGACTTTAAGACGTTCGTGGAAACCGATATCACCAAGGCCAGCGTGCCCGCTCAGGCGAACACGATTCTCAGCCCGACCTCCGTGACTTCCGACGGGCAGCGCTTGTACGTTGCCGATCTGGGACATAACCGGGTGCTGATCTGGAGTAGCATCCCGACGCAGAATCAGGCGTCAGCGGATTTGGCCCTGGGCCAGCCCGACTTGGTTAGCTCCGTCAATAACAACGCCACCGCGCTGTGCCCGGCCACCGGAGTGCTCGACGCCAACAGCAAGGCCACCTATCCCTCGCGTTGCGAAGCCACGCTCTCGTTCCCGCGTTTTGCGCTTTCCGATGGCACTCGCTTATTTATTGCGGATGGCGGAAACGACCGGGTTTTGATCTACTCGATGGTCCCAACGACCAACGGCGCGAAGGCCGACTTCGTAATCGGCCAACCCAATGCGAATGCCGATGTCAGCACTTCCGACGTGGACTCTTTTGCGACGCCTTCTTCCCTGGCATGGGACGGAACCAACCTTTTCGTGAGCGATGCCTTCAACCGGCGCATCGTGGCGTATTCAGTAGGCAACGCCAATGTGCCGGTGAATGGGGTCCGCAATGCCGCTAGCCGCGAAATCTTCGCAATCGGCGGTGTCACTCTAGGCGGCACGCTGACCGAGAGCAACACCGTCACCATCACTATCGCGGGTAAAGACTACAAGTACACGGTCGTCAAGAACGACGCTTTCATCAACGTGATCACTTCGCTAGTGAATTTGATTAACGCGTCGCCGGGCGATCCGAATGTGATTGCGCTCCCAAACACGGTTACACAGGGCATTGTGCTGACGGCTCGAAAGGGTGGCGCTGGCGGCACGGGCGTACTTTATTCGGTTGCGACCAGCACAAGTGCGACCATTACCGCGAAGGCGCTCGCAGCCAATCTGGCTATCAATCTCGCCGACGCCGCGAAGGTTGCCCCGGGCACATTGATCTCTATCAATGGAACGGCCCTGAGCGACACTACGGCAATCGCCGACTTTTCCCAGGCATATTTGCCTACACAACTCGGCGGCGCGGAGCTATATATCGACGGCATGCGCGCGCCGCTGCTCTATGTCTCGCCGACGCAAATCAACGCGCAGCTTCCGTTCGAAGTTCAGGATCGAACCAGCGCGAGTGCCTATGTCCGAACCATTCACAACGACGGCACATCGACCGTTTCCACTCCGATCGCGATATCCATCGTGGGTGAAAATCCTGGAATCTTTGCCGAAGACGGATCCGATCCCCGTCCCGGGCTGGTGTTCCATGCTTACGGCAACGCTTCGGGCGTGCTCTCCGTGGATGGCGTGATCAAAGCGGGCGACATAGCGACGGTCATCGTCAACGGACGCACTTACACCTATACCGTGAAGGCTACGGACACACTGGCGACCGTTCGCGATGCTTTGGTTGCTGCGATAAACGTTGATCCCGATGTGAGTGCGACGCCCGAGAACGTCTTCACGCGGATACTGCTGCAAGCGCGCAAAGCGGGAAGTGCGGGAAATGGGATCTCTTACTCGGCATCGGTAAGCACGAGCGCGGTGGTGGTGGTTAGCGCGCTTGGTTCGACGCTATGTTGCGCCAGCACCGCCGATACGCGCGTGACATCGGACAACCCTGCCACGCCTGGCGAGGTTCTCTATATCTACGCCACCGGCTTGGGTGTTACAAATCCGCCGGCGGGTGCCGATACCGGCAAAATATTTTCAGGCACTCAGAATCCCCCGGCGGTTCCCGTGGATTCTATTCTGGCGGACGGAAAAACTGCCAACATCCTCTCAACGGGTTTCGTTCCCGGCACCGTGGGTCTTTATCGGATCTATTTCCAGTTGAACTCATCGGCGACAACCGATCCTAAGACGCAGCTGACGATCGCGCAACAAAACTTCGTCAGTAACATCGTTACCTTCCCTGTCGCCACGCCGTAACAGCGGCCTGGATTGGGTGCGGCTATACTACGGCCAATGCCCAATTTGTGTTGCGCGCTTTCCTTTTCCCTGCTGGCGGGATCCCTGACCGCTCAACCGGCCGCGGATGCGTTCAAGCGGCAGGCGGTCCGAGAAATCGACCAGAAACGTGTTCTGACGCAGCAGATGGTCGACCAGATCTTCAGCTTCGCGGAGCTTGGATTCCACGAGGTCGAGACTTCGCGGTACGTCACTGGAATACTCGAAAACGGTGGATTCGCGGTGCAACGCGGCGTTGCCGGAATCCCGACTGCATGGGTGGCAAGCTATGGGTCGGGGAAGCCGGTGATTGCGTTCATGACCGACATCGACGGAATCCCCAAAGCCTCGCAGAAGCCAGGCGTGGCATATCACGATCCGATCACGGCAGGAGCTCCGGGCCACGGCGAAGGCCACAACTCCGGGATGGCGGTGAACGTCACCGCGGCGCTGGTTCTAAAAAAGTTAATGGAACACAACCGTCTCGCGGGTACGATCCGCGTGATGCCCGGGGTGGCTGAAGAACTTTTGGGTTCGAAGGCCTTCTACGTGCGCGCCGGTCTATTCCGCGATGTCGATCTAGTGCTTGGGTGCCATGTGGGCTCGGATTTCTCTACCAGCTACGGTCAGGGCGAAAAGAACAGCGGCCTGGTTTCGGTGCAGTACAACTTTCACGGTTTGGCGGCGCACGCGGCCGCTGCGCCGTGGCAGGGCAAGAGCGCTCTGGACGCGGTTGAATTGATGGACACTGCGTGGAACTTCAAGCGCGAACATCTGCGCCCGGAGCAGCGGTCGCACTACGTGATTACAAATGGCGGCGATCAGCCCAACGTGGTTCCATCGGAAGCGACGGTTTGGTATTACTTCCGCGAACTCGATTTCGCGCATATCAAGGAACTGTTTGAATTGGGAAACACCATGGCGAAGGCAGCCGCTATGGAAACGGGCACCACGTTCGACTATCGCGTGGTGGGTTCGGCATGGCCGGAGCACTTCAATAAGGTGATCGCCGAAGTGCAGCAAAAGAACATCGAGGCGGTTGGAATGCCTGAGTGGAGCGACGCCGATCAAACCCTGGCCCATGCCCTGCAAAAAGAAATCGGGGTTCAGCAAGAAGGCCTGAAGCACCAAGTAAAACCACTCGAAGCGCCGAAAGAACCACGCGGCGGGGCTACGGACGATATCGCCGATATCTCTTGGAACGTGCCGACCGTTTATCTATACTACCCGGCCAACATTCCAAACTTGCCCGGTCACAGCTGGCCTAGCGCTGTTGCAATGGCAACTCCGATTGCACACAAGGGAGCTTCGGCTGCCGCGAAGGTGCAGGCCATGACGGCGATTGATTTCCTGCTACAGCCGGAAATGGTGCAAGGCGCGTGGAGCTATTTTCGCGATGTGCAGACCAAGGATGTGAAGTACGAGCCGCTGATTGGGCCGAACGACCAGCCGGCTATTGAGCTGAATGGCGAGAAGATGGAAAAGTTCGCGCCGCTTCTGAAGAAAAATTACTACGACCCCGCGCGGTACAAAACTTACCTTGAGCAGTTGGGGATCGCTTATCCAACAGTGCGGAAATAGTTTCACTCCTGCGAAAACAACTCGGACCGGTCGACTCGCTCGCCCTTCAGGAAAACCATCGAGATCGCTTCCATAGCCTGGATATCCTGCAGCGGGTTGCCATCGACAATCAGCAGCGTGGCTTCCATGCCTTTGCGCACCTGACCGAATCGCTTACCAGCGCCTAGCAATGCTGCACCAGCGCTAGTCGCGGCTTTTAAAGCCATCCCATTCGGCACTCCGGCAGCAGCCCACAGCTCTAGTTCGCGCTGAACTGTAGGTCCGTGGACCACCAGCGGGTTGCCAGCGTCGCTGCCCGTGAGCAGCGTCACACCCGCGCGATAGGCCGCCATCAGATTTTGCTTGCCCAGATCGAGGCTCATCGGATATTTGCTCATCCGGTCGCTGTACGCGGCGGCTTGCGTCGATTGAAGCATCTTGCGTGTCCCGGCGAGCAGTTCCGGCGGTCCGACTTGCTGCACCAGGGAACGGCCCAAACCTTCCAAATTCCCCTTGCCCAGATTGGTGAAGCCCTCGACCACGCTCAGCGTCGGATCGAAGGTCACGTGTTTCGCGGCCATCTGCGCAAACAGTGCTTCGGGAATCGCATCTCGAAACGAGCCATGCTCAATGCCGTCGGCGCCCGCGTTCAAAGCGTCCGCGACATCTTTGCTGTCGCCGGTGTGCACCACGATCGTCAATCCCTGCGCGTGTGCTTCGGCGGCGACGGCGCGCAATACTTCGATGTCAAGGCGATTGAAAACGGCGCCCGCTACCCCCGCTTCCAAAATAGCTTTGATGCCATCCACGCCTTGCTTCTTCAGCGCGTCGACTTGCTGCCGGGCTTCGTCGGGAGTTTTCGGAAGCCGCACAAACTGAGCATTAAATTGGGCACGCGCGCTCTCCGGCATCTGCTTGGAATACTCCGTGCCGTGACCGCCTTCGGTGGTGAATAGCGGCCCGCAAATAAACAATTCCGCGCCGAGAAGCTGCCCGCTATTCACCATCGAACGCACTTTGAGCGAAGTATCCACGGGATCGCCAACGCTCTTCACCGCCGTAACGCCGCTGTATAAGTACGCCGCTAGTTCGCGCTGCATGTTCTTGTCGATATGCATGTACGAGTCGGTCGATTCGTAAAAACCGCCCGGGGCCGCCAGATGGACGTGGGCGTCAATCAAGCCGGGAAAAATGGTCTTGCCCGCAGCCTCGACCACTTCGGCATTCACGGTTTTCGGGTCGGGGATGTTTCCTTGGTAGACCTCTGCAATCTTGCCGTCTTTGACCAGTACGGCGCCGTTTTCAATTACAAGGCCGTCACCCACGAAAATGCGCGCGCCGCGAATCAGACGTGTCCGGCTGCGGCTAAGCTGGCGGTTGACTATTTTGGTTTCAACCACGTTTTCCTTGCTATAGGCTTGATAGCTTCCCATCAGGACAAAAGGCAGAAGCACGGCTATGAGCCAAAGCTTCGACGAGGTTCGGAGGCGCTCTTCCTTTTCCCAGCGGAACAGTTTGATCGAGATAAAAAGCGCGACCAGCGTGGTCAAAATCAGAGCGCTGACGGATTTCCAATTTTGCAAAAAGGTCTCTTGCCGCATCAGAATTCCTTGCAGCCCGGTGACGAGATACGTCGCCGGCACAAACTGCGTCACGTTGAGCAGCCAGTTGGGGAACATGCTCACCGGCAGCGTGGCGCCGCTAAGAAACAACATCGGAAGGTAGAAGAGCTGAACCAGAATGGCGCTCTCCTGCATGGAGTTGCAGACAGAAGCCAGAATCAATCCGATGGAGCGGAAGGCCACGCAACTGACGCAGACGAATAGCAGTACGGAGATGAAATTGGGCGGGATCGCCATGCCGTAGAGCCGGTTGGATAAAACTAAAAGCAACAAAATGGAAGGCAGGAACAGAAGCAGGCCCGTGGTCATCGAAGCTACCAGCAGCGGCGCGGGCGATATTGGGGTGACCTTGTAACGGCGAAGCACGTTGGTTTCGCGCTCTTGCACGGCGCGCATGCCCGCGCCGAACAGGCCGTTACCCAGGATCCCGATCACCGCGACCATGGTGAAAACCTGCGTGATGGCACCACCCTGTTCAGCGTGAAACGACTGCGCGAAGACGAAAAAGAAAATCAGCGGGAACAGGTAGTTGAAAAAAATGACCGAGCGCGCGCGCATGGCGAGTTTTAGGTCGATCTTAATTAATGCGAGATAAGATTTCATGAAATCGGAAAATGCCTTTCGTTACTCGCGCAATTTTTTGCCGGTCAACTCGATGAACACGTCTTCCAGCGTGGGCCGCTTCAAATGCACGTCTTCCAGCTCAAGCCCTTGCTGATCCACCCACTTCACAATGTCGACTAGCGTGCGAGCCGGGCGCGTAGACACCACCAGCATCCCTCTGCCTTCGGTGGTAAGTTTAGTGGACGCCGCGTCCGGCCACGCTGGAAATGCGGCCGCATCCAGCGTCCGATTACAGATAATTTCAATGGTCGATTGCCCGAGGCTTTTCTCCTGCAACTCGCGCGGCGTGCCGATAGCGATGATCTTTCCAGCGTCCATGATGGCCACTCGGTCGCAAAGGCGCTCGGCTTCCTCGATGTAGTGAGTGGTCATCACGATCGTCCGATGTTCTTTGCGAAGCTCCTCTATGAGGTCGCGAATTTCCAAGCGCACCTGCGGATCCAGACCGGTGGTTGGCTCGTCCAGAAACAGCAGCTGGGGATCGTTGATGAGCCCGAGCGCTAGCGCTACGCGCTGTTTTTGTCCGCCGGAAAGAGTGGCGTAGCCGCTGTTGCGCTTATCCCAGAGTTGCAGCCGTTTGAGGAGTTGATCGCCATCCACGGTCTTGGTGTAGAACGCCGCGAACAATTCCAGCGATTCCTTAACGGTCATTTTATCGGGGAGGTTGGTAGCCTGAAGGCAGACGCCGATTCGATCTTTGAGCCTTTGTTTCTGGCGGTCGGGATCGTACTCGAGCACGCGCACGTCACCCGATGTCCGTTGGCGCAGACCTTCCAGAATTTCGACAGTGGTAGTCTTGCCGGCACCGTTGGGGCCGAGTAGACCGAAGACTTCCCCGGTCCGCACTTCAAAGTCGAGGCCCTTCACAGCCTCGAAATCACCGTAGGATTTGTGCAAATCCTGAACTGCGATGGCATTGCTCATGCGACTTCCTAATGTAGCTTATTGTTTTGGGGAGAAAACGCGGGGAAGGGAAAAAAGAGGCGGGCCGACGCGGTGCGCCGGACCCGCCGAATTGAAAACAAGCTATTGAATGTAGATTAAGCTGGAGCTCCTAACCGTGCTGGTGCCGAGGGTCATCGTCACGGCGTACACTACCGGACCAAAGACGCTCGGAACTGTTCCGCCAGAACTCACAATGTAGAGGGAATTCGGGTTGAAGGTGAGACTTCCAGTCGCCTTGTAGATGACCACGTTGTTCTTAATTAACTCCAATGTGACCGGACCGGTTCCCGAAACGCTGGTGAGCTGAACGGTGAAGAAAGCCTGGAACGGAGTGCCATGCGTGACGACCGAATACGGGGTCGTGATGGTAAGACTGCCAGGCGTTGGACAACTGAAGCAGGGAACACCCGTGATGGGAGCGCCGACGCCGATGATGCCGATTTCAAGACCAGGGAACCCTGAAGGCAGATCTCCGATCGCAGGCATGGCTGTGACCGCCGAGATGGTAGGAGCGCTTGCGGTAATGTCATCGGCGCGCAGTGACTGCGTGCCAATTACAGACGCGAAAACAACCGCCATTGCGGTCGTCAGGAACGAACGAGTGATTTTCATCTTCTTTTCTACAGCCTCCGTGGAGTTCCGCCAAGTCAGAAAAAACCGTAAAACATTGCGGACTAGAAGAGAATACACCAGAAACGTCGAAGGTGTGTCACTTTTCTTGGACTTCTTGCATACGATCCGACAGCCCCAGTTGCCGTTGCTGGTGAAATGACGCGCGCGGGTCGCGGGCCGATCGCTTCCCTGCATAAAACAAAGCGAAGCGGGTGCAGAGCGACGCTAGCGATCCGGCGACTCCGGCGGCGATACGCTGATTTTTCGATCTTCCTGGCAGCAGAGCAATGATTAAGGCTCCCGCGCTTAGCACTTTAGCCGCCGTCCAAAGCGCGCCACCGATTCCAGAATTGAGTGCACGCCCGACTTGCTCGACCGCACGCGCCTCTCGGTCCACGGCTGCAACCGATGCAATTTCCATCAGCCCACCCGCTATTGAAAACGCCCGGACTACTCGCGCTTCCCTGGGACGGAGGTCCAAGAATTTGAGCAGCGACGCGGCGCTCACCATTCCCGAGCCGATAAAGACGCCTGGCAGGCTGCGCCGCGATTGCTTCCACACCGGCACGGCAGTGTTGGCGATCAATACGGCGGTATAGCTCGCGAGTGGCATCCCAAGCAGACCCGCGACGTAGCCAGCGGCGTTTCCCAATCTGCCCGGCAGTACCGCGGAAGAAGCCGTAGCACCACCGAATCCAGCTAGAACCCATGAACCCACGCTCATCGGCGACGTAGGACGGAAAACCCGAAGCATGTAGAGAAACCGCTCCTTGCGTCCCAGGTCCGAAATGAGAAGCACGGCGCTCAAGGCCCCTCCCACTGCCCCGATCCAGCGGGCCCGGACGATGAGACCGCGCAGTTCTCGGGAATCGAAAGCCTGGGCGCAAGCCGCGAGGGTGGCCGCCGCGCCCGCTGCGCCTCCCACGAAGAAGTACGCGGGAATGGTCCAAATCCAAACCGGCTGTTGCAACATAGGCCGGTCGTAGTAAGTAATATCCGCGCCGCTCATTTTCGCCTCGAACCCAGCACCGCGATAGCAGCCGCTACTAGCATCCCGACTGAGGCCACCGCCGCAGCCCCCCACGCCTGGCCCACGGTCCTCGTCGGAACCTCCGGATTCGGCGGCAGGTTGTAAACTTCGGGCTTATCGACAAGAAGAAAGAACGCGTTCAGACCGCCGGTTCCGGGCTGGCTGGCGGCATCGGCAC